>CBESWY010000054.1:0-14690 GCA_965533395.1 uncultured Myxococcales bacterium
ACGACGTGCTTTGCGCCCAGCTGCTTGGACGCCAGTGCGGCGATCAGGTTCATCTCATCGTGGTTCGTAACCGCAACGACCAGGTCGGAGCGACCCACGCCGGCGATCTTCAACAGAGTCTCGCTCGCGCCGTAGCCGATGATTGACGCTACGTCGTAGTGCTCCTCGGCGTATTGTACGGCTTTGGCGCTCGAATCGACCGCGATGATGTCGTGACCTTCCTTGTCGAGGACGCTCAACAAGTGACGACCGACTTCTCCCATACCTATGACGACGATGTTCATTTGGCACCCACCTCGACCGATGTTTGGGTAGCGTTGTCCTTGAGCTCGCGCTGAATTTCGCCCTCGTCCGCGAGCAAACCGCGGAGCAGTCGCGGTGCGATCAGGTCATTGATGATGACCGAGCCAAGCACCACGGAGTAGGCGAGGTTTGCCGCCGCGCCTTCATAGACCAGTCGAAAAGAGACAGCCATGGCCAGCGTGACGTCGCCGTGGGCCAAGAGGCCACGGAACAGGTCTTTTCTCAAACTGGTACCCCAGCCTGCGATAAGGCTTGCGATCCACTTGGCCCCGGTGCGTGCAGCCAGGAACCCGGCGAGCGCGACCAAAGTCGGCACCAGCGGGGTGGGTTGCCAAAGCGCACCAGCAAATATCAGAAGCACGATCGCCATTGGGCGCTCGGTCGATTCGAGCGTCGTGTGCAAGAGCTGGCCGCCGCGGGCGAAGTTCACCAGCACGAAGCCCATCGAAAGATTCACGGCCAAAGGCGAGAGCTCCAGGAAATACGCGCCGCCCGATGCAAAGGCGATGATGCCGACCAGTGCCAGGAAGCGAGAGTTGTCCGATTCGTCGCCTGCCAAGAAGAGCGAAAACAGGAAGCCGAGCGCGGCGCCGAGCAGGACGGTCACCCAGGCCCACAGGGCTGGCGAGTAGTCTTGTGCTTGGGGCGCGTTCTCGTGGAACACGCAAAAAATCAGGCCGAAGGCGAGTATGACGGCGATGTCGCCGAGGCGCGTTCCGATTCTGAGCAGCGAAGCGAGCCGCCCGCTGATCTCGTAGCGCCTCGCGAGCAGGTCGAATGGCTCGGTCGAATCTGCCGCCGCAAAGCAGGCCAGCGCGGCGGCGCTCAGCGCTGCGCTCCGCGCTGTGGTCTCCACCCAGCCACCGTCGGTGAAGAAGTAGTACGCGCCAAAGCCGACGGCGAGACCGGGAAGCAGGTGATGTAGGAAGACCACGCGCCACGTCGCCGGATCGAGCTTTTGAAGACTCGTAAAGTCGAAGTCGGTGCCTCGCAGCAAGCCAACCCAACCTGCCGCGAGCGCGATGATCGGTAGCAGGCCAGTCACGTTGTCGAACGCATGGATTGCAGGGAAGGCCGGACCGAGCAGGAATCCGAGCAGAAGATACTCGGCACCGCTCACGACGAGGAAGCGACGCTGCAAGCGCTCCACCACGTTGTGGGCGAGCACGTACGCCACGCCGATCACGAGAACGAGCAGGACGACCGTGCCGAGCTCGCCCGCAACGCCAGGCGCACTCGGCCCGCTCGCCGCATGTGCGACGCCGGGCAATGTCGCCCAGACGAGCGCCACTGCGGTCAAGATCAGCCTCCCCGCCATATCCGCTCAATTGTGAAGAAGAAGCTCCCGGAACGGTAGTTTCGCGCTGGACAGTTGTTTAGCTGGCCCAGGGGGGCTAGTTTCGCAGCCCTTCGAGCACGATCGAAATCAGGCTCTTGGTGGTTTCGATGGGATCCATCTGCACCTGTTTGCGCACCGAGGCCAGAGCGAGCGCCTCGACTGCACCGAGGACCGCGAGCGCACTCACACGCGGGTCTGAAACCGTCACGAATCCCCGCTCCGCGGCCACCTTGCTCAGGGTCATCGCCCTCTCGTCGAGCTCGTGCGCCAGATCGGAGATCGCTTGGCGGGCGATCGTGGACGGGGCTCGCCGCTCCTGAAGATAAAGGCACATCGCGTCCGGGTAGAGGGCGAGCGCGCCGACCAAGCGATTGCCCAGTTGTCCGTAAGCTGCGACCGCCTGCTCGCGATCGTTTGCTTGCCGAAGCTGGGAATCGCACTCGTGTATCGCTTCGAGCGTGGTGCTTGCAACCGGCGAGATCACTGCCTCGACCAGATCGGCTTTGTCCCGGAAATAGCGGTAGAAGTTGCCCTTTGCCATACCGGCCTCACGGGCCACTTCGTCGATGGTTACCGCTTCGACCCCTCGATGCAAAAAGAGCGAAAGACCTGCCTCGATGAGGTCTTGGACGCGCTTGCGCCGGTTCAGATCTCGCTTGCCACCGAGAGCCCCGGGTCTTTCGACCGGGCCAGCGCGCCTTGGCCTTCTTTCGTCGTCCATCGAGTTGCTCCTAACGGGTTTCGAGCCGCTTCGACGCTGGATTATGGGGCACGCGCGACCCAGGTAAAGGGTCAAACACGAAAATATTGCGCCTAACTGGCCGGGATATCGAAATATTGCGCCAAGCCGAAGAAAGCCACACAATTCGTAGTGTTAGACGCGATTGACAGAGGAGGAGCCGCCCCCTAAGAGCGTGTCTTGGGAACGATCGGAGCCGTGATGACCTTGCCTGCTCGCAAACCTGATTGGCTTCGCGTGAGGCTCCCGGCGGGGCCGCAGCAGGACCAGTTCCACGGCCTAAAGTCCCGGTTCCGCGCTCGCGGGCTGCACACGGTTTGCGAGGAAGCCCGCTGCCCGAACATTTTCGAATGCTGGGGCCAGGGCACCGCAACCGTCATGATCCTCGGGGAGACCTGCACGCGGGGCTGCCGCTTCTGCTCCGTTCAGACCGGTAAGCCCGGCGGCGCCGTGGATTCGAACGAGCCCGAGAACACGGCCATCTCGCTTGCCGAGATGGGGCTTGCCTACGTGGTGCTCACGATGGTCGACCGCGACGACCTCGCGGACGGCGGCGCTGCGCACGTCGCGAAGACGGTTCGTCGCATCAAGCACCATAGCCCAGCGCTTCGCGTCGAGACCTTGGTGGGAGATTTTCAAGGCGATCACGAGGACCTTCGCGTCGTCGTGCAAGAGGGGCGCCCGGATGTCTTCGCGCACAACGTGGAGGTGGTGCCGCGATTGCAGCGGAGCATTCGAGATGTGCGCTGCTCCTGGGAGCGCTCGGTCGATGCGCTCGTCGCTGCGAAAGAGCTCGGCGCGTCGATCGTCAAGACTTCGCTCATGGTGGGCCTCGGCGAAGAGCGCGACGAAGTCCTCAGCGCCATGCGGCTTCTGCGCGACGCGGACGTCGACGTGCTCACGATCGGCCAATACCTGAGGCCGACCAAGCGTCACGCCTCGGTGCAACGCTACGTCGAGCCCGCTGAGTTTGCGGACTACGAGAAACTGGGGCTCGAGATGGGGTTTCGCTTCGTCGCCTCGGGCCCGCTCGTTCGCTCGAGCTATCGCGCAGCAGAAGTTTTTCTCACGGGGGCGCTTGCGACGGAGGTTCAGAACCACGCGGCGCCTGCAATGAATCGCTACGGAAAGAAACGAAAGCTGGACGTGCTCGGCTGAGGGGGACATGCAGGTCATTCGGGACGACGGAAGCCTCGATTCAAAGCTCGACCCGGGCCTGTCCGTCGATGAGGTCGTCGCGCTCTACAAGGCGATGGTTCGTACCCGTATCGTCGATGACCGGCTCGAACGAATTCAGCGGCAAGGTCGCATCGCGTTTCACGTAGGCTCCCTCGGAGAGGAGGCGGCGATCGTAGGGGCCGCGGCTGCCCTTCGCGACCGGGATTGGATCGTTCCCTGCTATCGCGAAGTGGGCGCTCTGCTCTGGAGAGGCTACCCATTGCAACGGTACGTCGACCACATGTACGGGAACGCCGACGACCCGGTGCTCGGCCGACAGATGCCGGACCACACCTTCAGCCGTTCGCACCGGTATCTCGCGGTGAGCGCCCCCATCGGAACGCAGATTCCGCACGCCGTCGGTCTTGGTATGGCGGCCAAAAAGCGCGACCTCGACGAGTGCGTCGGCGTCTTCTTCGGCGATGGAGCGACGAGCTCGAACGATTTCCACGCGGCGATGAATTTCGCCGGCGTCTTTCAGCCGCCGGTTCTCTTTCTATGCCGCAACAACGGCTACGCGATCAGCTTGCCGGTCGAACGACAGACCGCAACGCGCACGATTGCTGAGAAGGCGGCTGCGTACCGGGTCCCGGCTGCGCGGGTCGATGGCAACGATGCGCTTGCGGTATTTGGAGCCGTTCGAGAAGGCGTGCGGCGAGCCGCAAACGGCGGAGGGCCGACGTTCATCGAGCTCCTGACCTATCGCCTGGGCGGCCATTCGACTTCGGATGACCCGAGGGTCTATCGAACTGAAGAGGAGGTCGACGCCTGGCGCAGCGCCGATCCCATTGCGAGGCTCCGCAAGCACCTCGAGCATCGTAAGGTTTGGGACGACGAGCTCGACAGCGACTGGCGCACGGTCTGCGATTTGGAAGTCAAAGAATGCGTCCAGCGTGCGGAGCAAAAACCTGCACCCGAGCTCGGCGAAACGTTCACCGACGTCTACGCTGAGCAGCCTTGGCATTTGCGCGAGCAACAAGCCCAATCGCTCGGCGGGCCACGAGCCGCGGCTGAGGAGGACGAGTCGTGACCGAGATGAATCTCGTTCAGGCGATCAACAGCGCCTTGCGTGGCGCGCTCCGAGAGCACGAAAACGTCCTGCTCCTGGGCGAAGACATTGGAACCTTAGGTGGAGTTTTTCGGGTGACTCAGGGGCTGCTAGAAGAGTTTGGTCCAGACAGAGTGCTCGACACGCCGCTTTCGGAGACAGGGATCCTCGGGACGGCCATTGGCATGGCGCTTCACGGGCTTCGGCCCGTTTCCGAGATTCAGTTTGCGGACTTCATCTACCCGGGCTTCGACCAGCTCGTCAGCGAAGCAGCGAAGTATCGCTATCGAACGGCCGGCGAGTTTCACGTGCCGATGGTCGTCCGCACGCCTTATGGCGGGGGCATTCGAGGTGGTCAGTATCATTCCCAGTCGCCCGAGGCATTGTTCATTCACACGCCGGGGTTGAAGGTCGTCTGCCCATCGAACCCGTACGACGCGAAGGGGCTCCTGCTCGAAGCGATCGAGGACGATGACCCGGTTCTCTTTTTCGAGCCGAAGCGCGTGTACCGCGCCGTGAAAATGGAAGTGCCGGAGACGACTTACCGGGTGCCTCTCGGCGAGGCGAAGGTCGTTCGGGCTGGCAAGCACGTCACCTGTCTGGCCTGGGGAGCCATGCTCTATGAAGCGTTCACCGCCGCCGAAGAGGTGTCGAAAGAGGGGGTCGATGTCGAAGTGATCGATCTCAGAACGCTCTGGCCGCTCGACATCGAAACCATCACCTCGAGCGTGAAGAAGACCGGCCGCGCGGTGATCGTGCACGAGGCGCCTCGGACGTGCGGCTTTGGAGGCGAGCTCGTTGCGCTGATCACCGAGCGTGCATTCCTGCACCTCGAAGCTCCCCCGGTTCGTGTCACCGGCTGGGACACGCCGTTCCCATTGACGCACGAGCGCGAGTATCTTCCGCTGGCCCACCGGATCGTTCCGGCGCTCTTGGAAACCGCGAGGTACTGATCGATGTCACGGCTCGACTTCAAGCTTCCGGACGTTGGGGAAGGGGTGACCGAAGGCGAGATCGTGCAGTGGTTCGTGGCGGTCGGCGACGCCGTGGCCGAGGACGACCCCATGGTCGAGGTCATGACCGACAAGGCGACCGTCACGATTGGCGCACCCTGCGAAGCGCGAGTCGAGCGGCTTTGCTTTGAAGTGGGCGCCGTTGCTCGTGTGGGGCAGGTGATTCTCACGCTGGAGTCCGAGCTGCCCACCACCGTGGATTCCCCGCGGCGATCTTCCCGGCCGCCGGCCACTGCGGTGGGAGAGATCCGGGACCAGGTACCGGGGGCGGGGCTTTTTCAGGTCGAAGCCGGGGCCGATAGCGCTTACTTCGACGCGAAGCCCTTGGCGACTCCTGCGACGCGACGCTTGGCCGAGGCGCTGGGTGTGGACCTTCGGCGCGTCCGTCCTGGCGGTGCGGAGGGGCGGGTGACCGCGGATGACCTTCGCGCGCTCGTCGCCGAGGAGCAGACCGATACGACGCTCGAAGCGCGTCGCCCGATCCTCGGAATGCGGCGCACGATCGCCGAACGGATGCACCGCTCCAAGACGACCGCAGCGCACTTCACGTTTGTCGAGGAGTGTGATGCGTCGCGGCTGGTGGAGCTCCGGCGGCAGCTCTTGCCCGAGGCGCAGCGCCGCGGGCTCCGGCTCAACTACTTGCCCTTCATCGTCAAAGCCGTGGCCGATGCGTTGCCGAGGCATCCCGTGCTCAACGCTGCGGTCGACGAGCGCAACAATGAGCTGGTCTACAAGAAATACTACAACATCGGTGTGGCCACGGCGACCGAGGCCGGACTGATGGTTCCGGTCATTCACGACGCGGATCGGCTCCCGCTCTTCGAGCTCGGGAGCCGAATCGAAAGCCTTGCACGGTCAGCCAGGGACGGAACGATTGCGCCAAACGATCTGCGGGGCTCCACGTTCACGGTAACATCGTTGGGCAAACGGGGTGGCCTTCTAGCGACGCCCATCTTGAATCATCCGGAGCTCGGCATCTTGGGGGTCCACCGAATCAAGGAGAAGCCCGTGGTTCGCGACGGCGCAATTGTCGTCGGCAAGGTCATGCTGCTCTCGCTCTCGCTCGATCATCGCGTCGTCGACGGACACGTTGGCGCTGCGTTTGCGTATGACGTCATCGAAATGCTCGAGAACCCGGAGCGCCTGATCGACGGGGACAACTGATGGTTTCGATTCGGCAGAAACTGCTCGGCTGGTACGACGAGGCGGCCCGCGACCTCCCTTGGCGCCAGACCCGGGACCCTTACGCAATTTGGGTATCCGAGGTGATGCTTCAACAGACGCGTGTCGAGACGGTCATCCCCTATTACGAGCGCTTCCTGGCGAGCTTTCCCACTGCGAGAGACTTGGCGGAAGCGGACGAAGACGCGGTGCTCTCCCATTGGAGCGGCCTCGGTTACTACCGACGTGCGCGTTTGCTACACGCGGGCGTCCGGGAAGTCGTCGCGCAGTACGGCGGACAGGTCCCCGAGGATGCCGATGCAAGGCGTGCTCTGCCGGGCGTGGGTCGCTACACGGCGGGCGCCATCGGCAGCATTGCCTTCGAGAAAGAAGAGCCCATCGTGGACGGAAATGTGACGCGCGTTCTCGCGCGCCTCTTTCGAATCGGCACGCCCGTCGGTTCCTCGGTGACCAGCAAACGGGTCTGGGAGGAGGCCGCGCGTTTGGTTCCAGGCGCAAGGCCCGGCGCCTTCAATCAGTCCTTGATGGAGCTCGGCGCCACGGTCTGCACGCCCAAGAAGCCGAGCTGCGAGTCCTGTCCGGTTGCCAAGTACTGCGAGGCGCGCGCACACGGCGAAGTCGACGTGCTCCCCGTTCCGCGCGTGCGAAAAGCGCCCGACCAGGTGAAGCTCGCCGCCGTGGTGGCGACGCAGGGCCGCGGGCCAGAGCAGCGCGTCTGGCTCCTTCGAAGCGAGCAGAGCTTGTTTGCGGGGCTCTGGGGCTTGCCGATGATCCCGAGAAGCGCGTTTGATCTGAGCGATGCGCGAGGAGCGCTTCGGGACGCAGGGATTTCGGCAAGCTTGGGCCGGGAACCAATTGGACAGCTGAACCACGCGCTCACGCACCGTCGAATGCAGATCGCCGTCTTTCGGGCGACGGGAGCAAAGGCCGAGACCTCGGAGACGCGCCGGCTCTTCCGAACCGATGACCTGGAGAGCGTCGGCGTTTCCACATTGACCAAGAAACTTTTGGCTGCGGCGCTTTCCTAGCGATCCAGCTCCGCTCGTTCCCGTCCGTCAGCCTGCAGCGGATTAGCCCCTCGGGCCCTCCAACCGATACACTTCCTCGGTGGCGGTTCTTGCGTATAAGGGCGTAACCAAGCGTTTTGGGCGGCACACGGCGCTCGACGGGGTGTCGCTCGAAGTGGGGAGGGGCGAGGTCTTTGGCCTCCTTGGACCGAACGGTGCCGGCAAGACGACCCTGATCCGAATCGGGCTCGACATCCTTCGTGCCGATGAGGGCGAAGTCTCGCTCTTTGGTGCCCCGCCGACTCCGCAGAACCTCGATCGCACTGCGTATCTTCCCGAGGAACGCGGCGTCTATCGTCGCGCCAAGGTGCGCGAGCTGCTTGCCTATCTCGGGCGGCTCAAAGGCATGAAGCGCGCGGCCGCTCTCGACGCCGGCGACCATTGGCTCGAGCGCGTTGGCCTGAGCGAGGTCGCGGACCAGCGCGTCGAAAGCCTATCAAAAGGCATGACGCAGAAGGTTCAGATCGCCGCCTGCCTCATGACCGATCCCGAGCTTTGCGTCCTGGACGAGCCATTTTCTGGCTTGGATCCTATCAACGTCGCCCTCGTCACCGAGCTCATCGAAGAGCGCCGCCGCAGCGGGCGGACGACGGTTTTGTCGACCCACATGATGCACCAAGTCGAAGCGCTCTGTGACCGCGTCGCCCTCATCCACCGTGGAACGCTGGTCGTGTACGGCCGGCTCGACGAAATTCGCCGGCGCTATTCGCCGCACGAGGTGATGATCTGGACGGCAATGGACCTCGTCTCACTCGGTCTGGAGGCCACCCAACGCAAGGCAGGGTGCTGGCATGTCGAGCTGCCGTCGAACGCCACTCCTGCGGAATACTTGAACGGGCTCGTTCGAAACGGCGTCTCGGTTGAACGCTACGAACCCCTGGTGGCCCGCATGGATGAGATTTTCGTCCATCTGGTGAGTGGAGGCCGCTGAGGTATGCGCATCCAACGGATTGCCGCGGTCGCGCGGTTCGAGTTTCTGTCGGTCGTCAAACGTTGGTCGTACTTGTTGGCGACCTTCGGTTTACCTCTATTCCTCGCCGCGGTTTCGGGCACCGTCGTCGGCGTCCAAACCTATTTTCTCTCGCAGCGCGCGGCGGAGAGCTCGCAGTTCGGCTTGGTCGACGAAGCCAACGTCATCGATCGTTCGTCGTTCGTGGAACAAAACGGCGAGCTACGCTGGAAGGCGAACGAGAAGGCCGACGAGGTGCTGCTCTACGACAATCGCAACGCAGCCAGCAGGGACCTCGATTCGGGCAACCTTCGGGCCGTATACGTCATCGAACATGACTACCTCGCCACTGGAAAGGTGCGTGCCATCGAGTCGGAGAAGACGCCGCTCTTGAGCATGCGGGGGACTTCCATCGAGCCAGTGCTTCGAAGGCTCCTCCGCAAGTCGCTCATCGAAGGACGCCTCGATGGCGACCTCCATCAGCGCGTGCTCTCGCCGGCCTACTTCGTACGCAGCCGACTCGGCCCTCGAGGCGAAGAAGTGGTCGAACTCGACGGGGCCCTCGACCTCCTGGTGCGCACGACGATTCCCCTCTTCTTGGGAATTCTATTGCTGACGGCGCTGCTAAGCGCATCTGGCTATCTCGTGCAGACCGTTTCGACCGACAAGGAGAGCAAGATCGTCGAAGTTCTGCTCTCTTCGGTGACGCCGGAGGAAATTCTGGCCGGCAAGCTCTTCGGGCTCGGCGCGGCGGGTCTCATCCAATTCGCGGTCTGGTCGACGATGGTCGTCTTCGTCGCGATCACGGCGTCGGCTGCGCTTGCGGCGTTCGTGTCGATTCCGTGGGGAGCGCTCGCGGTGGCCCCGATCTTGTTCGTCTTGGGCTATCTTTTCCTCGGAAGCCTGATGCTTGCGACCGCTGCGCTCGGCGCGAACGCCGCCGAAAGTCAGAAGCTCACCCTGGGCTGGGCAATGCTCGCGATTCTTCCGCTGATGGTTCTCGTGATCCTTCTCGAGGATCCCCATGGCGTGCTCGGCCAAGCGATGACTTGGATTCCCTTCACTTCGCCGCTCACCGTGATCATCCGCCTCTCGGTCGACGCCTCGGGCATCGCCTGGTGGGAAGTGCTTGGCTCGATGATGGTCTTGTTGATCTCGACTTGGCTGTCGATTCGAGTGGGGGCGCGGCTGTTTCGAGTGGGGTTCCTCCTGACTGGTACGATGCCATCGCTGGCGGAGCTCTGGCGCCAAGCCCGCTAGGACCAGCGTCGCGCGGCTCTACTTGAAGGGTGCGGGCATGGGGAGCTCTAGCTCTTCGATGAGCTCACCCGTCGTTGCCGCGGCCGCCGAATAGGCGAACACGCGCATTGCAGCGAAATCGAGCACCACGAAGGACTGCTCGTCCTTTCGGTAAATGGTTCCGGCGTTGATCACCGTGAGCCCGGGAAACACGCGGACCATTCTGTGGTGGGTGTGGCCGCCGATCATGAACTTAACCTCGTCGTCCAGCATCAGCTCCCGAAGCGTGGGCATGTCTTGAAGGGCGTAGCCTCGGGTGTCGGGCAGAAGCCAGGCTTCGTCGTCTTCGCCGATGCCGTGGCAGAGCAGCGCTTCCCCCGCCTGGGTCGAGTACCGGCGTGTTCGCGGAAGCGTTCCGATGAATTCGCGTGACGCGTCGCTGATCTTCAGCGTGGCGTTCTCGAGAGACCGCTGCTCGTTCGACAGGAACCAACGCTCGTGGTTGCCAGCGACGCATTCGACGCCTCGCGCCTCGAGCAGGCCGACGGTCGTATCCGCATCGCCATGACCGTCGACCAAATCACCGACGCAGAGAGCCGCTTCGACGTCCATCGAGTCGAGGGCATCGAGCACCCGCTTTAGCGTTTCAGCCTCGCAGTGAACGTCGCCGATCACCCCCAACCGGCCGAGCTTGCCCGTCTCGCTCACAGCTCAAACTTAGGTGCTTTTGCACCCCGAGCCAAGAAGTACGCGACTGGTGCTCATGGGCCTCCTGTTGTAGACCCGCCTCCATGCTCGACCTGCGCCATGTGAGCGAGAATCTTCTGGATGTGAAGGCGGCCCTGACGCGCCGCGGTTTCACCGACGCGGCGCTGCTGGATCGACTCGGGTCCCTCGCCGAAGAGCGGCGTTCGGTCATCACCGGGGTCGAGGCGCTGCGACAAGAGAGAAACGAAGCCAGCCAGGCCATGGCAAAGGTCGCCGACAAGAAGTCCGACGAGTTTCAAACGAAGCGCGAGCAGCTCCGTAGCCTGGGTGACCAAATAAAGCGGAGCGAGTCTCGGCAAAGCGAAGTCGAGGCCGAGCTCGAATCGATCTTGCTAGACCTTCCGAACCTTCCTCATGCCAGCACGCCTGACGGCCTCGGCGAAGACGAAAACGTCGAGCTCCGGGTGTGGGGTGACAGGCCCGACTTCGACTTCGACGTCGTGGATCACGTCGAGATCGGCACCAGGCTCGACATCCTAGACTTCGAGCGTGCCGCCAAGATCAGCGGCTCGCGTTTTGTCGTGCTCAAGGGCCTCGGCGCTCGCCTCAACCGCGCGTTGATGCAGTTCATGCTCGACGTTCACAGCACCGAGCATGGATATGAAGAAGTCTGGCCACCGGTGCTCGTCAAAGACAGCGCCATGCGCGGCACCGGCCAGCTCCCAAAGTTCGCCAAAGACGCGTTTCGCATGGCGAAAGACGAAGAATGGGAAGCGCAGGCCGAGGCGCAGGGGCACGACCTTTATCTCGTGCCAACCGCCGAAGTTCCGCTCACCAATTTGCACGCAGACGAAATCCTCGCCGGAGCCGACTTGCCGATCGCATACACCGGATACACCGCCTGCTTTCGAAGTGAGGCGGGGAGCTATGGCAAAGACACACGCGGCATGATTCGCGTTCATCAATTCGACAAAGTCGAGCTCGTCCGTTTTTGTGATCCTGAACGAGGCGAGGCGGAGCTCGAAGCACTCACCCATCACGCCGAGGCGATCCTGCAAAAGCTAGGCCTCCACCATCGCGTCGTGCAGCTCTGCGCTGGAGATATGGGGTTTGCAGCGCAGAAATCCTACGACCTCGAGGTCTGGCTGCCGGCGCAGAACACCTACCGAGAGATTTCGAGCTGTTCTTGGTTTGGAGACTTCCAGGCGCGGCGAATGCAGGCGCGGTTTCGGCGCGAAGAAAACGCCAAGCCCCGCTTCGTTCATACACTAAACGGCTCGGGCCTTGCGATCGGCCGGACGCTGGTCGCCATTCTAGAGCAGAATCAACAGGCCGACGGAAGCGTGCGCATCCCGGAGGCGTTGCGCCCGTACATGGCCGGCCTCGACAGAATCTCAGCGGCCTAGATCAAGAGTCAGATGATCATTCGATGACGACGCTCGAGATTGAACGCGACGTTTCGCTGGCTCCGCTCACCAGCTTGGAGCTCGGCGGGCACGCGAAGTATTTCATCCGCGCCACCGATGAAACGACCCTCGCCGACGCGCTTCGCTGGGCGACCAACGAAGAAGTACCGTCGGCGATCCTGGCTGGCGGCTCGAACCTCATCGTCCCCGACGAGGGCTACGACGGGCTGGTCATTCAAATGGCAATCACCGAGCTCGATTTCCGCGACGACGGGACCGTGCGCGCGGGGGCCGGCGTCGCCTGGGAGAACGTCGTGGATGGCGCGGTCGCTCGCGGCTGGGCCGGGCTCGAATGCCTCTCGGGGATACCCGGGTCCACCGGTGCGACGCCGATCCAGAATGTTGGCGCGTACGGTGTGGAAGTCGCCGAGGTGATCGGGCGGGTCCGGGTGCTTCGCCGTGACACCTTGGCCTTCGATGAGCTTGGACCGGAGGACTGCGGCTTCGGGTATCGCGATAGCCTGTTCAAACGGAATCCAGATCGCTTCGTCGTATCTGCCGTCGACTTTGCTCTGCGCCCAAATGGACCGGGAACGGTTCGCTACGCGGAGCTCGAAAAGAACGTCGTGCCCGGCGCGACGCTTGCCGAGATCCGGCGCACCGTGCGTGCCCTTCGCCGCAAAAAATCCATGCTGATCGAACCCGACGATTCAAACCGCCGAAGCGCCGGTTCCTTTTTTTTGAATCCGGTCGTGACCCCCGCGGATGCCGACCGCCTCGTCGAGCTGGCAGTCAACGAGAAGCTCGTGAGCGCTGTCGAAGAAGTCCCGCGCTACCCCACCGAAGGCGCCCAGGTGAAGCTCGCGGCTGGATGGCTCATCGAAAAAGCCGGGGTCGCGAAGGGCACCCGGCGCGGCGCGATTGGCGTCTCGAGCAATCATGCCTTGGCCCTCGTCCACCACGGTGGTGGCACGACGGCCGAGCTTCTCGCCTTTGCCGACGAGATCCGCGCGCGCGTGCTCGACCGTTTTGGTGTGACACTCGAACGCGAGCCGCGACTTCTCGTCTAGATCATTGCGCGAACGGGTCGCTGAGCGCCGGGTTGGTCAACAGGTCTTCGTCGGTCAGCGATCGGAGGAAAGCAACCAGGTCTTGCTTTTCTTGCTCAGTAATCTCGAAACCGTTCAGGAAGCTGCTCTTGTTGGGGTTGTCGAAGCCATCGCCCGCGTTGGGCCCGCTTTCGACTAGGCGTCCGCCCCGCGCATAGTGATCCACCACCTCTTCTAGCGTGGCGATCGAGCCATCGTGCATGTACGGGGCGGTAACCGCGATGTTGCGAAGGCTTGGTGGCTTGAACTTTCCCTTGTCGGCCGAGTCGTTCGTGATGTCGAAGAGCCCCTGATTGCCCTCCGGGTAGCTCCCGTCCGAGTCGAGGTTGTACAGGCCGTTGTTGATGAAGGTCTGTTGATTGAACTCGCTGCCGTCGTGGTCGACCGCCTGGGAGAGGAGGAAGCCGCCGTGGCAGTGGAAGCATTCGAGCGCATCCGGCACGCCCGCCTCGGTGGTGCCGCCGAAAAATAGTGCCTTGCCGCGTTGCTCCGAGAGGGTGAGCGCGCTCGAACCGCGGTCGTGCTTCGAGTTGAAGCTCGTCAGAGCGCGTTGAAACGAGGCGATCGCTTTGGTGATGCTGTCCAGGTCGATCGGATCCGATTTCTCGGGGAACGCTGCGGCGAACATTTCCGGGTAGAGCCCGTCATCGCGCATTCGACGGAGAAGCTCAGCTTCCATGTTGGCCATCCCGAGCTCGACCGGGTCCTCACCGAACATCGGCACCAGGGCTTGTTCTTCGAGGCGCACCACGGCCGGGTTTGCCCAGGTCAGCGATGCCGCGTAACCGGAGTTGGCCACGCTCATCGAGCTGCGCGGATGAATCTCGCCGGTCGAGCCTTCGGCCCGCGCCAGCCCATCGGTAAATGCGAGCTCCTGCAGATGACAGCTTCCGCAGCTCTGGGTTTGGTTTCCCGAAAGCTTCGTGTCGTAAAACAGAAAGCGACCAAGCTCGACCTTTGCCTCCGACATTGGGTTGTCTTCGGGAACCCGCGGCGGCGGCACGGTGTCCGGAAGGTTCCAGACCCATGCTTCGGGGCTGGATGAGGTGTCGCTGTCACCGCATCCGGCCCCGAAGAGCAATGGCAATAAGATAAGAGTGTGAGAGAGGTGCTTCATGTTCAGGTGTGAAGGAGTCGTATCCCGGGGCCGAGCAAAAAACTCACTCGGCTGAGAAAAATTGCTGGGGCCCGGCGGGGTTCTCGCCAAAGGGCAGCCCTAAGTTGGCGAACAAGGGTCCGCAATCCGTGTCGGCAGGTTTCGACATGCAGCCAGCGTCGGCGGCCATGTCTTGATCGAGAGCCGCGCCCTCGACCAGCGCCGCGTAGTCGGCCACGACGATGCCAGTGCTCGCATCGAATGAGGCAAACTC
>CBESWY010000055.1:0-14583 GCA_965533395.1 uncultured Myxococcales bacterium
GAACGCCGACGCGATGGCGCGCGCCGCGGCCCACCTCGACAAGATAGGTGCGTAGGCCCAGAGGCACGACGATCGGCGAGAGGTTGCGGACGGCCACAATCGCCGCAGCGATTGCTTCGGGTTTTCTGGTGCTCGTGTCGATGACCGCATGGGCTTCCGCGTAGGCGGCCGCTCGGTCCCTGAGGATGCGCTCCAGGTCAGCCCTGGGATCCTCGCCAAGCAATGGGCGCCCCCGACCCGCGCCCACCCGTGCCGCGAGCACCGAAGGCCCGGCGGTCAACGTGACGAGGATGCCTCCGCGCAGCAGCATCTGACGCGTTTGGTCGTCGACCACCGTGCCGCCACCCAGGGAAACCACGCCGACGTCGCCAGGAAGCGTCTCGAGCGCCTCTTTCTCGAGAGCCCGAAACGCCCCCTCTCCGCGCTCGGCAAAGATCTCCGGAATCGAACGTCCGGCCAGCTCTTCGACCCGTGCATCCAAATCGAGCGAACGGGTACCGAGCTGCCCGGCCACCAGACCAGCCACGGTCGACTTTCCGGCCCCCATGGGCCCTGACAGATAAACACGCACGCAAAGCAGCATACGGCCCTCCCGGCCCCCAGTCACGAACCTGGGGCGGAGCCCCGTGAAGGACGGGCAGCGGCCTCTTTACGGGGAAACTACTCCGGCAGCGCGAGCGCCCTGTTTACGATCCTGGGCGTGAGGAAAATGAGAAGCTCGTTCCGGTCCTCGCGGAAGCGGCGGCGCTTGAAGAAGACACCCAGAACCGGGATGTCGCCAAAGAACGGCACCTGGTCGACGTTGCGGCCCGTGTTTCGCGTGTAGATGCCACCGATGACGGCCGTATCCCCATCGTCGACGAGGAGCTGAGTCTGGGCCTCTCGTTCGAGAATCGTCGGGTCACCGTTTGCGCCGGTTCGACCGAAGTCGGGCTCGTTGCGGGTGATCTTGACGTCCATCGCCACCGAGCCATCGCTGGTTACGTGGGGCGTCACGTTGAGCTCGAGCTTGGCTTCCTGGAAAGCCGTGTTGACGCCCTGGGCGCTGACCTGCGAGAACGGAATCAAGGTACCCTGCGAGATCGACGCCTCGTTATTGTCCAAGGTCAGGATTCGCGGAGAGCTGATGATGCGCACGGAGCCCGCGGCTTCGGCAGCGCTCAGGCGAACGTTGAGGTTTACGGCGCCGCTCAGGCTACCCAGGGCCAAGCCAAGCGCACCACCGGAACCGTTGCCGGTGACCGCTGGTAGGTTCACGGCGAAGTTGGGATTGTCCACGCCAGGATTGAACGGCGAGAGTCCGTTCGTAGGCGCCACGCCGGTCGGCGCGCCCCCGGCGATGCCGATGTCAGACGGGAAACGAAGCCCGGTCGGGTTGCCGGTCGCGCTGCTCATGACCGCGTTGCCACCCCACTGGATACCAATATCTCGCGAGTAGGTGCTGCTTGCTTCGACGATTCGCGACTCGATCAGGACCTGCGGTGTCTGGGTATCCAGATTCCGCACCAGATCTTCCACGTCGTCGAGTTGGCCGACGATGTCGCGCACGATGAGCATGTTCGTACGAGTATCGACGGAGACCGTGCCTCGCTCCGTCAGCAGCTCGCGAACGCGCGGCTGGAGCTCGGAGGCGGTCGCATAGCTTACCGGCACGAGACGAGTCTCGAGCGGAGCCAGCTGCTGCTGCTGCTTCTGACGGGCGATGGCCGCCTCCCGCTCCTGCTCCAGCTGAGCGAGGGGAGCGACGCGGAGCAGATTACCCTGACGAATCATGCCGAGGGACTTTGCCTGCAGAACGACGTCGAGCGCCTGATCCCACGGAACATCGCGCATTCGAATCGTCACCGTGCCACCGACGTTGTCAGCGGTGACCACGTTCACCCCACCCACTTCGGAGAGCAGCCGTAGGATGTTGTGGATGTCGGCGTCTTTGAAGTCGAGGTCGATTCGACGACCTGAGTAGCGTCGGCTGGTCTTGCCGCCCGCCTGCATCGGCATCTTGCTGAGGAAGCCTGCAACCTCGGGGCCGTCCACCTCAGCCGCGTAGTCCTTTTCCCGGGCGATGGTCCGCGTGTGCGGCCTCGTGTCGGTCTCGGTCGGCGAGAACATCCAAACGATCTGACTGCCCGAGCGAATCGCCGTGCCGGCGGCGCCTTCCGAACCGTGGACCTCGATTACCGCGCGGTCGCCCTTCTGCTCGAGCTCGACGGACCCGATCAGAGAACCTCGGGGCGCTTTGATCCGTCGGTTCGCGCTGGAGTCGATGCGGGCGCCAAGCACCTCGAGTCGAGGCGGCGCACCTGAGCGCGTGGAAACTCGGAACTCTGGGACACCCGCAAGCTCGATCACCACCCGGTCGCGACCGTCCTTCTGCTCGAGTCGAATGCCTTCGACCTTCGGCCCTTTTGAAGTCGACGACCTCTTCGCCTTTGCCGCAGTAGAACCCTCGCCGCGACGAAGCTTCACGGTGATGCCGCTCGCCGTGGCGTGCGCTCGGTAGGTCGCTTTGCCTGTGAGCGTCAGCTCGATGCGAGCACCCTGTGCGGTGTTACTCGCGACGGTGCGAGCTACCAGCGAGGTGCTTCCCGTCGAGTTGATTCCACCCGGCGGTAGCGCAGCATCTTCGATGTCGATGATGATGAGCCGACCGTCCTCTCGCGTGCGAACCGCATACTTAGGATTGTCGAACGAACCGTCGATCGAAACTTGCGCTTCGTCACGCGCGCCGTCGATACGGACACTATCAATTTTGGGCCCTGCCGCCTGGGCCATATTGACCCATGCGAAAGTTGCTCCCAAGGCGATTGCAAGACCCCAATGAATACGCATTCCTGACTCCTCTGCCAGCTGACGTTAATCATCGAACGTCAGCGATGGCCGGGGCAAGAAAACGACGGATTTTCTGCGCGAAAAGTTTTCGGCGACTAGGGCGTCGTGAACTGCGTCACTTCGCCGCCTTCATGAAGCGGCATCACGCGGGTCAACGGCGGCTTGTCGGGCGCAGTGGGGTCTTCGCGGGTCAGAACGACCGATCCTGGACGGATGCGATCCACACGCCAGTTCAGTGTGACTGGCATACCCTCTGAACCTCCGGTCTGTACCACTTCGGGACGACCGATGTAGTCACCTCTGCGGATCACATGTCCTACCTGTGCGGTATCGGTGAGCATCGCGCGTGGCGTCGCAATGCCGGTCACGATCGCGATCAGGTTCATCTCGTCCAAGCTGGTGCTCGGCAAGAGGACGCGACGCTGTGCGGGCGAGGCCGATTGAGCCTGAAACGCCTTGGCGTAAGACCGGAACGGATCGCGATTCTGGATGTCGAGCTCGGAGAAATCGTCATCGGTGTACACGAGCGGGCCGGAATCTAACTCGGCCGAGGCTGCCTCTGCATCGCCTTTGGACGGCTCGGATTCCTCGGCATCGCCTTCGCCGCTTTTGCCAAGTCCGAATCCGGAGCCGAACTCGTCTTCATTGTCGCCGCAGCCCGCCGCGGCAATGCCGGCGGCGAGAAGGACAGATGCGAAAACTCGAATCTTGGAGCTCATGGCTGGCTACTTCTTCCCTTCGGCTGGCGGACGCCGGTAGGTGGTCGCGCGGACATCCACGTCGATGAGCACCTCCCCGGACGGCATCAGCCTTGGCTGCGTCATCCGGATATTCTCCAGGCTGATCGCCCGGTCTAGCTTGCTCACGTTGTAGAAGAACTTCCCCATCTGATGGAATCGACCCGTGAGTGCGAGGACCACGGGGATCTTCGCGTAGAGCTCTTCGCGCAGCTCAGGACGGGGCTCGACCAGTCGAATCGTCAAGCCGCTGAGCTCGGCGACGCGGTTCAAATCTTGAAGGAACGCGGCAATCTCCGCGTTCTCGGGCAGGATTCGTCGGTTCTGCCGGTCCTCGACCTCTCGGTTGGCGAGCTCCTGCGTGAGATCGAGATACTGCTTCTCGCGCCGCTCGGCGTCACGAATCTGATCCTGAAGCTGCTTCTGTGTCTGCCGGCCCCGCTGAACATCGCCCGAAATGCTGCTGTAGACCAGCGTGTAGTACCCGACAGTGAGCAGGGCGAGCAGGCCGACGAGCGCCAGCCCCTTGCCCCAACCCGGGATCGCTATGAATCGATCTTCGAGACTAGACATCAGTACTTCACCTTGCAGGTAATGTCGAAGCCCACCATCGGGAGGCCGGAGTCCGAGTCGGTAGCAGCGCGCGTCCTTTGAAGTGTCACGCCGTCATAGATCTCGCTAAGGGTCAGCCGACGCAAGAACTCGGCAACATCTTCGTTCGACCGCCCCATCCCCTTGATTTTGCAATCGCGTTCGACTTCCTCGAATCCAGAGATCCAGAGCCTCCGCACGTCCCAGGACTCGTTGAATCCGGCAAGCGGGTTTTCCTGCCGCATTCGTTCGAGCTCGGCCGCGTTGATCGATGGGCCGCCCGGGCTGCTCAGCACCTTGGAAAGCTCCATCACCGCACGCGTCGGGCCGCGTCGCGCCCGCTCGAGGTCTTGAACGACTTTTTCGAGTCGTCTGCTTTTTTCGAGGCGACCTTCCACTTCCGCCAAGCCCTTGGTTTTGCGCGTGAGCTCGTCCCGGCGCGCCTCGAGGGTCTTGTTCTCTTGAGCGATCGTATCCATTTCTCCGCTCTGCGCGAAGTACAGGACGCCGAGCACGACCAGCCACACGGCGACCGCGCCCCCGTATACGATTCCCCAGGTTCTGAGGTTGAGGTCGCCCGACGGAAGCGGTGACGGCGCCGCGCGGCGCGCGCGCTTCTTCTTGTCGGTCGGTAGCAGGTTGATGCGAATCACTAGTTACGCTCCCGCTCTTTGCGCAGCGCCAGGCCAATGCTGACCACCGCTTGTGAAGCCCTGCCCTGCAGCTCTGCAACGGCCTTCTCGTCCACATCGGCTACCCGCGTCGGGTCCAGCGCTTCGACGGGCACCTGGGCGCGCTCTTGAAGCACATCGAGAAGGGATTGAATGTTGGCCGTACCACCCGACAAACAGATTCGACTCAGCTCGCGGTCACCGCTGGTCGCCAGATAGAAGTCGAGCGAACGCTGAATCTCGCCTGCGAGCTGCTCGACCGCCTGGTTGACGATCTCCGGGACCTCGCGTGGAACGATTCCCCGCCCTTCCCCGCCGCACTTGTACGACTCGGCCTCGTCTCGACCGATGCCAAGCTGCCGCTGAATCTCTTCGGTGATAGAGTTCCCGCCGTTGGCGATGTCTCGCGTGAAAGCGGTGGTGGCGTCCGCGAGGATGTTCACCGTCGTCGTTGACGCTCCGCAGTGCACCAGCACCGTCGTTTCGTCCTCGGATGCGCCGCCATAGCCTGCTTCGAAGACGTTTTGGATGGTGAACGCGTCCAGGTCTACGACCATGGGACGAAGTCGAGCTTCCATGGCCAGGTTCGTGAGATCGGTGATTTCTTCCTTCTTTGCCGCGACGAGCAAGACGTCCATTTGCCCGTGATCGGTGCGCTCGTGGAGCACTTCGTAGTCGACGTGCACCTCCTCGAGGTCAAACGGGATGTGCTGCTCGGCTTCCCAGTTGATCTGTTCGTGGAGCTCAGCCGCAGTCATCAGAGGCATCGAGATCTTCTTGATGATCACGCTGTGGCCGCTGGCACGAAGCGCGACATTTCGCCGCTTGGTGCCAGCGAACAGCTTCTCGAGCCCCTCCACAACGGCGCTCGAGTTGATGATGTGACCATCGACGATGGTTTCGGCAGGAAGAGCGTGATAACCGAACCTGGTGATGGTTCGAGCTCCCCGTCGCCCCTCTTTGATTTCACAGACTTTAATCGCGCTCGAACCGATGTCGACGCCGATTAAGTTCTTCCCCTCAGACGCCATGTAGCCACGCTACTCCTCCTCGCCGAACACACGCACCCGATCGGCGAGCCTCAGACCTAAAGCTTCGAGAATCTTTCGTTTTGTGTCCATTCGACATCCAAAACCCTTCTCGACACGATCAATCGTCAACACCGATAGGTTCGCGCGTCGAGCCAACTCAGCTTTGGACATCATGCGTTCGATCCGAATCTTGCGAACATTGTTCGGCTTGTTGCCGCTCTTCTTGTTCGCCTTGGGCTTGGAAGCCCGGTCTCGGTCGCTCGCATCAGAGGCGGATGCAGCCAACGCGTTCGGCTTCTGCATCGCTTCGTTTGCCTCTGGGTCGTAGGTCATGATTTGGCTCGACGGGGGAGGCACGCGCATCGCGCCGTTCCTCAACCAGGCTATGACCGAACCACCCTAGGGTCAAGCAACTTAGGAAAATTCAGCACTAAATTATGTGCTAATTAGGCCTAAATTAGATGAACCTAGTGAGCGGAACACTGACATCCGCGATCGTCGGGCACTGCTTGTGCTCGACACGCGAACCCACCGAATGTCAACGAGCGAAGGTGTCTGAAATCATGGTCGCAACGCTCGCAGCCGAAGGCAAAAAAACCGAGATCCTCGTCGCTTAGTTGCCCTGAACGAAGACTCGTCAATACTCGCCGGGTCGTGATGAGCTGGAATGGGGCGTGGCGCGCGCTGGTCGTGGTGTTTTTGGTCTTCCTCCTACATGCGCCTGCACATGCGCAGCGGAAGCACACCGTGCAGCAAGGTCAGACGCTGGGCGTGATTGCGAAACGATATCGCGTCTCGGTGACGAATCTGGCGGCAGCGAATCGATTGAAAAAGACGTCTAGTCTGCGCGTCGGCCAGGTTCTCCGCATTCCACCGAAGGGGGTGGTCTACGTCTACCCCGGGCAGACACTTACCGGCATCGCCCAGCTCAACAAGATAAGCGTCAAGGCGCTTACGCAGGCCAATGGTCTCAAGCCCGATTCCACCCTTCGCGTTGGTCAGCGGCTCGAGCTCCCCGGCTATAGCGCGAGCGCCAAGGCGACCAAAGCGCGGAAATCGGTTCTGTCCGGCCTGGTCACCCTCGAGCGACCGGCCAGCCAAGAGACGCTGCGGGTACGCCTTTTTGATAAGAACGGGAAACCCGACCCCAAGGCCCGGCAACGACTCGGGCGATTTCTTCGCGACCGCGAAACCGACGAAGTGAAGCGCCCGCATCCGCGACTGATGCGCGCGCTCGCCTATCTCGCAGAACATTTCAACGGCCGGACGATCGTCGTGGTGAGCGCCTACCGCTCGATGAACGGTGACGAGGGCGGTTCGAGCCGGCATTCGACGGGCGAAGCTATCGACATCCGCGTGGAGGGCGTGCCGAACGAAGTCCTGCGGGACTACTGTTTGACGCTCACGAAGGTTGGGGTCGGCTACTACCCGCGCAGCAGCTTCGTGCATATCGATATCCGCTCGAAGCCGGTCTACTGGGTCGATTGGTCGCGGCCCGGCGAGCCGCCCTTGTACCTGCCTCCGGGGGAGTCGCCGGAGAAGTACGACGCCGGGGTTTCGAGCGCGGTTTCGCCCGCCAGCCTCTAAGGCTGCAGGTCCTCGTCCTTCGCCCCCTTCGATTGGGGAAGCACGATTCGGTGCTCCTTGAGCCGGCGGTAGAAGGTCCGCCTCGCCATGCCGAGGGCGCGCGCGGCCTTCGCACGGTTCCAACCGTGCGTGTTGAGGGTAGCCAGAATTCGATCGCGCTCGGCGTCCTTGAAGGACTCGTAGTTCCCGAGGTCTGTGCTGGACGGCCGCGAAACTCGGCTGGTCTCGATCGCAAGCTCTGCGGCCTCGATGCAGTCCGACGCGGCGAACACCGTGGCGTTGACGAGAAGGTGCTCGAGCTCCCGCACGTTGCCCGGGTAGTCGTGGGCGCAGAGGCGCTGCAAGGCGTCTCGGCTCAGGCGCTTGGCGGGTTCCCCGCGCTCCGCAGCAATGCGCCGAAGGAAGTGATCGCAAAGCTGGGGTATGTCGTCGCGCCTCTCACGAAGCGGTGGCAAGGCCAGCTCGACCACCGCCAATCGGTAGTACAGGTCCTCGCGGAGCTTGCCTTCGTCGATCAGCTCGCGGAGCGGACGTTTGGACGCCGTGACGAGGCGGACATCGATGGGCCTCTCTTTTGCCCCGCCAACGGGGCGCACGCGCCGTTCTTGGAGGACCCGGAGCAAATCGAGCTGCATGCGCGCAGGCATGTCCGCGATCTCGTCCATGAAGAGCGTTCCGCCGTGAGACTGCGCAAAGACCCCGTCGCGTGCATGGGTTGCTCCGGTGAACGCTCCGGCCACGTGACCGAAAAGCTCGCTTTCGAGGATGCCCTCGGGGATCGCGCCGCAGCTGAGCGACACGTAAGGGCCATCGGCGCGCGTGCTTCCGCGGTGGATGGCGCGAGCTACGAGCTCTTTACCGGTCCCGCTCTCCCCCGTCACGACCACGGGAACTTCGTTGCCCGCGAGTCGATCGAGAAGCTCGTAGAGCCGTCGCATGCCGTCGCTGGCACCCACGAGGCCCCAGCGCTCCCCTCCCGAAGTCGAAATCTGGAGCGATGCAATTTCTTTCTGGGTTCGGTGAAGCGCCGCGGTCTGGCCATGAAGCCTCTGCTCGAGATGCGCGTTGGCTTCCCGTAGCGCGAGGTTGGCGCGCTCGAGATCGTGTCTCTGAGCCTCGACGCGTTCAAAGAGGTGTGAGGTCTCGATCGCAATGGCGGCCTGATCGGCATAGGCGCGGAGCAGCGTCAGGTCCGTCCCCGAAAACCGTCCACTGGCACTCCTGTGCTCCAAATACAGGACTCCCCAAGTTCGTCCCCGCGACTCGATGGGAAGACAGGCCACCGATTTGAGCATTAGCTGATGGACCGACATGTAGTCCTGAACGCGGGCGTCGTGCGTCGCGTCGACGGTCACCACCGGGTCGCCGTCGATGAGAACCGTCTCGGCGATCGAGCGGCTGAACGCCGCGGTCTCCTCGCCGAGCTGGTTTTTTGCGCCGCGGATCGTTTTCGCTTCGAGGGCGCCCTGCTCGTCTACTAGCAGGACGAAGCCGCGTTCGGCGCCGCTCAGCGAGACGGCGCCATCGGTGGTGACCGACAGCAGCTTCGAAAGATCTCGTTCGCTAGCGAGCCGCCGAAGATTGGCGAGCAAGGGCGTGAGCATGTTCTTCGAAGGGGGGCGCGCTTCCGCCTTTTTGCGTTTGCACCTCGCGCGCATGGATTGCCGCTTCGCATCGCACCAGAAGCCGGCACGAAGAGGCGGCGGCAGCGAAGTGGCCATGTCGTCCCAAAGCTCCACCGCGCGCAGCGCCGACTTTCGCATTTCCTCGCTCTCCCCTCGAGCTCGATAGTGCTCGCTCAGGTCGGCCCACGCTTCGGCGCAGATGCGGGCCGCGCCCTGATCCTGGGCGCGCTCGATGACCCCAATCAGCGCCGTCGCGGGGTCGGCGCCGGGGAGTCGGGCACGCAGCGCGGCCACCGCCAGGGCTTCGATCGGGCCGTCGGGGTTTATCCGGTCGATGAGCTCACGAGCCTCTTCCGGGTTGCCCAACTCGATGCTCGCGCGTGCTGCCAGCACAAGAGCGCGACCGGCAGCGCGCGGAGCGCGGGTCGCCTCGAGCGCGTGCTCACGCGCCGGTTCCCAGTCGCCTCGGGACGCAGCGACGCGCGCGCGAACCATCGAGGAGGAACTGTCTTGGTCCCCGAGGTCTGCCATCAGGGCCAGGGCCGCGTCTTCATTGCCGCAGTAGGCCTGGAGCTCCGCCCTCGTGCGCTGCCTGTCCGCCGCGTACGCAGGCACCTTTTCCGCCTCCCAAATCAGCCGAAACGCCTCGCCCAGCTCGCCTCGGTCGGCCTGCTGCCACACCGAGTCGGGCAGCTCATCCAGGCTCAGTAAGGCACGGTCTGACACACCCGCAGTCTAGCGGATTGTCACTCAGCGCCCAGGTCGATGATCACCACGCCGCGGTTCGAATCGTCTTTGCGCTTCGGCGCCTTCGAGCCCTCCGGCATCGGAACAGGCAGCTGGATCTGAGGATACTGGCGCTTTGCCTGCTCTTCTTCCTCACGCTGACGGATCTGGTCGATGATGAAGCCTGGAAGCATTTTTTCCCCTGTCTTTAACCTAGGTCAATCTAGGTCTGAGACCAATATAATAACGCCTTCACCCCTGACAACGGCTGTGCCACAACTGGGTTTCCAGTGTCGATGTACCACCAAAATACCCATGATCTTCGAGACTTGAGGCGATGAAGCGCGAAAGGGCCGCGCCGCCCGACACCAGGGATCTGCTTAGGAAATACGAGCTACAGCCGAAACGGTCCTTTTCTCAGAATTTTCTCATCCAGCCTGGCTCGATCGCCCAAATCGCGGACGCCGCGGTGGCGATGGGCGAACGGATCGTCGAGCTCGGGCCGGGCCTAGGCGCCTTGACCCACGCCCTTCTCGAGCGCGGCGCCACGGTTCTCGCCGTGGAGCTGGATCGAGACATGGTTCGCGTTCTCGAGGAGGAGTTCGCGGAGCGGGACCGCCTGGAGGTCCGATTGGGCGACGCGGCGGAGCTCGATCTCGAAGCGTATTCGGCCGCATGTGGATCAAAGCTCGTCGTTACCGGAAATCTTCCATATCAAGCGACCGGGGCGATCATTCGTCAGGTGGTCGCCCATCGCGCGGTCCTCGATGGTGCGATTTTGATGGTCCAACGAGAGGTTCGGGATCGACTGATCGCGACTCCGGGAACGAAAGCATACGGCGCCCTCACCGTCTTCACCCGCGCTGCATTCGAGGTCGAAACGGTGTGTCGGCTGCGCCCGGGCTCCTTTTACCCGGCGCCGAAGGTTGAAAGCGCGGTCGTGCGGTTCCTTCCGCGCGAGGCGCCCCTGGCCGAAGAGACCGAGTCGTTTCGGGCGGTAATTCGTGCTGCCTTCCAGATGCGGCGGAAAACACTTAACAACGCCCTGCGCGCCCTTGGCGATTCGGGCCGAGCCTCGAATGCGCTGCGCGAGGCCGGCATCGATCCAGGCCGACGCGGCGAAACGCTATCGGTCGAGGAGTTCGCGAAGCTGGCCGAGCGCTGGGATGCGGGGGTGTGACCGGTGGCGGTGGGGCATGTATCGTGCGCCGGCATGGTGAGAAGCGCGTTGTCGTGCGTGGCAGTGATCCTGTTGGTCAGCTGCGCGCCTAAGAAGGTGGAGAGCCCCCTCGAAAAGGCCCCGCCGTCCGAAATCTCGCGGGCGCGCTCGCTGGCGTCGAGCGGCGACATCGCAGGTGCGCAACGCGCGTACGAGGCGTTCATCATCGATAATCAGGGTACGACCGCTGCCGATTTGTCGCGGCTCGAGCTGGGCGTGTTGAGCTCCGACATCGGCCGGTGCCAGAGCGCGATCCCTCACTTCGAGCAGGCCCAGCAGAGCGCCGACCAAGCGATCGCGCTTCGCGCGTCGCTTCATTTGGCCTCGTGTCAACTGCAGCTCGGAGATCCGGAACGGGCGCTCGAGACGGTCGGACCACTGGCAGGAGAGCGCTTTACCGCTGAGGAGCAGGCGCTTCTTTGGGACACCGCGGTGATTGCCGCGGAGCAGACCACGAGCGCGGCGCTTGGTTTGAGTGTCCTCGATACCCTCATCGAGCGGGGTGGCCCCTCCCCCGACCCTCCACGCAGCGATGCCGCCGTCGCGGTTCTGGTGGAGAAGCTCACCATCGAGGAGGCCACCGCGCTGGTCGACGAGCTTCGACCCGGCGCCCTCCCCCAAGTCTTCCTATCGATGCGAATCCTTCGCCACGCCCTCGATACCCAGGACCCAGACTTGGTCGCCCAGTCCTCTCAGTCCTTGCGTGGGACCGACACGGCCGCCGATCCCGATCTGGCGATCTTGCTCGCGCGAGCCGACGAGTTTCTGCACGGCAACCCGTACACGATCGGCGCGCTCCTGCCGCTGAGCGGTCGAGGACGCGAAGTGGGCCGTCAGCTCCTGCAGGGCATGCAGCTCGCGGCGCTCGATGAAAGCGGTCCCGAGCTCGTGGTCGAGGACACCGCAGGCAACGCGGGGCAGACCAGCGCAGCGGTCGAGTCGCTCATCACGAAACAGCGCGTGGTCGCGGTGCTTGGACCGGTCGGAAGCCGTATGACCGCGGCCGCTGCTCGATCCGCGGGGCGCGCAGCCGTCCCTCTGCTTAGCTTCTCGGCGTCCGAAGACGTGACCAACGCGGGCGAGCAGGTCTTTCGATTCCTTTACAGTCCGCGGGACGAGCTGGCCGCCCTGGTTGGCGCGGCGCGCGCCCGTGGGCTCTCGAGATTTGTGGTTCTCTACCCTGACCATGGGTATGGCCGCACGATGGAGCGCCTTTTCGATCAAGAGGTCGCCGCGGCGGGTGGTGTCTACTGCGACGGCGTGGCGTACCCGCCCGGGACCAAGTCATTCGTCGACTACGTGCGCACGGTGCTCGAAACGAGTTGTGACGCGATCCTCTTTGCCGACGTTGCCGACCAGGTGGCGTTGATCGCGCCCACGTTCGCAGCCGAAGGAGCGTGGAGCATCGGCGGCCGCGCTCTGCCGGAGCACGCCGAACGAGAAGTCCACTTTCTCCTGCCAAGCCCGAGTTGGTCCACCAAGCTCCTCGGCCGTGCGCAGCGCTATCTTCAGGGCGCACTGGTCGCGCTGCCTTTCTACGAGGCGTCCGAGGCCAGCCGGAACCAGCGCTTCCGGACAGCCTACGAA
Source organism: uncultured Myxococcales bacterium (assembly GCA_965533395.1). Taxonomy (GTDB): domain Bacteria; phylum Myxococcota_A; class Polyangia; order Polyangiales; family Houyiibacteriaceae; genus SG8-38. The sequence goes on from CBESWY010000055.1 coordinate 12,604, forward strand.
ACCCGCTACGGCACGTCCCCCCAGATGTTTGCGGCGTATGGCTACGATGCCTATCGCTTGATCTCCGATACGCTTCGCCAAGGGAACCAAACCCGAGAGGCGCTTGGCGATGCGCTGAGGAACGGTTCGTCGTTGACAGCGTTGACCTCCATGGATTCGTTTTCCTCGGAGCGCACGCCGGCAAAGCCGCCGCAAATCTACCGGGTGCGCGGCGGCCTGCTCGAATCGGTCGACTGACGGTCAGGAGCGGAAAAAGAGCCAGCCGCCGAGGATCAGGGCGCCGGCGAGTATGAAGGCAATGGCCAGCGTCGCGCCGCGATGCTTGCGCGTCGGGAGCTCCGGAGGAACGCTGCTCCTGAACGGAGTCGGGGGCGGCGGGCCCAGCGCCAGCGGTTCGGGCGCCTCTTCGATTGCGCTTTCGATCAGGTCGACGGGCGTGCCTGCCCAGCGTCGAACATCGCGACCAAGACCGAAGGCCCCCAGCATGGCTTCGGCGAGCTCCTGGCTGCTCCCAAAGCGCTCGAGCTTGTCCTTTCGAAGCCCTTTGCTCACGACCTCTTCGAAGGGCATGGGATAGGCGGGATTCGCAATGCGGACCGGCGACGGTTCGTCTTCGATGATCTTCGTGAGGATGTCGGGGATCGTGTCCGCGGCGAAAGCGATCTCTCCGGTGGCGAGCTCGTACATGATCGAGGTTTGCGCAAACACGTCGCTGCGAGGATCCACATCGAGCTTCCCCATCGCTTGCTCCGGCGACATGTAGTATGGCGAACCCAATATGGTGCCGAGCATGGTCAGCTTGGGACCCGTCTCTAGCTGAAGCTTAACCGAACCAAAATCGAGAATTCGAATCTCGTCCCCGCTCGGCCCGTCGCAGATGAAGATGTTGTCTGGCTTCAGGTCGCGATGGACTACGCCATCGGAGTGCGCGTGCTGAAGCGCCATGGCGAGCTGACAGACGATGCGCACCGCGCGCGCCGGCCGCATCGCACCTTCCCGCGCCAGAATCAAGCTCAGCTCCTCTCCCTCGAGAAACTCCATCGTCATGAAATCCGCACCGTCGTCGGTTTCGCCGAAATCACGGACGTTGATGATGTACGGGTGTCGAAGCGAGGCGGCGGTTTCGTACTCCCGCCGAAAGCGCTCCGCCGCGATCGGGTCTCGTGCAACGCGAGGATGAAGGACCTTGATCGCGACGCGCTCTCGCGTCTCGTCATGGCGCGCCTCGTAGACTGCCCCCATCGACCCGTCGGCGATGTGCGCACCCACCGTGTATCCGCCGAATCGCTGGCCTACGCGCTCCCCCATCGCGTTCCATGCTAGTCACGGGGTCGCCGCGACAGCAACTCCCCCGCAGCGCCTTCAGTCCGCGCTCTGAGGAAGCCCCGTCCTCGACAGAAGGCGCTCGACGCCTTCCTCGTCGTACTGAGCCAAGCCCTCGGCCGTCAGTGCCTGGACCGTCCTGACGAGCATGGCAGCTCGCTTCCCCTGACTAATCCTGGACCGACTTGCCTCTTCCACCTCGGCCATGGTGAGCCGCTCGGCCGGCAGGATTTCGGCGACGACGATCGCGTGCCAGCCGTACGAGGTCTCGACGAGCTTTTTCAAAGGCCCCTCAGTTTCAGCGCTGAAGATCGCGTCTTTATAAGGTTTCTCGAGGCCGGCTTGCTCGGTGACCGGCGGCAGCTCCTCGGCCAAGACCTCGAGAGCGACGCCCTCCGTGGCGCCGTCCGCGTAGCGCTCGAAGACGGTCCGCGGGTCCTTTGCACGCTGGAGCTCGCGAAGGATCGAGGCCGCGAGGGCCTCCGCCTCGGCTCCTTTGTCCTTTACTAGGATATGCCAGGTTCGGCGGCGCTCCGGGATCCGGAACTTGTCCTCGTGAAGCGCGTAGTGTTCGCGAAGCTCTTCGGCCGAGATCGACTCCGGCGTGTTCTCTCTTTCCATGTCGTGAAGCATCGACCGGACCATGAGCCGTTCGAT
>CBESWY010000056.1:0-14506 GCA_965533395.1 uncultured Myxococcales bacterium
CCAGTTGTAGCGAGCCCGGTAGTAACCGTGGAACTGGAACTTCAGCGGGATGGCGTCCTCTTCCGTGCGAACGCTCTTGCCGACGTCGCCGATGCTCCTGAGCGCGCGCTCGCGCTCGGCCGACTGGCTGCCCATCCCGGTGTCATCGGCTCCAGCTGGCGTGTCGGACGCCGCATCCATCGACCTGAGCTTATCGAGCTCAGACATGGAGTCGTCGGTGACCGTATCCGGGTCTGGGAGTGGGGATTCCTCAGGACCGATTTCCTCCGGTCCGTAACCTGTCCCGCTCGGGTCCTGCGCAGCAACCGGCCCTGTTGAAAACAAGGCCGCCATCATGGCGACCATCGCAATCCATCCATACTTCACGTCGCACCTCCACCTTCTCGAACCGAGAGCGCACCGAATGCGTATTCCAGAGCCGCTGTGGGCCCCGGTGCTGAGGAGAATGCACAATCGCGTGACGTTCTGTCTACCCCCTTCTTCATCCGTGCTCTGCGTCATGACCGCATGTTGACTCCGGTTTTCGGTAGTGGCGGCGTCAATGAAAGGTTGTGCGATGCTGAACAAGTAGCCGGTGCACATCGAAGCAATCGACCAAAGAGCCTCTTTTCATGCTCGATCAACGCGCACAATCTGCGCAGTTCGCCGTTTTCGGTCGTTCTGTGCGTCTGACTACGGCTTCGAACGGCGAAGGATCCACTGACGGTTGCCCACGCTCGCGTGCACTTGAACGGGCTCCGCACCGAGCGTCTTGGCCCAGTGGGGGAGCTTCGGTTCCGCGATGAATACGACTTCGTAGCCATCGAGCGAATCGCTTAGGGCGGAGCTGAAGAACGCTTGTGCGTCCGTGTCCGACTGGAAGCGTTGCCCTACGGCCGCCACCGCCATGCCTGCGCGGAGCGGACGCGGAATGAACTCCCGGGCGGTGGCCTCGGGAACCACCAACACGTCGGGACGGCGTGTATGAACCTTGCCGTACGGCTCGTCGATCTCTTCGGCTCCGACGAGTGGGTTGCGCGTCTTGATCGGGCGTCTGCTGACGCGCTGAAGTCGATAGGGCGAAGCGTCGGACACGTCGAAGTGTGGAAGATGAACCAGCCATCCGTAGGTTTCGACGAGGGTGCCTTCGGGTAGTGAAGCCAGGAATGCGTGCAACTCGTTTCGCGCATCGCCGTGTTGGGTCAGCTGTACTTCGTAGCTGTGCCCGGCTGCCCAGAGCACGAGCAGGCCTAGCGCAACTTGTACGCCTCGGAGCCGCACCGGCCCCTTGCCCGCAACACGCGCGAGCACCGCCGCGGAGGCGACTCCGCCATAGTACGCAAGCCAGAACCCCATCGGCAGGACGAAGCGGTGCTCGCAGCGTGCAACGACCAGGGTGAAGAAGACGAGGCTGCTGATGCCTGCGCTCAATGGAAGTAAGCGGAACGTTCGCGAGCGGATTCCCTCGCCGCCGGGACGCACGACCACCTTAGCGACACCAACCCAGCAGAGCGCGACGACCAGCCAGGGCCAGTAGTAGGTTTCCTGACCAACGACGATGTCGACGATGTTCCGGAAGAGCCCTTCGGGTGTTCGCGCGTAGCTCATCCAATCTTGGCTCGCTCCTCCGGTGAGCTCGCGAAGGCGCGCCATGAAGCCGGTCGGATTGAAGAGACCTCCGCCCAGAGCTCCGAGTGATAGGGCGCCGGCCAAGGTCGCGAACGCGGTGTTTTTGTAATGAGCCGCCCGGGGTCCGAAGGGCCGATCGTTTCGAAGCGGCAAGAGCAAAACGTAGATCAAACCGGGCAGGACGAGGCCGGCATACGCTTGGTCTTTGGTTGCGACCGCGGCGCCCGCGAGCACGCCGAACAGCACGTAATCGCGGCGTTTGCGCGTTTCGGCGGCGGAGAGAAGCCGGTCGATCGCCAGGGCGGTCCACATCAGATAGGGCCCATCGAGGTTGCTGACCCGTCCGTAGTACGCAAACGACAAGCAGGTTGCGGCCCAGACCGCCGCCCATCGGCCAGCTTCGGCGCTCACGGTGCGTCGGGCGATGCGCGCGATCACGAGAAGGGCGACGCAGGCCATGAGCACGCCCACGAGCTTTGCGACGAGCGAGACGCCGGTCATCGTCGGGACGGTGAGGATCTTCTCCATCAGCGCGGGGAGGGTCCAGCTCTCGGCCGAAAGGGCCGCGGGCAGTAGAATGGGGATGGACAGAACGCCAATCAAGAGATTGTGGAACAACGGATAGCGATGACCTTGTCCCGGCGTCAGGTTGATGCCGATTCCGGCAAAGATGTCGCGCGGCGCGATACCGTCGTTTTCCCATCCGTACGAGCCTGGCAAGTCCCAGCCGATCGCGACGAGCTGAGAGAGCGCGAAGACGACGACAATCCAGGCGACCGTCCGATCCTCCCGGATGAGCCTCACGTCGCTCCGCCGGGGCGGAGCTTGTACGCGTAGAGTCGACCGAGGTGCCGAAGGAAGTTGAGCTGCTCCTTCAGCGAGAGCTTGCTTTCGCCGTGCTGCCGATCGGAGAAGTGAATCGGGACCTCGCTCGGCTGATGAAACCCGCCTTTGACGAAGATCTCGAGTGCGATCTTGTACCCGACCGGCGAGAGCCGGCTTGGGTCAGGCATGTTCACGCGCCGAATCGCGAAGAAGCCGCTCATTGGATCTTTGAGGGGACACAGAGGCTTCGCCATGAGCGATGGGATGATCGAGTTGAGCTGCCGAAACGCACTCCAGTCGTCGTGGATCGAACCACCCTCCACGTAGCGCGAGCCGAGCACGAAATCGCTCTCACCGCTCTGTAGGCGCGCGACCATCGCCGGGATGGCGCTCGCCGGGTGGGACAGGTCGGCATCCATCACGACCACGACCTCACCGGAGGCCACCGAGATGCCGTGAATGACCGCCGTCGCCAGCCCGCGCTCGCCCTTTCGCACGACGATTCGGGCAGGAAAGCGCGCGGACAGCTCGGCGCAGATTTCTTCGGAGCCGTCTCTCGAATCGTCGTCGATGAAGAGGAGCTCGTAGTCGTATCCGGGGCCTGACAGGGCCTCGTCCACGGCGTCCGCGAGCAGAGCGAGATTGTCCGCCTCTCGGTAAGTCGGAACGACGATCGAAATCACGCGAGCGGATCTAGCACAGATCTCCAAACGCGGGCGAGCTCATCGATCGATGAAAGCCCGGTACCAGAGCTCGAGCATCATCAGCGCCCAGAGCTGATCGCCGCGCGGCTCGCCCCGCTGATGCTGCTGAAGCAATGCCTCGATCGCCGCCGGCTCGAAGATGCCGCGCTCGCGCGCGGTACGGTCGAGCAAGACGTCGCGCGTCAGCGGTGCGAGGTCTTCTCGCATCCAGCGATTGACGGGAATGCCGAAGCCTCGCTTGGGTCGCTTCAGAATACGTTTCGGCAGCAGGGGTTTGGCGACCTCTCGCAAGATGAGCTTGGTCGTGAGCCTGCGGAGCTTGACGTCGCCAGGCAGCGACGCAGCAAAGACCATCAGGTCCTGGTCGACCAGAGGGCAGCGCACCTCGAGCGAGTGGGCCATCGATGCGACGTCGACCTTGGTGAGAATATCGTCGGTCAGGTACGTTTGGATGTCGAGGTCGAGCAGCCGATTGATCGGGTCCGACGCAGTCGAGGTGGCGTAGAGCTTCGCGAATCGACGCGCGACCGGGTCATCGTAGAAACGCGCACGCATGGCCGGGCCGTAGAGGGCGAGTCGATCGGCGTGCGGAATGTGCGCTGCCAGGCCGAGGAAGCGAACGTGCTCGGGCTCCATGAGGCGGCGGCCGAAATCACGGACCTTCTGAGCCGCAGGGAGCGGGATGCTGGCGATCGCTGCGGCGAGCATGGACGGCAGGGGCCCGGGCAGCGCACGCAGCGCGCGAGCGGTCCGCGAATGGTTGTAACGTGGGTAGCCTGAAAACGCTTCGTCGCCGCCGTCACCGCTCAGTGCGACCGTCACGCCGGCACGGGTGTGCTGGCAGAGGTACCAAGTCGGAAGCGCCGAGGTGTCGGCGAACGGCTCACCGTAGTGTCGAACGAGCTCGGGTATGATCGAGGCCATGTCCGGCTCGACGAGGATTTCGTGGTGATCGGTGCCGTAGCGTTGCGCCACCAATCGTGCGTACGGCAGCTCGCTGAAGTCTTTGCCCGAGAAACCGACCGCGAAGGTCTTGACCGGCTGCGAGGAGTGCTTCGCCATCATCGCGACGATCAGCGAAGAGTCGACGCCGCCCGAAAGAAACGCGCCAAGCGGAACGTCCGAGACCATGCGAACCCGGACCGCGTCTTCGATCTGTGCATGCAGCCGCTCGGTCAGCTCTGGCAGGGATCCGCTCGTGGGCTGGTCGAAGCGAAGCTCGAAGTAACGCTCCGGCTCGCCGATTTGTCCGTTCTCGCAAACGAGCCGGCAGCCGGGCGGCAGCTTGCGCACGCCTTCGAATGCCGTCCAAGGGGAGGGCACGTACTGCAGGCAGAGAAAGGAGTCGATCGCCTCGACGTTGGGGCGTCGCTCGAAGTGATTGGATTCGGCGAGCGCGCCGAGCTCCGAAGCGAAGACCAGACCCTCGAACCCCGCGTGATAAAACAGAGGCTTCTTGCCGAAGCGATCGCGCGCGAGTACCAGCCGCCGCCGTGGCCCGTCCCACAGCGCGATCGCGAACATCCCGCGGAGGCGATCGAGGAAGGCCACGCCCTCTTCTTCGTAGAGATGGACGATGACTTCGGAGTCCGAGCGTGATTTGAAACGGTGACCTTTGGCTTCGAGCTCGCGCCGCAGCGCTTGGTAGTTGTAGATCTCGCCATTGACCACGATAGCGACCGAGCCGTCCTCGTTGGTCATCGGTTGAGCGCCTTCGGGTCGCAGGTCGATGATCGACAGGCGGCGATGACCGAGCGCGCAGGCGCCGTCGGCTAGGTATCCGTGATCATCGGGGCCGCGATGCACCATCGCGTCGCACATACGGCGAACCGCCTCGCCGTCCGGGTACCCCTCGGGGTTTGATGCCAGCATGCCGGCAATGCCGCACACGCCCTCAGGCCTCCTTTGGCTGCTTGGGCAGGCACCAGGCGCGTAGCCAGATCAGGTTCACAGCCAGCGAGATCCCGAGGCCGATCACGCCGACCTGGCCGAGCGAACGTAGACCCGGGCTGTCGGCGGTCATCAAGGCGCCGAACGCAACCATCGAGGTCATGGTCGATGCAGCGACAGCCTTGTACGTCGCGTATTGCTGTCGCGGGCTGTCGTAGTCGTTCGCCCAGCGGACGTGCACCGCCCCGTCGACGGCCAGGCCGACCACGACGGGTACCGCCAGCAGGTTGTAGAGATGAAGGTCGATCCCGAAAAGACTCAGCGTCGCAGCAAAGAAAACGGTCGACAGTGCCGTCGCCAAGAAGACGTCCCGCGTGACGCCGATCGACCGGCTCGCGATCGCCGTTGCAGTGATCAACCCAAGGAATACGAGCGAAAGAATCCAAGGCGAGTCTGCGATTAGAGCCGGTGTCACTTCCCCGAGGAGCGCCGCGGCGGATGCAAAGGTCACGTCAGGATGGGCTGCGCGCAGCTGATCGAGCCACGCTGCCAGCCGCTCCATCGCTTCGGCATTCGAGCCCCGCAGCGGCACGTAAATGATGCCGCTCTTTCCGATCGAGCCGTCCTTGAGGACTAGCGTTGCCGCGAGCCACTGTGGGATTTGGTCGGGCTGCGGCGGGCCCTCGACGTCGACCCAGGGCTCGAGCTCATCGAGCTCTTCGAGAAGCTCGCTGTCTTCCCGCTCGATCGCTTTTTCCCGCGCTCGCACCAGCGTCGCCTCGAGGTTCGTCAGGATTTCAGTCTTTTCATCCGAGTCCTCGGGGAAGATCACCTGCGCCGAGACGACGATCGGCTCGGCGCCCATCGCCTCGACGGCGCCGGCCGTCATCAGCTCGTCGCCGATCGCCGCATTCACCGCCTCCGCCGATTCGCCGACGTAGAGTGCGTTGATGTTGCCGCGCGCGCGCATCATCGAGTCGTCCATGCCGTGGTTGGCGCCCTTCGGCTGCAGCTTGCCCAGGTTGGGCTCGAAACCGATGTGCAAGGCAAAGGGAATCGCCAGCAGGCCTAGCAGCAGAACGAGCCAGGCGAAGCCCCGGGCGCTCCACTGTTTCGCGGCCGGCTGCCGATTGCTCTTGGCGCTTCCCGGGACCAGGCGGACCATGCTCGGGAACACGGCAAGCGTCCAAAGTAAGGTCACGATGATTCCAAGCGAGGCCATCCAACCCATCTGCGAGAAACCCTGAAAATCCGTCATCGACAAAGCACCGAATCCGCACGCCGTGGTGACGCCGGCAACGAGGAGTGAGACCCAGAGATCTTGAACGCTTTCCTTCGCCGCGGACGCTGCGCTCAAGCCTTCGGAGCGTGCCGATTGGTAGTGCATCAAGAGATGAATGCCGAAGTCGATGGCCATGCCCGCGAGGATGGCGAGTGCAGCAGCGCTGATGATGTTGATCTCGGGCTCGATCAACGCGATCAAACCGACAGCAACCGCGAGACCGCTCAACATGGGCACCATGAGCTGCACCACCGCGGTGAGATCCCGAAAGAAGATCAGCACCATGAAAAGCGAACCGAGCGCGGCGAGGATCGAGACCAGTCGCAGGTCGTTCAAGATGATGCCGTGCTCGAGGGGGGCGACTCGGTACCGCCCGATGACCTCGATCCGCGTCCCCTCCGGAGACGACTGGACCAGCGGCACCGTAATCGCTTCGGCCCGCTCCTTGATCATCCGGGCGTAGCCAATGTCGCCCGGTGAGCCGCTCAGCATGACCTGGACCGCGCAGACGGTGCCTGCGTCGTTACAGAGCGCTTGTTCCCCCTCGTCGCCCTCATCCTCCGCGCTCGAACCGGCCTGCTTGGCCGACTGGCCGGTGAGCTCTTGGAGCACCGTGCCGGCCGGCGATTGGTCGATCGCTGCGCGAATCTCGTCTCCGTTCGGGAGCTCGGGTGGGTCCGCGATGGTCACGCACAGCGGCGAGGCCTTACAGACCTCCCAGTCGAGCGCCTCTTCGGCAAGCTCACTCCACTCGTAGAGTGTCTCGGCGTCCACGTAGTAGAGCGCCCGCTCGGCGAGCGCGTCCAGACCGTAGCCGGTCATCACCCAGACCGTCTCGGGCCACTTCGCAAACGTATCGGCGAGCTGCGACGCTAGAGCCTTGCTTCGGTCGGGGTCGTCGGTTTCGACGAGAATCGTGAGCGGCTCTTCGAGGCCGAGCTTGTCGCGCGTTGCCTGAATCGACAGAACCGAAACCGAGTCGGATGGGAGAAGCGCTTCGAGCCCGGTGTCCAACTGAAGCCCGCTGGCGACCCAGACCGCGGCGGACGCGAGGCCGAGCGCGACGGCAAGTGTCAGGACGGATCGCGTCACCGCGCGGAACCATAGGCTTCGCCGCCCGGAACACGACTCCGACCGAACTTTCGACCGTCGTCCATGCCGAGCTGGAACGTCTCCTCCAAGCCGTCGGGGTTTGCGTAGTCGAATTTGTCGATCTTGATGGGCTTCGAAGGCTGCACCCACGTCACGCGTTTCGTCGACGGGAGCTCGCGCTCGTACTTGCGGCTAAGAAGAACGAGCGTTTGACCAGGCTCGTTTTCCGCCAGCCGAACGGGGATGTTTTCGATCAAGCCACCGTCCAGGACCTTTCGACCTTCGAAGTGCCCATCCGGCAAGATGGGAGGAATGCACGATGCTGCCAAGACCATGCTGATGTAGTCCTGCAGCGTGCTGCAATCGTGCGCACGCCCGATGAGCGGCTTGAAGCCGGCTCTCGCGGGCCATCTGGGGTGAAGCGGATCCTTGCGGAGCGTCTTCTCGAGGCCGTAAATGCAAAGCGCCGCCGTTGCGCCGATCGCCCCGCCAAGCCGTTTCGGATACGCGCTCATCAGGAAATGCACGGAATGCTTGCGGAGCGTGTCCAGATCCCCGGGCCCAACGAGCTCCTTGAGCGCTTCACGGTACATTCGAGCATGAGGAAGCAGCGCGCCGCGCGTGAACGGGCTGACGTTCTCCCAGTGGATGTTCCTCGGGTTTCGCGCGGTGAAGCCTTTGAAGAGCTGCAGCGCGTAGTGTGACCGGTCGAGTACCGCCGCCGTGGCCATTGCACAGCCGGCGCTGGTCGATCCGACGAACTCCACCGAGCCTTGGAGATCGAGCCCGGATTCTTTGGCGCCTTCCCAGAAGCCGAGCTGCCAAAAGCAGCGGCTGCCTCCACCGGCGAAGATCGCGTTTCGGAACGTCATGGGCTCGCCATTGTTGATCCGCAGAGGGCGGTCTGTCGAGCCGAAGCCGGTTGCCGAGGCCGAGAAATCAGGTAGACGAACCGCCGTCGCCTTGCCGCCCGATTTCGGGCCTCGGAGTAACGCCCATGCCCCCACTCGTCGTCTGCCTCGATCTCGAAGGAGTCCTCATCCCCGAGGTCTGGATTGCCTTCGCCGAGAAGACTGGAATCGAGGCTCTCCAACGCACGACCCGCGACGAGCCGGACTATGACAAGCTCATGCGCGGGCGCCTCGAGATCCTCGACGAGCACGGCTTCAAGCTCTCCGACATCGACGAGGTCATCGGCACGATGGAGCCCCTGCCCGGCGCCAAGGAGTTCCTCGACGAGCTCCGCGACCGCGCCCAGCTGATCATCCTCAGCGATACATTCTATCAGTTCGCCGCGCCGTTCATGCGGCAACTCGGGCAGCCGACGCTCTTCTGCCACGAGCTGCTGACCGACGAGAACAATCGGGTGACCGATTACAGGCTTCGACTCCCCGACGGGAAACGCAAGGCCGTTGCGGCGCTCAAGAACATCGGTTTTCGGGTCCACGCTGCGGGCGACAGCTACAACGACACGACCATGCTGAAGGAGGCCGACCGCGGCATCCTGTTCCGCTGCCCCGACAACGTCGCTGAGGAATTCCCGCAGTTCAAACGAACCGTTGCCTACAGCGAGCTCTTGCCGGCCTTGCTGGACTAGCGCTCGGCGCCGCCGACCCGGCCCCGCCTAGGCGCCGTCGCCGTACACCGCGGCGTGCACCGCTTCGGCTGCTTGGAGCATACCGAGCCCCGGGTCGGTCAGCAGATGCGTTTCGATGCTGCGGACCTGGCCTGCCTTGCAGGCGGCGAGCGATTCGAACCCCGGGTGGCGGCACAGGGAACGTTCCGTGCCGGAGTTCGTGATGATCCAAGGCGGGTCGAGGCTGAGAAGCTGCTCGTTGGTGAACGCCGGCCATCCGTTGAACCCCGCTTCTGCCGCAACGTCGATCAAACCAGCGGCAAACAGGACGTCGTGAAAGCTCGTTCCCACGGTTCCGCCGTAGAGCCGGTCACCGTGGATGCCGACGTAGAGGCCGCGTCGCCTTTGGCCGTCGGGGATGCCCACGGAGACCGCATCGAGCTTCTCAACGAGTTGGTCGGCGAGCGCCTGGCCGCGCTCGGGCACGCCAAGCACGGAGGCGAGCTGCGCGATATTGGGCAGCAGAGTTTCGAGCCCGCGCATCGGGCCGAGGTCGAACACGTTGAGACCGGCCTCTTTGAGGCGCTCGACCTGGCGCCGATCGATGAAGTTGTTGATGAAGACGATATCGGGCCGCAGCTCCATGATCGTTTCGATGTCGCGCGCGTGTTCTACGCCAATCTTGTCTTGGTAAGGGCGGGACTCCTGGGACCGGAGCGTATGAGCGCTGACCGCAAGCAAGCGCTCCGGCTCGATGATTTCGATGAGAACCTGATCCGCGATCGTGCTGGTGCTGACGATGCGGGCGTAGTCGCGCACCCGGACCTGTTCGCCAGCGGCGTCTCGAATCGTTCCCGCGCTCGACGGCTGCTGTTCCTGCGGCGACCTCTTGGAGATGGCAGCAGTCACGCCCGCGCTCGCCAGGACCGCGATGAGAAGGAGCGCCCCGTTGATGACGTTCGCCCGCTTCACGTTACTCCGGACTCGCGGTTTCGGAGTCGGGCTCGAACCCAATGCGAGCATTCTCGATGAGCTTTACGCCGTACACCGCGCGAATCGGCTCCGCGCTGATGACTTCCCGCGTCTGGCCTTGCTCGACCACGCGTCCGTCTTTCAACAACAACGCCCGGTCTGTGGTGCTGAGGGCGTCGGCGAGGTCGTGGAGCACGACGATGAGCGTGTGCTCGCGCGCAGCGAGCGTTCTGATCAAGCGCAGGACCGCCATGCCTTCGCCGACGTCGAGCGCGGCCGTCGGTTCGTCGAGAAGCAAGATCGGCGCGTCGGAGGCGAGTGCGCGGGCTAGCAGTACTCGTTGCTGCTCTCCCACCGAGAGCTGTGTGAAGATTCGATCGCGCAGTGCATCGGCATGTGCGGTCAACAGGGCATGGTCGATCGCCTCTTTGTCGCTTTTCGACATGCCGCCGAAGCTTCCGCCGTGAACGTAGCGCCCCAGCGCGACCACTTCCTCAACCGAGAGCGCGGATCGAAGCAGGCTGCGCTGCGGCACGTAGGAGATGCGCCGCGCCCGGTCTCGCGGCGAAAGAGCGGCGACGTCTGTCTCAGCGATTTCGATCCTGCCTTCGTATGGCAACAGGCCCACCAGCGCTTTGAGAAGCGTACTCTTGCCGGCTCCATTGGGGCCCAGGAGAGCGAGCACTTCGCCAGGATGGGCCTCCAGGTCGACGTCGCGCAGCACGGTGCGGCCGCCGAGCGTGACGCTCAAGCCGCGTGCTCGAAGGCCGAGATGTCCCTCGCCGTTACGCATAGGCGCGCTCCCGGCGAAGCCGAATCAGAAGCAGCAAGAACAGTGGCGCGCCGATCAGGCCCGTCACGACGCCGAGGGGGATCTCGCTGCGCGACGGTATCAGTCGGGCGACGACATCGCAGGCGACCAGGAAGATCCCGCCCGCCAATGCAGCTGCAGGGATCAGCCGCTGATGCTTGGTCCCGGCAAACGGGCGCAGCATGTGTGGCACGACTAGCCCTACGAAGCCGACGTTACCGCCTACGGACACGGCTCCGGCAACCAAAACGCTCACCCAAATCGCCGACCACCAACGGGCCGCCCCAACGTTGGCGCCCATCGCTTGGGCCTCTTCTTCGCCGCTCAGCAGCAGGTCCAGCGAGCGCCCCCAAAACCAGGACGCGACCAACGCGATGCCGATGAGTGGCAGAGCGAATGCGAGTTGACGCGGACCGGTCCCGCTCACCGAGCCAAGCGAAAACGATACGACGGCCCTGCCGAGCTCCCAGGTCTCTTGTGCAACGCTGGTGACGAAGGCGCTGAGGCTCAAAAAGAGTGCGCTCAGAACGAAGCCAGTGAGCAGCAGCGCGAGCAGGTCCTGTGTGATGCGCAAGAAGAGCAGCAAAACCGCCAGAGCGCCGAGTGCACCAACGAAGCAACCGATCGGTACGATCATTTCGGGAACGATGAAGCTGCTGCCTGCGCCGGCGAGCCCATAGGCCAGCAGCGCCACTTGTCCGCCAAAGCTCGCGCCGGCGGTCGTGCCGAGCACCGACGGGCTCGCAAGCGGATTGCGAAACAGGCCCTGCACGACCACACCGCCGACCGCCAATGCAGCCCCAGCAAGAAACGCAGCCACGAGGCGATACCCGCGTAGCTTCAGAAACGTGTCGCGAAGCTCCGGGTTGGTGAGATCGCCCGAACCGACGAGCACGGCGAGGGCCGCAGCGATGAGAAAGAGCAGAAACAGCAAGGGATAGAGCCGCACCGCGCGTCCTTACCACGCGCTCCGAAACGGATCGACAGGGGCCAACGACGATTGACCCTCAAACGGGGATCGGTCATCGTCGGCTCAAGCAGGGAAGTCGGTTAGAGGCCGGCGCGGACCCGCCACGGTATGTGACTGAATGTTCTGTCGTGATGCCACTGGGCGATGAGCCTGGGAAGGTGACAGGACCTGGGGTCGCGAGCCCGGAAACCTGCGATTGTGTTTTTGTGCTGATCACCTCGGGGATGGTGAGAGTCGCGCGTCGGAATTCTTGTTCCGTTCGATCGGCCGTTCCCGAAGCAGGAACGGGATTTGGAGCAGGTCGGGAAGCGGCGAATCGAGCGAGCGGTTGGGAGAGCGCTTTCCTTCCGCCTTGCGCCGTGTGCCCTCATCGCCGTCGCTGCGTTGGCCGCGCCGGCATCCGCTCAGTTCGGTTCGACGGCGAAGGTCACTAGGCCCATTCCCGCGACGAACTCACTCGACGCGACCGCGGCGGGCAGCGAGGTCCTCGTCCGCGACAGGATCGTTGCGCAAACCACCGATCAGCTTCTGCTGGAGTCAGCCGGTACGCGCGTGGTGAGTGAAGGAGCAGCCGGCTCCCCGTTTTGCGTGCGGCTCCGCGGCGTGGCCTGTGACCAAACCGCGGTGATGTTGGGCGACGTGCCGATCAGCGGTCCTGATACGGGCTCGTTTGACTTGAGCTTGGTGCCCTTGGAAGCCATCGAAGGCTTCGAGGTCTTTCGCGGCGGCACGCCCGCGTGGCTCAATGAGGGTGCGATTGGAGGCGTGCTCCGCTTCCGACCTCGCAAGTACGAGGAGACTGAAGTCGGGGCGCGCCTGGCGGGAGGTAGCTTCGGGGCTTGGCGCGCGAACGTTTTCGGTGCGGCCTCTTCGGAGAAGGTCTCGTTCTTTGGCACCGCGGGCGGGGCGGGGGCGCGAAACGACTATCCTTACGCGGACGACAACGCAACGCTCTTTGATCCCACGGACGACGTGGAGCGCCGGCGGCAGAACGCCGACTTCCTCGAAGGATTCGGTTTCGCCAACATGCGCACCGAAACCAGCGAATCGAGCCATCTCGACTTGGTGTTCCTCGGCCTCGGTAGAGAGCGCGGCGAGCCGGGGCTGGGTGCGACCCCCGCGCTCCAGGCACGCACGAAAACGACGCGGCTGATCGGCTCCGCCTCCTGGCTTCATGAAAAAGATGGTTCGCACCCTTACCGCCTCCAAGTGCTGGCAAACTACGACTACGGAAGAAACCGCCTCAGCGACGCCCTCGGGGAGCTTGGCAGAGGCGGTCCCCGTCGCACCGATGATCAGACCCATACGGCTTTCGGACGCGTCGCGGCATCGGTGATGGCCATGCCCTGGTTCGAGATCACGACGATCGGCGCGGCGCGCTATCAGGCGTACGACCCCAAGAACGAGCTTTCCACCGCTCCCGAACCCGCCTCCGATCGTCTGACCGCGGCGGGAACGCTGGAAACCCGTTTTTTCGGCGATGTCGGGAAAGTGGGTTTGGAGCTGCGTTCGAGTGTTCGACTGGCGTGGACACGCGTTGCGATTCGACAGACGCCGCTGGTTGGCGAGCCGCCGGGAGAGTCCTCAAAGCTTCTTCCAACCTATCGCGTCGCTGCGGCGATCTCGCCCGTGGAGTGGCTGGCCTTTCGGGGATCCGTCAGCAGCGGGTTCAAGTTGCCTTCGTTGCTCCAGCTTTTTGGCAACCGAACGAACGTCGAAGGAAACCCCGACTTGATGCAAGAGCGCTCGCTCGCCTACGACGGAGCCGTGACGCTCCGAGGTCATCGCGAAGCGCTGAGCGGATACGCGTCGGTCGGCGCCTTTTTGACGCATCTCGACGATGCGATTCGATTTCGCAGAACTTCGGCTTCGACGTTCAAGGCGGAGAATATCGGAGGCGCCCGCAATCGAGGCGTCGAGCTCGAGCTTCGCGGTGGCGTCACGCAGCATTTCCTTCTCCAAGGCGAGGTCACCTGGACGCAAGCGATCGACAAAGCGAATGGCAATCAGCTGCCGGTGCAGCCGGAATGGGTTGCGTACTTTCAGCCCGAGGCGCACTCGGGGACGCTGTCGAAGTGGGTGTCCGACATCTTCGGGTTCTTCCAGATCGCCTACGTGGGCAAGGCGTACGAGGACCCTGCAAACCTCGTCGAGATTTCCGCGCGCACAGTGCTCGCTGCTGGCCTCGGGGCGCTTCTTTTCGAGGGGCGGCTCGGCCTGAGTTTTCGAGCTGACGACCTACTCGACATTCGCGGCCAAGACCTCGTGGGCTATCCACTCCCGGGGCGCCGATACATTGGGCGGGTCAGCTATCGGCACGCCTGGTAGGTTGACTTTCCTCGACGCCAAACTACCGTCGCGGTCCTTGCGAGGGTTGAAGGCGGCTTCGTCGAAGCCGTTGGAGATAGGCCGACGGGGAGAAATCCAATCGGCTGAACAGGGAAGTCGGTGAGAGGCCGACGCGGACCCGCCACGGTAAGTAACTGAATGCGCTGCCACGATGCCACTGGGTGAAAACCTGGGAAGGCGGCAGAGCCTAGGGTTGCGAGCCCGGAGACCTACCATCGTGAGCTTACCCAAATCGTCTCGGGGATGGCGGGTAGCAGCACGGTTGAGCCTTCAATTTTGAATGCGCCTTGTTCCTAACCTTCCTACTTCGAAGCGGGAGGAAGCCAATGGAACGGGATCTGACATTCACTCTTCTCACTGTTCTCCTGCTCGCGGCCGTCGGCTGCGGGGAGAGCACGACGGAGGGCGCCGCCGGCTCCGGGGGAAG
>CBESWY010000057.1:0-14505 GCA_965533395.1 uncultured Myxococcales bacterium
GCGCCATCGACGGATACGAAGTCGATGAAAACGCTGAGGAGTGGCGCTGACGCCGGGGCACGGCAACCTTTTCACCTCTGCCGCGAACCGCCGATTCCGGATGCCTCACCCGTTCTCCGGCCCATGACGGCGCTTTCGGTACCGTATGCGAATCGGCCGCTTTGGCGCCAGCACCAGACCTTGGAAGTCGGTCGCAATTGCGTCGCCAAGGAGCTCGAAGTCGTAGCGCTGCAGCAGCACCGCCATGATTGTCTTGATCTGAAGAAGCGCAAACGCATTGCCCATGCATTTGTGTCGACCGCCGCCAAAAGAGATATAGGCGAACGGCCTCTTGTCTTCCTCTCGGCCTGGCTCGTACCGCGTTGGGTCGAACTGGAGTGCATTCTTGAAGGTCGCTTCGTCCCGATGCGCGACCAACGGTGACACCGCAACCCAGTTTCCTTTCTTCACGCGATAGCCCAGAATTTCACACTCCTGTACCGCTGCCCGAAGCAAGATGAAAAGGGGAGGATGAATTCGCAACGCTTCCTTGACGGCGCCTTCTGTCTTTTCGAGGTTGCGGAGTGATTGAAACCCATAGCTTTCTTCCCCCGCATATCGATCGCGAATCTCGTCTCGGACCTCAGTGAGGAAACGCGGGTGTTGAAGCAACTCGATCAAAGTCCACGCGGCTGTGACGGCGCTGGTGTGGTGTCCCGCAAACATTGCGGCAACGAGCATACCTGTGACTTCATGGTCGGTGAGCTTGTGTCCGTCTGCGTATTCCGCGTCGATCAGAGTCTGCAGAAAGTCCTCGCCGCGATACCCGGACCGTTTTCGCGCCTCGACAATTCCCGAGACCATTTCGCCGAGACGTGCGCGGGCACGATCTCGACGCCGGAAGGCCGGGATAGGAAGGTACGGATGGACGTAGCCCCAGGCCACGATGCCGCGTTCGAGGTCATGGTAGACTTTGGCGAACTCCTCGCTCATTTCGTTTCGGAATTCCCTGCCGAGGAGGCAACTGCTCGAAGTGTAGTTCGTAAGCGTAGCGAAGAACTCGCTCGCTTCGATTTCACCCTCATCTCCCCATCCGGCGAGCATGTCTAGTGTTTCGCGTGCGACGACTTCGGCGTACGTGCGCATGCGATTGTTGCGCAGAGCCGGATAGAGCATGTGCATTTGCTCGGCCATCTTGGAGGGTTCGGCTCCATAGGCGACGCCTTCTCCAAACACCGGCACCATCATCTTGTACGCGGCGCTGGGGCTGAGCACTCGGTCGGGCTGGCGAAACAGAGCTTCCTGCGCTTCGGGTCCGGTGAAGAGAATGATGTCTTTGCCCAAAAGCTTCAGCTTGCCGACGGGACCGCACTCGTCGTGCGTTCTCTGAAGCAGACCCACGGTGTCGCTGACGAAAGCTCGGGTGTGACCGATTAGAGGCAGGCCTCCGCGAACTGTCGGCGGGTCTTTCGGCCCTTTCGCCGTCTGAAATCGCTCCGTAAACGCAGTGCCTCGGGTCATCGTGCACTCCTCGGAAGCTTGGGTTGAAGCGGCTTCTCGGCCACGCGGAGAAGGCTCACTCCCGCGGCGCCCATCTGCACGCGCAACGGAAGGAGCCCACCGTTCTGGCAAACGGCCGCGAAGTGCTCCGCTGCGTTTGGGTCCGAGAAGAAGGCTACGGCTAGGTCGCCTCCGCCTGCCCCGGATGGCTTCGCGGCGCCTCCGTGCCACTCCGCCCAGTCCGCAACGCGTCGAAGCTTGGGGTTCAGGATCGGCGCTTCGGCGGCTACACCGAGTGCACCCATGCAGGCGTTGTACGCCCGCGCCGTCCGGATGACGCTACGCGCCTGGTCGGAACGGAACGCATGCGCAAACTCCGTCGCGTGCTCCGTGAGGGCGGCGATACATCGGTCGTGGCGCTTCGGTTCCTGCGTGCGGAGCCGATTCACTTGCGCGAGCAAATCGCTGGTTCGCGCCGGCTCGCCGGTCCAAATCAGCAGCATCACCAGCGAGCTCGGGGGGTCGACCCGGTCGACGATCGGATTGCCGCTGCGGCCTCGAAACCGGAGGTAGCCACCGTACGTTGCGGCTGCCACGTCGGCCCCGCTCCCCCGCGGGGCAACCGATGAGTGGCCGCACCATGCCGTAGCGAACACGCGATCCCGCACATCTTTCTGCTCGAGATCGTGACCGTGCAAGGCGGCGATCGCAGCTGCGCTTGCGGCAGCCGCGGCGGCGGACGAGCCCAATCCAAGCTTCCTGGGGCCGTCATAGAGTCGTCGGGTATCAAGGCTCAGGTGATGGCGGACCGCGCCGAAGTGCTGTTCCGCCGCGGCGATAGTCGCGTTCGCCTCGGGGGGCAGTAGCTCAGGCCTAGGTGGCAGGCTGGTCCAGCGCGCGACCGCTCTTCTCCCGACGGCGGCGACGATCGAAGGCGCGCCCGATAGAACCGCATACTCACCGCAGAGAAACGCCTTGCCGGGCGCCGACACACCACGGGCAGTCATGAGTCAACCTCGACGCCGGCGCCGGGAGTGGTGAGGAGGACCCGAAGAACCCCGGGAGTCCCTCTCAAGGCGTCGCCGACGCGTGTAGCGTGATCGGCCTCGCAGAGCGCTTTGACATGGGGACCGGCGTCCATCGTGCTCCAGACCGGTAGGCCGTTGGCCCGAAGTTGGGTGACCGTCTGAAGCGCGGCGACCGTGGCCGGACTCCAATAGAGGGTGCTTGGCTGCGAAGTGATTGCGCAGCAGTGAAACGAGAGCGTGCTTTGCTCCATCGCGGTTCCGAGGAGCTCCAGATCACGGTCGCGAATGGCCCGCCTCACCGCGTCACACCAACGTGGCGCCGATGTGATCCAGGCGTCGTAAAAGGGCGAGGTCGTCCGCGACCGTTCCATCGCTTCGGTTGAACCTACCGATTTCGGACCGGCTGCGGTGATTGCTAGAACCAAGCGCAGGTCCCAGTGCCCCGGCGGCGCGATTGGCCTTGCAGCAAGCCCATTTTCGCCTCGCGCGCCGGCATCGAGCTCGACGAAGCCACCAAAGACAGACCGAGCAGCGGAGGCGCTCGAGCGCCTTGCCAGAGCGCTCAATCGGGTCAAGTCCAGCTCTTGCCCCGTCGCACGAGTGGCCGCGGCCGCGAGGGCGGCAAAGCCGGAGGCGCTCGACGCGAGGCCTGCAGCCGTGGGGAAGTGGTTTGTGCTCGTCACGATCGCCCGGTGCTCGATTCCGGCGGTTGATCGCACCCGGTCGAGCAGCTCGACCGTGCGTTGGGTTTCGGCTGCCGTGGCTTTCCGTCCGTCGAGTAGGAGCTCGTCGCGCTTCCGTCCGGGTTCGAAGCAAACCTCCGTTTCGGTGACGAGCTCTTCGAGCGTGAGTGAAATGCTTGGAACCGCCGGTAGATTGCAAGCGACGTCGGATTTACCCCAGTACTTCGCCAGGGCGATGTTCGCGTGTGCGGTTGCGCGCGCAGGTACGAGACTAGGCGGCACGACGTACCTCCTCGACGAAGGTTTCGGCCGCGAGCGCAGAAGCGATCCGATACGCATGCTCGGCCTCGGCGGCGAGCGCCACCATGCAGCCACCACCTCCCGCGCCCGTGATCTTCGCCCCGAGCGCCCCGGCCGAGCGAGCCTCTCGACAAAGCTCCTCGAGCCGGAGCGTGCTTAGATTAAACGAGCGCAAGATCTCGTGGTTTCTATTGAGAATGTCACCGAGCGCGGCGAGGTCGCCGCTGCCGATCGCGGTTTCGGCGTCCATGGCCAGTGTGTGCACCTCATCCAGCGCGTGGCGCGCCCAATCCGGATGCCGCGCCAGCCGCTGTGACACCCGTGCGACCATCTCTTTCGTGTTCGAACGCTGACCGCTGTGTGCGACGACCAAGAACAATGAGCCCCGTGGAGAGATGGTCCGTGGGGGCGAGGACCGTCGATAATAGAGCACCCCCCCTAGCGCCGATGTCAGGTTGTCGATGCCTGAAGGATTCCCGTGGAAGAATCGCTCCCATTTTAGTGCGAGCGCGCCCAGCTCGGCGCGCGATCGTCGTATCCCCAGGGCTTTGTCGATCGCGTCGATGAGCGACACCCCCATTGCGGCGGAGCAACCGAGGCCAGCGCCTGGAGGCAACGTCACGCGGACGACGAGACGAAGCCTTGGACGTTCGGCATACCGTGAAAGGATGTGTTCGAAAGCCCGCTCGAGAGGTTCCACGCTCTTAGCGTTGGGCCGCCATGTCTTTCCCCAGGGCTCGACGTGCAGCGAGTCCGTGCCTGCGGGTCGCGCGATCGACGAAACCCCTCGGCGAATGCCCGCCGCGATTGCCGGCGCGCCATGCACGACCGCGTGCTCCCCAACGAGAATGACCTTCCCCGCACCGAACCCCATCGAAGCGTTCGCCATGTCAGGCCTGGCGGACCGTGAGCTTGGTAGCGAGCTCGATGAGCATGCCGCGGCCTTGAGGCTCGAAGTCGGCTCGGTCCAGTGCGGACAACGCGTCGTTTCGCAGGTTCGCAATCCGCTCTTCGAGCCGATCAACCACGCCCAAGTCGTGGAGATTCCGACGTGCTTCTCCAAGCTCGCGTTCATCGGCCTCGCCTCGGCCAACGATGGTCTCAACCGGCAGTCGTTCGGCCGGGTCGGTCGAACGACGAAGCTCCACGAGGACGCTGCTCATCTTGCCGTGCGGGAGGTCCATACCCGGCTTCCCAGTGCTGGCGGGAGAACCCAGCGCACCGAGGAGATCGTCTCTAATTTGGAACGCTTCCCCGATCGGCTCGGCCCAATCTGCAAGGGCGCGGAGCTGTTCGGTGTTCGGGTTTCCAAGCAGCGAGCCGAGTAGAAGTGGCCCACGAACCGAGTAGCTGGTCGTCTTCAGAGCGTGCATGCGGGCGACATCGTCGTCTCCCGTGAGGTCGAGCTGTTGGCCGCAATACACCTGTTTTTGAATTTGCAGAAACATTGCGCTGGCTCGGGCCCACGCCTGGGTCGGGTAGGGCGCTTCGAGAAACAGCTCCCAGGCGTAGACCGACGCCAGGTCGCCGGCGAGCACGCCGAGCGCAGCGCCGAGGTGCGGATCCCGATGTCGGCGTTGCAAGCTCGCGTGCACGGCAGCGCCTCCCCGGCGTATTTCGTCGTCGTCCATCCAGTCGTCGTGAATCAAGAGGTAGCTCTGCAGGAGCTCGAGCGATGCGCTGAGCTCGACCAGGCGTTCCATGCCGTTACCCGGCCGGACGCAGCGGTACCCGGCCAAGGCGACTGCGGGCCGAAGACGCTTCCCTCCGCGCATCGTCATCGCCTCGATTTCGTCGACGAGCTCGAGGGTAGGAGGCGAGATTTCCCTCGTTTCGCGTTTCTTCGCGTCGAAGAACTCGTGCAGTGCGATATCGACTCCCGCTCGGACCGTCCCGAGCCAATCTGTCGGCATGAGTCTGGTCGGGGGTTCAGGCGCGGGTTGAAGGTGCGGGGCTTGCATGAGGTCTCCCTGGTTGCTCGTGAACGGTGAGGAAACGACGAAGAAGCGCCAGTGCCATCACCGGAAAGTATTGGCGATAGAGTCGGTAGTTCAGCAGCGCGGTTTCGAAGAAGAGACCGACGAACTGCCCGTCGGGCCACTCCCCCGAGTTCTCCTGCGTGAGCTCGAGGAATTCCGCGGCCCTAACGAGTGCGGCGAAGTCGGGCTCGCGTGCGTGAACCAAGGTGATGAGCGCCCAGGCCGTCTGCACCGGGAGCCCTTTGGGCGCATCGACGTACCGACGCAGTTGACGGCTGGCGTGATGCTCGCCCCAGCCGCCATCCGGACGCTGATGTGCCAGTAACCAACGACATGCCTTCCGGACCCGCTGGTCTGACGGGGCGACTCCGCCAGCCAGCAGACCGCGGACGCCAAACATTGTGGCGTAGATGTACTGCACGCCCCAGGCAGCGTCCCAGGTGCCGTCGAAGTTCTGAGACTCGACGAGAAAAGCGAGGGCACGCTCGATGGCGCGTTGAATGCGATGACGAAGGAGAATTGGATACCGGTCTTGGATTTTGCGTAGTGCGATGAGCGCCGACGCTGTGCACTCGACGTACGAGCGCTCGACCATGCACCCACCGAACATCTCCGAGGGATTCATCCATTCGAGAGGAATCGAGGTCTTGCTCGGCTCATAGCTTCCGAAGCCGCCGTCGGGGTTTTGACATCGGAGAATGAACCGGCAGGCACGGGCAGCGTCCTCTTGGCCTAGGCATTCGGGCTGTGTGTGCAGCAGCGCGATGAGGGCCTCAGCTGTGCAATCGCTCACCGGCCAGCCGTGTCGGACTTCAGAGAAACACCAGCCGCCGCTCGGATCGATTCGGTGCGCAGCGTCGTAGTCGAAGCTCGCCTCCGCGATCTGCTGAGCGGCGAGAAACGACGAACCGCGGGCTAGCGCTTGGGTGCTTCCTGCTACCGGCACGATGGAAAGGGCCTGAAGTGCGAACGATGTATCCCAGCAGACGCTTCCTGCGCCAGCGACCCGAGAACCTTCCTGGGTATCCTCCCAGAACCAGGCGTCCAGGCCAGCAACGGCTTCCTCGACATCGGCGTCGTTTGGGTCGTTCGACCAAAGCGCCAGGATGCTGAGGAGACCGTTGACCGGCGAGAGCGACAAGTAGCTGCTGGCCCTGAGGTCGCTCCGCATCCGTTGGCGAAGCCTGCGAAGGACCCGAGCACGCACGCCCTCGAGTTGAACGCGCTCGTACAGGCGGCTGAGCCCGAAGAGAACCCGGAGCCCCTTGCTCGCGCGAAACGGCGCGTCCTCTTCTCGGACCGAGCTCGCAAACGCTGGGAAATCGATCAGATCGTAGCGACCGGCATAGAGTTCGGTGCGCAGCGCGTCGCACAGCGGGAGGTCCGACGCGACGAATCGTTGTGCGTAGAGCACGGCGAGCCCCAAATAGATCGAGCGAGTGTGGCAGTAGTAGTTCGCCGGATGGATTGGAAGGCGTGAAGGGAGCGCCCAGACCTCGGGAAGGATGGGGTTGACGCCTTCCCAGGGATAAAGGCCCAACATCGCCAGCCAAACTTTGCCCCAGGTCGGAACTCGCTGAACGCCGCCTTCTCGTTCGAACATGAGACGCGCACCGTGTAGCCACTCGGACGATTCAGAGACGCCAAGGAGGCGTGCAGCCACGTAGACGAGGGTCGTCACGAAGAGGCTGCCTTCGTCGGAGGGGTGCAGCCCCCAAACGCCTGCCCCGTTTCGAGTGGCGCGAAAGTGCGCCAGGATGCCGGCACGGCGTGATGGGTCGATTTTGAGGCCGATGACATGTGCTGTCATCGCGTATTGCGCGGTGAGCATCGGACACCAGACGCACTCTCCCTCCCAGCTGCCGTCGTCCCGCTGCATTCGGGTTAGCGCTTCGGCGCCGCGATCGAGCGCGGTGCTACGCAGGGCCGGCTGCTGTCGCGGCGCGTGGGAAGCGATGCGCATTCACTCGGTCTCCGCGATTCTGCGTGCTGCCGATGTACTAAACTGGCCAATTCGCACCAGCGTTGCCGCGACGTCGTCGATGCGGTCCTCGGACACGCCGGCCGCAAGCGCGACCGAACGTGCGTGAAGACTCATGTGACCGCGCTGAATACCCTCGGACGCGAGCGCAGAGAGCGCGCCCAAGTTCTGCGCTAGCCCGACAGCAGCCATCACCATGGCAAGCTCCTGCGAGGTCTCGGCACGAAGTAGCTTCCGCAGCACGCGGAGCGTCGGCTGAACGCGCGTGGAGCCGCCGACCGTGCCCACTGCCATGGGCAGCTCGATTTCGCCGTGCAGCTTTCCGCCCAGCCGCCACCAGCGCGTCAATGGCTCGTATCTGCCGTTGCGCGCGGCGTATGCATGAGCCCCCGCCTCGAGGCCGCGCCAGTCGTTCCCCGTCGCGATGCCCACTGCGTCGATGCCATTCATCACGCCCTTGTTGTGAGTTGCAGCCCGGTAGGGATCCGCCGCGGCGAACCGGTAGGCTTCGACGACGCCTTCGGCGACTGCCGATCCCTCCCGCCCTTGGCGCGAGAGCAGCTCTTCGGAGATGGCGCAGTGCGCACGGGCCAGCCTACGATCTGCGAGGTTGCTCAGGATCCGCAGGCGGACTCGCCCCTTGCTTACTTCCTCGATCAAGGGTGCGACCCCTTCCGCCATGTCGTTGACGATGTTTGCGCCCATCGCATCCTGGCAATCGACCAAGAGATGGACGACGAGCATCTGGGGCTCGGAGTCGAGTTGGCGCACTTCGAGCGACCTAGCCCCGCCGCCGCGTGCGATCATGTTCGGGTGTCGTTGGTTCGCGGTTTCCAGAATTCGATCGGCTGCTCTTTCGATGGCCAAGCGGGACCACGATGGGTCATGGACGCCAAGTACTTGAACCTGCGCAATCATCAGCGACTCGCTCGTCGCCGCGTCGAAGCCGCCCGACGCGCGCACGACCCTTGCCATATTGCTCGCCGCGGCGATGACCGACGGCTCCTCGACCGCCATGGGCACCACGTAGTCTCGCCCGTTGACTTGGAAGTTCAGCCCCAAGCCGATGGGCAAGCGAAGGACGCCCACGCAGTTCTCGACCATTTTGTCCGCGATACCAACCCCGTCGACCCCGGCGCCACGGAGTAGCTCGATTTCCAGCGCGGTGAGGCCGAAGCGCTCTCGGAGTTCGCGATGCCTGCCGCTCAGATCCAAACGGTAGAAGCCGGGAATCCGCGACGACGGGCGATCGGCTGGGCGGTGCAGTGCCTCCACGGTCATGCCGCGTCCATTTCTTCGGGAGAGTCGCCCCAGTTGGGGCCCGCAACCATCAGCCGCGACACCGGGTTCCACATCGCCTCGTAGTCGGCCCGCAAAAGCGCGTCCTCCCCGCAGCGAAGCGTGCAGCGAGCGATCACGTCCTCGACGTCTTCTCGACTAACCTTGACCTGCTGATTCGCCGTGAACATCGCGTCGTTTCCGTACGCAAGCCCGATCGTTTTGACCGCAAGCCACAGAGGCAGGAGACAAAACAAGCGGATTTCCCGGTGTTCGACGGGCACCGCGAGCGCGTATTGGAGCGCACGGTCGAGATTTAGCCGGGTAAGGTCGAAGAGCGGAAGCACCGCGCGATGCGCCGCAGTTCGTCTTTCGGGATCGGCCAGCTCCCCGTTGCGTATTCCCGCGGCTCTGCACAGCGACCGAGGGACGAAGGACCAGCCTCGATGTAAGTCGTCCGTGATGTCCTTCAGAATATTCACCAGCTGAAGTCCGGTGCCGAATGCCTCGGCGTGCTCGGTCAGTCGTTCCGCAGACGGGCTCTCGGGCTCGAGATCCATCTCCCTGGTGAAGAGATCTGTGAGCATATGGCCGACCGTTCCCGCGACGAAGTAACAATAACGCTGCAAGTCATCGCTGGTTGTCGGTGCGATGATCCCGTCGCGATCGGCTGAGCGATGACTATAGATCTGCATGCCTCTGGCCATTTCAGTCACCCAGCGAAGCACGGCGACGCCCATTTCCTCAGGCACGGTCGCAAGCACGGACATGACGCGGCCGATGTGAGAACACAGCTCGATCTCCTGTGGTGTCGAGCCGTCGACACCCGACCATGAACGCTCGAAGGCGCTCGGGCTGGCAGCATCGTGGACGACTTCGTGGAAGCCACGATATCGTTCATCCCGATCATCGATCGAAAACGTTTCATTGTCTTCGATCGCGTCGACGATGCGGCAAAGCAGGTAACCACAGGTTACTGCCTTTCTGAGGTCGCCCGGAAGCACCTCGATGGGTCGCGAAAACGTCCGCGAAACCTCGCGAAGGCTGGTGGTGCAGAAGTCCCAGTCAGTTTGCATGCGTCTTCTCCTCAAAATGTTGCGGGCATCGAACGATGTCTTGCTGCGACCAGGATTCGGGGGCTGCCCAGGACAAGGAACGAGAGCGAATTTCAGCGCGCTGCGGGTGCAAGCTCGCCCATGGCCATTTGAGCCAGCCCGCGAGCTCGGTGAGCGTGCGCGTTTCCGATATGAGCGCGCCTGCACCAGCACGGAGCGCCACGCGTGAGAACGCGTTGAAGAAGTCGGCTCGGCTCGTGGAAGCTGCTCCGAGCAGGTTCATCGTACGACTGCGCTGCGCCGCGCCCGAGCGCCAGCTGCCGTAAATCGAATCGCGAATCGCTTGCGAACCTGCGTCGGTTCGCGCAAACGCCTGATAGATCGCATTGGAGAGAAGCTCAGGGATGTAGCTTTGAGCAGCTCGGCGGCTTACGTACTCGCCGAGGCTCCGGCTCTGTGCCAGCGCTTCAGCATCGAGCAGGGACATCGTGATCCCCATCGCGGTCAATGGGTGAAAGACCCCTGCGGCGTCCCCCACCAACGCCACATCATTGGCCATTCGATAGCATCGCGGCCGAAACGCATTCGTCGCCCACGAAATCGAGGCCGTAGCAAGCGCGTCGCGAACGCCGCGTCGTAGCGACTTGGGCAATACCTCCGCGTAGGACTTCCAGATCCACTCCGGGCTGCCGACGCTTCGTGACATCGCCGCCGGCACGTCGATGCAAAACCGAATCCGACGTTCGTCGATACGATAAGCGAGCACAGGACCGGGTCCGCCCACGAAGACGTGGCCGTAGCCGTCGAACGGCAGGTCGCTGCCGGTGACGATGAGACCTGCCATCGAGGAGATCGAAATCTGATCCCCCTTCATGACCGAGGTGCGAGCAATTTTACGCGCGGAGCGGCCAGCCGCGACGACAACGCGCCGTGTGTTGACACGCTGTGTGTCCCCGCCGCGGATTGACAAATCAACGGTATGGCGATCTCCGAGCTGAGCCCGCACACCTTCCAGGTAGTCGACCCGCGGCAGTGCCGAGACACGGCCTCGAAGGTGGCGGACGAGGGTCTCGTGTTCGCAAGCGAACCCGACCGCTGCGCCCGGGTACTCGAGCCGGATCGCTCCAAGCCCATCGTTTGGAAATACCGCGAAACCAAGCGTTTTCGACTTGGTTTCGAGGCCAGCCAAGAGGTCGTGGTCGTCGAGAACCCGTGCGCCCTCGGGATGAACCCACTCGCCGGCGAAACGGCGAGCGGCCTTCGGGTTTGATTCGAGCAGAAGAACCGTTGCGCCTCGTCCGGAAAGACAAGCAGCGGTTGCGCAACCCGCTGGGCCGGCCCCGATTACGACTGCGTCGTAGGTAGATCGTTGGCCCCCGAAAGCGATCGCGGTCTGCATTGCCCCCATGACTGCACAAGTATTCGCGCGTCGATGCACGTTGCTACAACAATCGGTTCGACCGATCCATGCATCTGTTCGATCGTCCAAATCGGAGCGTCAACGGTTTTGCGCGATTGCGATCTTTACAGCACGTTGCGTTAGCGCACGCTTAGTGACGTGAACTTTACTTTGCGTTGGCTAATCAACGGTTGACCACCGTTCAACGACTAGTGCGAACCGTTGATCGGATCTACGGGACGAGTCACACGTTTTAGCTTCACTGCATCGCCGAGAGCGCTAGAGAGCAAGAGGTCGTTCACGTGTACGAACCAGGGGGACAAACGAATGAGCAACACTCCAGCAGGCATCGCATCCATCGGGCTTCAATTGCCGCCGCTCTTCATGCCGGTGACGCAGCTCGCCGAGCTGCGCGGCGTAGATCCGAACAAGTATACAAAAGGTTTAGGTTGCAAGGACATCGCTCTGTGCCCTGACGGGCACGATGCAGTAACCCTTGCTGTCGGTGCCGCGAAACGCGCCCTTTCACGGTGGAATCGTCCACTCGAGGACATCGGTCTCATTGCGCTTGGCACGGAAAGCGCGAAGGACATGAGTCGTCCGCTGAGCGCCTGGGTCGCCGAGGAGCTGGGCCTAGTCGGCGCGGTTCGGTCCTACGAAGTGAAACACGCGTGTTACGGTGGCACGCTTGCGTTACGCCAGGCCCTCGAGTGGAATTGGTCGGGGGCAAGTGCTGGCAAGGCGGCGTTGGTGATCGCTTCTGACGTCGCGCTCTACTCACGGCTCGATCCCGGTGAGCCGACGCAGGGCGCGGGCGCGGTTGCGATGATCATCGATGAACCCGAGGTCGCCGCAGTGTCGCCGACGTCGTTCCCATTCAGCAGCCCAGCGTTTGATTTCTGGCGCCCCGTCGGCGATTCGTTTCCGTCCGTGGACGGACAGCTCAGCCTCGACTGCTACAGGCAGGCCGTGTCGGAGTGCTTCGGTGCCCTCATTGGCGACCGCGAGGCGCGTTCAGTGCTCTCGAAGTACAAAGCCATGTGCTTCCACGTGCCCTTTCCAAAGATGGTTAAGAAGGCGGTGCTTCATTTCGGAGAGCAGCTCGGCTGGTCGGCGCAGGAATCGGAACGACTCTATCGTGAGAAGGTCGAGGATACGCTCGAGTGGAACCAGCTGACTGGCAATGCGTACACGGCGAGTCTTTGGATCTCCGTAGCGCGGGCGTTGGTAGGACTTCGGGAGGGAACCGCGATCACCGCATTCTCGTATGGCTCCGGGTACGGTGCGGAGCTCCTCGAGCTCACGGCGGGACCTGCGGCTAAGGCGGCGCCGTGGGTCTTGGATGTGGAGCAGGACCTCGATGCACGGCAGCCAGTCGACATGTGGGGCTACGAATCACTTCGAGGTCATGCCCGCGCGAGCGCCTGAGCCGCCGAGCGGATCGCCCTCGTCCGGAATTTCGTCGCGCAAAGCCGATCATCTGGACCTGTGCGAAGGCGACGAGGTTGGGTTTCGGTCGACCAGCACGCTGCTGGAGGGTGTCACTCTGCTTCATCAGTCACTGCCCGAGCTCAGCGCGGGAGAGGTGAGCACGGAAATCGAGCTACTGGGTCGGCGACTCCGCGCTCCGGTCGTCATCGCTGCGATGACAGGCGGTCACGAACGGGCCGCGAGCATCAATCGTTCGCTCGCGATGCTCGCGCAAGAACATGGACTCGGATTCGGGCTCGGAAGCCAGCGCGCGATGCAGCGCGATCCCGGAATGGAATGGACTTATCGCGTCCGGGACTGGGCTCCGGACATCTTGCTCCTTGGGAACATCGGCGTCGTTCAGGCACGCGAGACGAGGACCAAGGACCTCGAAGCGCTAGTTCGGGACGTGGGCGCTGACGCGCTCTGCGTCCATCTCAACCCGGCGATGGAGCTCATTCAGAGCGACGGCGACCGGGACTTTCGCGGTTGCGTACAGACCTTGGAAAGACTCTGCAGCGAGCTGCCGTTTCCGGTCGTAGCCAAAGAGACTGGAAACGGACTGAGCCCGCAGACGATCGAGAAGCTCGTTGGCGCGGGCGTTCGCTGCGTCGATACGTCGGGGGCGGGTGGAACATCGTGGGTGGGGGTCGAGACACTTCGAGCGGACGAGAAGCGGCGTTCCATGGGTCATCGGCTCTGGGATTGGGGCATTCCGACGGCAGCCTCCGTACACTATGCGACGCGTGCGTCGCTCACGACGATCGCGACCGGCGGGCTTCGCTCCGGGCTCGACATTGCGCGGGCGATTTCGCTTGGGGCTCATGCCGGTGGAATC
The DNA here is from genome assembly GCA_965533395.1 of uncultured Myxococcales bacterium. Taxonomy (GTDB): domain Bacteria; phylum Myxococcota_A; class Polyangia; order Polyangiales; family Houyiibacteriaceae; genus SG8-38. The sequence continues at coordinate 13,491 of CBESWY010000057.1, forward strand.
GCGAGGCCCCTGCTTCAAACGCTCAGCCGTGGGGGAGAGGACGGCGTGCGCACTTATCTCGATGAGCTCGTGCACGAGCTGCGGTCGGTCATGCTCCTGACCGGGTCCCATACCATCGAGGCGCTGCGCCACGCACCTCGGGTGATTTCCAGCGAGCTCGAGCGGTGGCTTTCCGCGTGACCAGGGTTGGCGGCGCACTTCGCTTGATCGTCGTCGACGATGAAGCACCCGCGCGGGATGAGCTGACGTTTCTGCTTCAGCAGTGCAAAGGGGTGGAGGTGGTGGGCGAGGCTGGTTGCGCCGCGGAAGCCTGGAGTCTGTGTGAGACCCGGCGACCGCAGGCGGCCTTCATCGATCTCCGAATGCCCGGGCTGAGCGGCCTGGCCCTCGCTGAGCTTCTTCGGAAAAGGTGCCCTGACCTCGAGATCGTGATCGTATCCGCTCACGGAGAGGGAGCGATCGACGGATTCGACGCCCGAATCACCGACTACCTGCTCAAGCCGGTACGTCTAGATCGACTACGTCGAACGCTGGAGCACGTGGCCGCCCGTTTGCACCTGCTCGGTGGCGCTGAGCGGCTAGAGCGCTTTGCCGTCCGACGTAAGAGCTCCTACGTGGTCGTCGAAGTGCGGGACGTCGTCTACTTCGAGGCCAGGGGCGAGCTGGTCTGGGCGGTTACCGAGCAAGACCGTTTCGCGCTCGATCGAACGCTAACCATCTTGGCGGACCAACTCGACGAGAAGGTGTACTTCCAGTGCCACCGATGCTGCATCGTGCGAATCGATCGCATACGCACCATCGAGCCAGCAGGTGCCCGATCGTTTCGCCTCCTTCTCGATCATCCCGACGATCCGAAAGTCCCGCTCGCTCGCGACCGAAGCATGAAGCTGCGCGAGCGGATTCTCTTCCTGCGTTGACCGGCAAGGGCCGTATTCTCTGCCGCCGCCTAGCCCGGGCGCGCGCGCTTCGCGAACCACTGACGGTAGTTCTGCATCCGCGACTGCTGCCCCTGCGA
>CBESWY010000058.1:0-14417 GCA_965533395.1 uncultured Myxococcales bacterium
TCGGCCTTGGCCTTCTGGGCCTCGCGCTTCGCCATCTGCGCTTCTTTGCGGGCTTCGGCCCCGGTCTTGGCATTGCCTTCATCGGCGGCATCGGCGGCTAGGGACTTGGCCTCTTGGGCTTCCTCCTTGGCCTGTTCGGCTTTCTCTTTGGCCTGCTTGGCTTCGCCTTTGGCCTGCTTGGCTTTGCCTTTGGCCGAATCCGCGGCGCTCTTCGCGCTGTCAGCTCCCTTTTTGGCTGCGCCCTTGGCCTCTTCGTGATGATCGGCCTTTGCGGTAGGCGCGGTCGCGGCAGACACGCCGAAAACCAATGCCAACGCTAACAATACAGATGAAACGATTCTCATTCTTTTCCTCCCCATGGGTTGCGGGTCCCGACGTAGTCGCCCCCGTCCACATTCACTCATAGACTAGGCCGCAAACCCCAGCTGCCAAGTGGTTTAGAGATTCTTGACCCCCGTGGCTAAACAACCGTACAGTGCTGCGCATGAGCGCAGTGGGGGAGGATACGAGCCGCGAACCGCGGCCTTTTCGACGAGTAGACGAGCCTTGGGCGCGGCCCCGGGGCGCAGCCGAGGTTCTGGAGCGTTGGAGGTCCGGCTCGACCTGGCGGAACGTCACTTGGAGTCACGCCGTCGCGCCTCACGAGGCCAGCGTCGTACCGATGCCCGAGTCGCTCGCGCCAGCGCTCGTGAGGGCGATGCGCCAGCGAGGCATACGCGAGCTCTATGATCATCAGGCGCGCGCATTCGAGCTCGCATCCGAGGGCAAGCACCTGGTCGTCGCGACCCCTACCGCGTCGGGGAAGAGCCTTTGTTACAACCTGCCGATCCTTCAGGCGCTGGTTTCCGACCCCAGTGCGACCGCGCTCTATCTCTTTCCAACCAAGGCCCTGTCTCGCGATCAAGAAGAAGCGCTGCGCGCGTTGATGCGCGACGCGGACTTGAGCGTTGGCGCGATCACGTACGACGGCGACACCCCAAACGATGCGCGGCGAGCGGCGCGACAGCGCGCCGGAGTGCTCCTCAGCAATCCGGACATGCTGCATGCGGGCATCATGCCGCACCACACCGGTTGGGCGCGGCTTTTCTCGAACTTGAAGTACGTCGTCATCGACGAGCTCCACAGCTATCGCGGCGTCTTCGGCTCGCACCTCGCCAATGTCGTGCGGCGCCTGCAGCGAATCGCACGTTTTCACGGTTCGTCGCCCACATTTCTTTTTGCTTCAGCGACGATTGGCAATCCACGCGAGCACGCGTCGCGCATTTGCGGCGCGCCGGTCGAGCTCATCGATGAGAGCGGTGCGCCGACAGGGCGGCGTCAGCTCGTCGTATACAACCCGCCGGTCGTCAATGCCGAGCTCGGCATTCGGCAAAGCTACATCAAGACGGCGGTGCGTCTCACGCAGGATCTCGTGCGCGCCGGCGTCCCGACCTTGGTCTTCGGCAATTCCCGCAACGGGGTCGAGGTGATGCTCAAGTATCTCCGCGACAAGCTATCGCGCGACCAAATCGACCCTTCTGCGATTCACGCGTACCGCGGTGGCTATCTGCCGCAGACGCGCAGGCGCATCGAGACCGCGCTTCGGGCTGGGGAGATTCGCTGCGTAGTCGCGACCAACGCCCTCGAGCTCGGAATCGACATCGGTGCGCTCGATGCGGTCGTCTGCGCAGGGTATCCGGGGACGATGGCGGGGCTCTGGCAGCGTTTCGGCAGGGCAGGGCGAAGGCGCGATCTTTCGTTGGCCGTTCTCGTGTCGTCGAGCAATCCGGTCGATCAGTACATGGCGCGGCATCCACGGCAGCTGGTATCGGCACCCATCGAGCATGCCCGGATCGACCCGGACAACATCGAGATTCTCATCCAACACCTCAAATGCGCTGCGTTCGAGCTCCCGTTCGAGCCCGACGACGTCTACGGCGACGTCCCAGACGACGCGCTCGGCGAAGCGCTCGACTACTTGGCCGACAACGGCGTCGTTCACCCCAGCGCCACGGCCGCCGGTTCGGTCTACCACTGGGCGTCGGACAGCTACCCCGCCAACAACGTGTCGCTTCGAAGCGCGACCTGGGACAACTTCGTCATCATCGACCTCGACGAAAACCGCACCATTGCCGAGATGGACTGGCGGAGCACGCACACGATGCTGCACGAGCAGGCGATTTACCAGCACGAGGGTGGGCAGTTCCAAGTCGAACGTCTGGATTTCGACAACCACAAGGCCTTCGTCCGCCGTGTGAAGCCGGACTACTACACGACCGCGATGACGCACAGCAAGGTGGCGGTGCTGGAGGAGGATCAAAGCGCGACCATCGAGCTCGGCGAAGTTCCGCTCGATGCGGCGCTCGGTGATGTGAGCGTCATCGAAAAGGTCGTCGGCTACAAGAAAATCAAGTTCCACAGCCATGAGAACGTGGGCTACGGCGAGGTGCACCTTCCGGAGATGCAGAAGCACACGACCGCATTTTGGCTCACCTTTCCCGAGGGCTTCGTGCAGAGTCAGCCCGAACCGCGTGCGGTGGTGGTCGATGCCTTGCGCGGGTTATCGAAGGCGATGCATCTCGTGGGCGCTGTAGGGCTCATGATCGACCCGCGCGATCTCGGGCGCACGCTCGGAAGCCGCAACGAAGACGAGGCGCCACCCGGTAAGGGGCAGGGCCCCGGCTTCGACCCGACGATCTTCCTCTACGACACGGTGGCGGGCGGGATCGGCCTGGCGTCCCGCTTGTTCGAAGAGCGCGAAGCGCTGCTGCGTCGCGCGCGGCACTTGATCGAAAGCTGCGAATGCCAAGAGGGTTGCCCGGGCTGCATTGGTCCCGATGCCTCTGGTGATGACGAGCCCGAGGCAGCGCGGAAGCGATTGGTGCTCGGCTTACTGGATGCTGTCGGCGTGAGCGCCACCCACTGAGGGCCGATGTCGATCAAACGAAACCTGGCGCGACTAGCCCGATCGACTCCCCGGCAGCTGGACGTGGCCAGCGTTCGAGGCGCGCTGCCCGGTCAGCGTCGCGAAACCGAGCACGGGGAGCTGCACCTGATCGACGAGTATCTCGAGCCGGAGCATCATCACGGGCGATCGCCCATCGCCAAGGCGCTCGAGGTCTCGACCGAGCGGTTGGCTCAGCTCGCCCTCGATCCGTCGCTCGAACGCATCGACCTTCAGCGCGCCCTGTTTCTCGACACCGAGACGACCGGGCTTGCGGGTGGTACGGGGACGGTGCCTTTTCTGATCGGCCTCGCTTGGTTCGAAGACCAGTCCATGCGGATCCAGCAGCTCTTTCTTCCGGAGCTCGGTCGGGAGGCGCCGATGCTGAGCTGGCTTCGCGAGCGAGTGCAGCAAAGCTCCTGCGTGGTCTCCTTCAATGGTAAGACCTTCGACTGGCCGCTGTTGAGAAACCGCTTCGTCTTGAACCGCGTGCGCGCGCCGGCGTTGCCCCCGCATCTAGACTTGCTCCATTGCGCGCGCCGGGTACTGCGGCCTCGCCTGAAGTCGGTGCGACTGGTCGAGCTCGAGCGCCGGGTGCTCGGCATGTACCGGGAAGACGACGTCTCCGGAGCGCTGATTCCTCAGCTCTACTTCGACTACCTCGACGGCGGCGATGTCTCGCCGATTGCCAAAGTCATCGAGCACAACGCGAACGACCTGATCGCCTTGGCCGCGCTCTTGTCGGAGCTCGTGGGTCACTTCGACGAGGTGCACGGCAGTGATGACCCGCGCGACCATTTGGCATACGCCAGGGTTGCCGAGCGGACCGGAGATCGGGCTCGCGCGCGCTCGTTCGCAGATGCCGCCGCCCAAGGTGGCGGGGAGTCCGCATGCACCGTCGAAGCCTGCTTGCTCAACGCGCGGATGGCGCGCCGCGGGGGCGATGTCAACGACGAGGAACGAGCGCTCCTGGACGCACTGCAGGCGGCTGACGACGAGCTCCTCCGTGCAGTCGTTCAGCTCGCACTTGCCAAGCTCTACGAGCATCGCCGCAAAGATCTCGATCGCGCGCTCGAGCACGCGAAGGGCACGGCGGCCGCCGAGGGAGATGAGGCGGCCGAGCGACGGCTGGCTCGCCTCCAGCGACGGCAGGGCGCTTCAATCTGAACTTTTTGCAACGCGGGGCCGCGGGTCTGGCACGGGCTGGCACAGCTGCGTCTCGTCTGATTGGCGAAATCATGTCGGATTTCCGTCCTTCACGCTGGCACCGAAGTTGCTTTAGCAAACGGCGTGGCCCCTATGCCTGGAGAGAAGCAATGAATCGATTTTGGTTGGCTTGTGGTGTGGTCGGCATCGTCGTCGTGACGGTTGCTGGCTGTGGCGAAACGACGAGCGACAGCGCTGCCCCGCTCGAGGGTTTCGTCTGCGCGAAAGACGGCTCGACGTATTCGGTTGAAGACGCTGTCCGCGGTGAGCACGAAGTGGAGCACCGCGGTCGCTGCGATGCGCCGATGCATTGTGAAGCGCCCGTCGACTGCTTCGTGGGTGACGCTTGCATGCCCGTGCCCTGGGCCGCAGCCGACGATCGGAACGAGCCTGGCGCAGACCCGGCGAGCATCCCCTCTGACCCAAGCTCCTACTGGTGCATTCCGGGTCCCACCCGCTGCAATTGCCCGGGCGTATTCGAACCGGTCTGCGGGGGCGATGGTCGCAACTACATCAATGCGTGCGAGGCGGCTTGCGCCGGGGTTGGCATTCGCCATGAGGGGTACTGCGAAGAGCCGCCTGGAGAAGGGTGTGTACGCTCGGGCTGCAGCGGTCAGCTCTGCGTCGAAGAGGGCATGGACATCGCGAGCACCTGCGAATGGCGCCCAGTCTACGAGTGCTACCAAGAGGCCAGCTGTGAACGGCAGCCGAACGGCCAGTGTGGCTTCACGCCCACGTACGAGCTCGTCGAATGCTTGGAGCGGTTCGGCGAAGGTATGTGCCGCGTCGATCCACGATGGCAGGACGGTTTCGAAGCGGAATGTGAAAGCCCTCAGATTCCCGACATCACCGGCATCCTCGCCGTTTCGCCGCACGAGATGATGCGCCTGGGCGAGTCGTTCGCTGCGAGCTTCCAGCTGCTCGACCCACCGGTCTTCGATGACGTGTACTTCGGTGAAGGCCTGCTCCTGTGCGACGGAGAGCAGACCCGGCTCGAAGGCTTCGTCATGATGACGCCACTCGGCGATCTGGAGATCCAGTGCAAGATCTTGCCGGATACGCATCCGGGCGAGTGCTTGGACGATAGCGATTGCCCTCCGGGCCACTACTGCGAGCGTTTCGGCGCATGGCCCGACGATGGCGTGATCGACCCGAACGTTCCGGAGCCTCCGCCGCCCGGCATGTGCGTCGATTTGTGCGCTCTCATCGACTGCGCGCCTGGCTACGTCTGTGAGCTGGGTGAGTGCATCCCGCAGGACCCTTTCTGCGAGAACGACTACGATTGCCCGATCGGCTGGATTTGCCAGGAAGGCATTTTGGGAGCGCCGCAGCGGGGAGGCGTCTGCGAACGATGTGGCTGCCCCGAGATCTATGCTCCCGTCTGCGGCGTCGACGGACAGACCTATGGCAATGCCTGCGAGGCCCGCTGTGCGCACGTTCGCATCGCGTACGAAGGCGAGTGTAAGAGCGACTGTCCCGTCGAGACCCACATCCGAAACCTCCAAGGTGAGTGCGTGCCAAAGTGCTACGGGCCCGAGCAGTGCGGCGACGAACAACACTGCAATGCCCCGGAAGTCTGCTTGCAGGACCCGGCGTGCCCGGAGTGCGACGTCTGCGTTGGCTGGTGTGTGCCACCGGCCGGCGACTGCCGAACCAACGGTTGTGAAGCGGGCTCGACCTGTGACTACTGCCAAACGCCCGACGGGCAGGCGGAGTGGATCTGTCTTCCGCCGAACGCAGGGGCTTGCCTACCCCCGGACGAATGCCGCCCAACCGGCTGCAACGGTGAGATCTGTGCGAACCAAGACGTGGCGTCTCCTTGCGTCGCGTTGCCCGAGTTCGCCTGCTACCGAGAGGTCGGTGTTTGTGAAACCCAGCCCTGGGGACAGTGCGGATGGACTCCGACACCCGAGCTCGACGAGTGCCTTTCGCAGTTCGATTGCCGCGCCACCGGCTGCGGCGACGGCGAGTACTGCGGGTACTGCTGGGTCAGCTGGGAGTGCCTCCCAGAGGGCGCCGTTTGCTGAAGACTTAACCTATCGTACTTCGAACCGCCTGCCTGACGGTCTCACCATCACCGTCAGGCGGGCGGCGCGATTTCGACGACCGTGGTCACCGAGTTGGCAATGAAGCAATGCTTGTGGGCTTTCGCGTGAAGCGCGTCGAGCTGCTCCTGGTTCGGCGGCTCGCTTCCCCAGGCGATGTTTGGAATGAGGACGACGCGCGTGATCGCCATCCGCCTCTCTCCGTTTCGCTCCATGATACCGACCGCTTCGGCCACATACTCATCGACGATGAAGCCATCGCGCGCGGCGACCGCTAGAAATGTCAGCATATGGCAACTCGATAGGGCCGCGACGAACGCTCGCTCCGGGTCGACGTGTTCCTCGTTTCCGAAATACTGGGGGGCCGCCGAGGCCTTGACCTCATTCCCCTTTTCGAACTTCCAGAGGTGGTCGCGTGTGTATTCTTTGTGGGTGAACTCAGTCCCTTGGCGGTGCCAATGAACGGTTGCTCTGTGCTCCGACATAAGTGCAAGCGTAGGGGACACTCTCCACCCCTTCAACCCATCGGAATCACTTCGCTTGTCAGCCCAAGATCGCAGCGCTGGGTCGTTCCTGGCCAAATGGCGGGAGGAAGTGGCGTTGCGATCTTTGCGCCAGAAACTTCGTAGTTTCAGGAGGTTAGGAGGGTGGAGAGTGTCCCCGTTTAGCCGCCGCTGCCGGGGTCGACGTAGATGGGGGAGGTCTCGTCGGTGAGGCGGTTTTGCAGGAAGCCTTCGGGAAGCGAAACCTTCTGCCGGCCGGCGGTTTTGCCGCGGGGGACTCGCATGGCGTCTGGAGGAAAGGGTTCCGCTCGGTCGCCGGCCCGGAGCACCTCTTCGAGCTCAGTCAGGGTGGTGACGCGCATCAAGCGCGCCCGGAGCTTGGCGCTGCCTCGGAACCCCTTCGTGTACCAGCTGCTGTGCCGCCGGAACATGCGCATCGCCGGGGCTTCGCCCGCCCACTCACTCAAAAGCGTAGCGTGCTCGATCGCAATCTTGGCGACTTCGCCAAAGGTGGGCGGGTTCTGCGGTTCACGCCCTTCGAACACGTCAGCCAGGTCCCGGAACAGCCATGGCCGACCGAGACATCCACGACCGATCACCACGCCGTCGCAGCCGGTGCTGCGCATCATGCGGAGCGCGTCGTGGGCTTCCCAGATGTCCCCGTTGCCAAGCACCGGGATCGTGCGGACGCGATTCTTCAATCGTGCGATCGCATCCCACTGTGCCTCGCCGTCGTAGAGCTGCGCGGCGGTGCGTGCGTGGAGCGCGACGGCGGCGCAGCCTTCTTGTTCCGCGATGCGGCCTGCATCTTCATACGTGAGCAGGGTCTCGTCGATGCCCATGCGAAACTTGATCGTGACGGGGATTTCGCAGGCGTTCTGCACCGCAGCTCGGACGATCTTGGCTAGCAGCCGCGGCTTCGCAGGAATGGCAGATCCGCCTCCCTTTCGGGTGACCTTGGGGACGGGGCAACCGAAGTTCATGTCGATGTGGTCTACGTGCCCTTCACCCACGAGCCATTTGACCGCTTCGCCGACGTAGTGCGGGTCGACTCCGTAGAGCTGAAGGCTTCGAGGCGATTCATCCTCACCGAATTCGGCGAGCATCAGCGTCTTGGCCCGGCCTTCGACCAAAGGGCGGGCGGTCACCATCTCGCTGACATACAAGCCCGCACCAAACCGCCGGCAGATCTTGCGAAACGGCCAGTTCGTGACGCCCGCCATGGGGGCCAGGACGACCGGAGGCCACACCGATAGCGGGCCGAGTTTGATGGCGGCAAACTCGCTGCGACGCCCCAATGGCACGTCGCGATTCAGCTCGCTCTTGTACACCTGCTCCATCGAGGCATCTGTCCTTCGGAGGCGGGACGGCCTCCGTTCTGCTGTCAGTTCACTACGGCAAGACGGCGCTGTCCGTTGGTTCGGAGGAGCTTCATGCGCCAGTCGACGCCAATCAGCTCGCCGGGCTCCAGTGGCAGCCAGATGTTTTCACCCATGATGGTTTCGCTCGAGAAGATGAGGTGGTTTACGTAGCCGCTCTCGGAGGGCGCTTCGCACTCGGACGAAAGGCTGGGGCAAGTGTCGCGATCGGCGCAGCGAGTCTTGTAGGTCGACCAGTAGAGCTCTTTGCCACCCTCGGCCGCTACCATGGTCGTCCCGTCCGTCACGATTGCCGTAAGCAGCGACGGCTCCTTTTTGGCATCGACGTCGCAAATTGAACGCACATGCTCGAGCGTCGATTGAAGCGCCATCGAAGTCTCTTCGACACCAATGCGACCTTGTAACGGACCATGCTGCGACAGATCAGTCAAAAACAAAAAGAACAAGACCTCGCTGTCGGTATCGCCGAGGATGTATCGCCGAAGCCTGGGCGCGACGCGCTCCAGGAGCTCAGCGCGGTGCTTGGAAAAATCTTGAATGTCGCCGTTGTGCGCGAGGATCCACTTCCCGTATTGAAATGGATGGCAGTTCAGGACCGAGAGCTCGCCGTTGGTGGCGCGCCGCACGTGCGCCAGCACGGTTTCGGAGGCGACGATTCCGCTCACCCGATGGAAAAGGGCATCGTCGAGCGCCGTTGCCGGGCTCCGGGTGATGTGAGGCGAGCCGTCGACGTAAAATGCCACGCCCCAACCATCGCGGTGGTCGTTGCTCTGAGCGCCGAGCGCATTGTCGGCGTCCATCAAAGAACGGTGCACCTGGCTCTGAATCACGCTGCGAAAACCGAATAAACGACACATGGCCTCCTCATTTTGACACGAACCGTGCCGCGATGCTCCCTCTGCTGTTCAGAACGCACGCCTGGTGTTAAGGTGCGCGCCCGTGAAGCGATTTAGGCGTCTTTTCATCGCGAACCGAGGCGAGGTTGCCGCTCGCATTGCAAAGACGTGCGATCGGCTCGCCATCACACCGGTCTTCGGCGTCTCCGAGGCCGACCGCGACGCACCGTACCTGCGCGGCCGTGAGTCGGTTCTGCTCGGACCGGCGAGGTCGAGCGAGAGCTACCTCGCAAGGGAGCGCATCGTTCAAGCTGCGGTTCAGACCCGGTGCAGCGCACTTCACCCAGGCTGGGGATTTCTTGCCGAGGATCCTCTGTTTGCGTCCCTGTGCGAAGCGCACGGCGTGACCTTCATCGGCCCGCCGGCCGCGGTGATGCAAAAGCTCGGCCGCAAGACACCCGCCAAGGCTTCCATGGCGGATGCCGGGTTGAAAGTGATTCCTGGAAGCGACGGCGTGCTGCACGGCGTCGAGCAGGCTCGCGAGGTTGCGAATGCAATCGGCTTCCCGGTCTTGCTGAAGGCCGAGAGCGGCGGCGGCGGTCGAGGCATGCGCATCGTCCGCAAAGCGAGTGAAATGAAGGCCGCCTATGAATCGGCGCGCTCCGAGTCGCTCGCTTGTTTTGCCGATGGCCGGCTCTATCTCGAAAAGCTGATCGAAGGTGGGCGCCACATCGAGATTCAACTGCTGGCCGACAAGTACGGAAAGGTCGTGCACCTCGGAGAGCGGGATTGCTCCGTCCAACGAAAGCACCAGAAGCTCATCGAAGAGTCACCGGCCACGGTCTTAAATGAGGCCGTGCGAGAGCAGACGCTTGCAGCCGCCGTGCGCGCCACCTCTGCGATCGGCTACGTCGGTGCAGGCACGATGGAGTTTCTTCTCGATGAGGGTGGTGAGCTTCGGTTCATGGAAATGAATGCCCGCCTTCAAGTCGAGCATCCAGTTTCGGAGATGCGAACGGGCATCGATCTCGTAGACGCGCAGATTCGGATCGCAGGCGGCGAGCGCCTCTGGTTCTCTCAGGAAGACATCCGGCTCAGCGGCCATGCAATCGAGTGCCGAATCAACGCGGAGGACCCGGCAAACGGATTCGCGCCAAGCCCTGGCGTCATCGACCGATGGGAGGTCGCGCTCGCCGGGAATCAGCACGTCCGGGTCGATACCCATGTCGAGTCCGGCTACGAGGTTCCACCCCACTACGATAGTTTGATTTGCAAGGTGATCGCATGGGGTCAAGACCGCGGTGCGGCTTGCGATCGTCTTACCGAAGCGCTCCAGAGCCTCCGCTGCGACGGAATCTCCACCACGACCCCGATGCATCTTGCGGTCTTGAGCTCGAAGGAATTCCGGGAAAATCGGTACGACACGAGCGCCGTGCCAGGTTGGGAGAGCTAATGGCACGGGTTCCGGTGGTTCCAATTGGCAAGCCACGTGAGGCGATCGTCGATCAGGCGACGTACGAGCGCGAACGGTCCGGTCATGAACCGCTCCAGTCGCGACTCGATGAGCGTCGCGCCGAAGTCCAGGCTGGTTGGGGGGACAAGTACGTCGCTCGGGTCCACGAAAAGGACAAGCTCACCACGCGCGAGCGGCTCGAACGATTGAAGGACCGTGGCTCGGCGATGTTCGAGGTTGGCACATTCGTCAACTACGGCGTCGACTTCGACGGGCTCCGCTCCCCGGCGGCCGGCGTCATCACGGCATTCATCAAGGTCGAGGGCCGTTGGTGCGTTGTCATTGCCAACGACAATACCGTGGCGTCGGGCGCATGGTGGCCAAAGACCCCAGAAAAGATCCAACGCGCTCAAGAGATGGCCCGCCGGCTTCGCGTGCCTGCGCTCTACCTCGTCGACTGCAGCGGGCTCTACTTGCCTGAGCAGCGTCGGAGCTTCGCGGGCGCAACGGGGGCTGGCCACATTTTCAAGATGAACAGCCTGCTTTCGGCAGAAGGCGTGCCGCAGATTGCAGGCGTGTTCGGAGACTGCATCGCCGGCGGGGGGTACATGCCGATCATCAGCGATCGCGTGTACATGACCGAGCAAGCGTACATGGTCATCGCCGGCGCCGCTCTAATCAAGGGTGCAAAGAGCCAACACATCACCTCGCTCGATATTGGCGGTCCCGAGGTACACGTGCATCAGTCCGGCTGCGCCGACGAACGCGTCCCGGATGACGTGACTCTGGTCGACTGCCTGCGCCGGGAAGTTGCACGCCTCCCAAGCTCGGGCGCGGCATTCTATCGAGGCGGCGTCGAATCGATGGAGCCTGCCTATTCACCGGCAGAGCTTCCTGGCTTGATTCCGGTCGACCACCGTCAGGCTTACGACGCGACCGAAATCCTCGCACGCCTTTGCGATCAAAGCCTATTTTGGGAGGTGTTGCCGTCGGTAGGCCGGGAGATGATCTGCGGCGTCGCTCGCGTCGGCGGTTTGTACGCGGGTTTCGTCCTCAACCGACAGGGCTTGATCGACGACCCGGAGGCGAGCGAAGAGCAGCGCCCCGCAGGCATTCTCTATCGGCAAGGGATCGCCAAGATCAGCGCGTTCAGCAGGGCATGCGACAGCGACGGAATTCCGCTGATATGGCTTCAGGACATCAGCGGCTTCGACATCGGCGCCGAGGCCGAGCGCCACGGGCTTCTCGCTTACGGCTCTAACCTCATCTACACCAACAGCACCAACGAGACGCCCATGTTCACCGTGCTGCTACGGAAAGCGTCCGGGGCTGGCTACTATGCGATGGCGGGGCTTCCCTACGACCCCATCGTGCAGCTTTCGACCCCCATCTCTCGCCTCAGTGTCATGGAGGGTCGCACACTCGCGATTGCTTCGTACAACAGCAAGCTCGACGACGACTTCGAGATTGTCACGACCGACCCAGGAGAGCGGGAAAAGATCGAAAAGCGCATGGCCGAGGTCGAAGCGCGAATCGAAGCGGACATGGATCCCTATGTTGCCGCCAGACAAATGGACACCGATGAGATTGTGCGTCTGGACGAGCTTCGCGATTGGCTGAAGGTCTTGGTGGAGATGAGTTATCAGGGAGTTGGCTACCGCCGAGTCAAAAATCCACGAATTTGGAGCCTGCACGACATCGACGTTTTGATTAACGGAGGACGTGCGTGAGCGAGGGCGGTTACATTCTGCGCGCCCGCGCGATGGACCACGACGCTAGCGAGCTCCTGTCGCCTGGCGTTGGCATGTTCATGCCCAGGGTTATGGAGGGAGAGCTCCTTGCTTCCGGGCAATCGGTTGGGACGATCGAAGTGCTTGGTGTCCGGCGTGAGCTCCTCGTCCCGGCGGGTGTCGAGGGGCGCGTGTCCAAGCGCATTGGGGGCGGCCAAGCGCGCGTTCCCGTTCAGTACGGCGACGCATTGCTCGCGATCTCGACGACGTCGATGGCAGGCCTGAGCGAAGCAGACTCGGCCGTGACAGTTGATGCGGAGGGTGCCCTTGCCTTCACCGCGCCGATGAGCGGCCGCTTTTACAGCCGACCATCCCCATCCGAGCCGCCGTTCGTATCGGCGGGTGACATCGTGAAGCGTGGCCAAACGCTGGGGCTGCTCGAGGTGATGAAGACCTTCAATCGCCTGGTGTACCAAGGTGACGCCCTGCCAGATGCAGCGAAGGTGGAGAAGGTCGTACCGAACGAGGGTGACGACGTGGTTCGAGGCGACGTCATCCTGGCGCTGCGATCTTTGGCTGAGAGTTGAAGTGATTTCGAAGGTTTGCGTGGGTAGAGAGTGTCCCCAGCTCGGTGACCGAGCCCTGTTTCCCCACCTCGAGGGGGTTGCGTACCTCGCCCACGCGGCGATCTCGCCGCTCTCCGCGCCGGTCTGCGAACGAATTCGAGAAGTGACCGAGGACTACGCCTGCGGTGGGATGGCGGGCTTCGTACGCTGGGCGCCGCGACTCGCGCAAGTGCGGCACGATTTCGCATCGCTGATCTCTGCAGACCCTACCGAAGTCGCGATCGTGGCCAATACCACCCAGGGTGTCATCGACGTCGCATTCGGGCTGCCCTGGCGCAGGGGCGATCGCGTCCTCCTCTTCGACGGCGAGTTCCCAGCCAACGTAACGCCCTGGCAACAGGCTGCCGAGGAGTTTGGCCTGGAGCTTCGTTGGTCGTCGCTCGACGACTTTCACCGCTCCGTCGATGAAGGTCTCGTCGCGCTCGAGCGGTTCCTGCAGCGGGGCGTCCGCCTCGTCGCAGTGAGTGCCGTGCAATACAAAACCGGGCTCCGGATGCCGCTCGCGGAGATGGCCGCGCTTTGCCACAAGTACGACGCCGAGATTTTCGTCGACGCGATTCAAGCACTGGGGGCAACTCCGGTCGATGTGTCCTGGGGCATCGACTACCTCAGCTCAGGCAGCCACAAGCACCTGATGGGCCCAGAGGGAACGGGTTTCTTGTACGTGGCCGAGCGCTGCGCGACCGCGATGGAGCCTCGGCTCGCGGGTTGGCTCGGTCATGAGGACCCAGTCGCGTTCCTGGTCGGCGACGAGCCGCGGCTGCGGTACGACAACCCCCTGAAGCGAAGCGCGCAGGCGTTCGAAACCGGCACCAGCAACGTCATCGGGCTCGCTGCGATCGGCGCGTCACTCGAGCTGCTCGGCCAGCTCGGCGTACCGGCCATACATCAGCACGTCGATGCTTACCTCGAGTCGCTCGAAGAGGGTCTCGTTGGGAGGGGCTTTCAAAGCCATCGGGCTACGGCGCCCGCGCTTCGCTCCACGCTGCTTGGCATGACGGTTCCGGTCGACGTCCGTCTGTCTAAGCTCGCTGCGGCGCTTCGCGACCGCGGTGTCATCGTCAACACGCCGGACGGACTGATGCGTTTCGCCCCCCACTGGCCGAACGCTCACGATGAAGTCCCGCGGGTCCTCGACGCGGTAGACCAGGCGCTGGCCGAGCTTCGTGCCTGCGCCTAGGGTCACACGATGGTCCGCCAAAGCGATCGTAGTTTCTGGATATTCAACGCTCTGGTTTCCACCACGGCGGTCGGATTCCTCGGCTGGCTCCTGCTCGTTAGAGAAGGCGGTGGCATCCACGCCGACCTGAGCTTCATGCCGGGCGTCAATGCTGCGCTCAACGCGACGTCGGCTACCCTGCTCATTGCTGGCTTCATCGCGATTCGGAACGGCCGACGCGAGATTCACAAGCGGCTGATGGTTTCGGCATTTGCAGCCTCCGCGGTTTTCCTCGTGGGCTACATCCTCTACCACTACGCACACGGCGATACGCCGTACCAGGGCGAAGGCTCGATTCGAATCGCCTATTTCACAATTCTGATCAGCCACGTGCTCTTGTCCATCGCGATGCTTCCGATGATCCTGACGACATTCTTTTTGGCGGCGCGACAGCGCTTCGCAGCACACAAGCGGCTGGCAAGGTGGACCCTGCCCATCTGGCTCTACGTCTCGGTCACCGGTGTGGTGATCTACCTGATGCTTCGCTGACGCTGGCG
>CBESWY010000059.1:0-14393 GCA_965533395.1 uncultured Myxococcales bacterium
ATAGCGATGTCACGGGCTCCAAGAAGCTTCGCCACAGCGTGGGCACGGGCATCGCATGGGATGCGCGACCGGTGGCGACACAGGACCTCGGGCTGCGACTGTCCGCGGAGTGGCTCGGAAAGATCAGTCACGTTCACATGAACTTCATCAGCTACTTGGCTTGGTACAAGTCCTGGCAGGGGGGGAAGATCCTCTTTGGTCCGATGGGGTTCATGGCAGAGACCGGGTACCGATTCTCGCTCACCTGGGAGCTCGCGCTTCGGTACAGCATGACGTACTTGACCCCTTGGCTCCGAAGCGACAGCAGGGGCTACGGTGCGTTTCAGATTGCGACTGCCACCGACCCGGCTTCTGCGATCGAACAATTTGGCGAGAATGGTCAGCAAACCACGAATAACCAGCTGGCGATCGCGGGTACGTCATACATCATCGGTAACAGCCTCAAGGTCGTTGCCGAAGCCGCGTGGGTGGCCCAGCGCTGGGAGGCCGGGCGCAGGAACGGCTTTGTGTTCAACCTGCAGCTCCAGCTGCTCTTCTGATTTCGAACGGGGCTAGTGGTGGTGGTGGCCACCGGGACCGTGCGGGTGCCCGTGCTCGATCTCTTCGTCGGAGGCATCTCGGAGCGATTCGACGGTCACCTCGAAGTGCAGCGTTTCGCCGGCAAGCGGATGGTTCGGGTCCACCGTGATCGTCTCCTCGGTGATGCCGGTGATGAAGAACGGAATCTGCCGACCCTGATCGTCGTGCGCGACGACCTGCATCCCTGCCGCGAGCTCGGCGTCGGCAGGGAAGAGGTTGCGCGGAACCTCCTGGGCTTCGCCGATCCGCGGGCCGTATCCCTTTTCGGGAGACACGGTTGCTTTGATCGACTCTCCTTCGGCCACGCCCTCGAGCTCTTCCTCGAGGCCGGGAACGATGTTCCGAGCGCCGTGGAGGTAAAGGAGCGGGCTCCCGTCGCTAGACTGGTCGATGACTTCACCATCGTCGTCGCGCAGGGTGTAGTTGAGCGTAACGACTTTGTTTGCTGTGATCTTGCTGCTCATAATTCGCGCGAACATGCCATATTTCGAGCAACGCGCTAGCGCTCCACAGAACGCGCAGCAGTCGCCGGCACGGCGCGCGGCAGCCATTGGAACGCCGCGGGGATTGTGGCAGGATCGCCGCGATGCCGCCTAGCAAAGCCACGGACGACGAGCGCGCGTTCGAGCGACGCGTGACCCAGGCCGCGATTCGCTTGAGCCTTCTCGCTCTGTTGGCGTTCTGGTGCCTGAAGATCCTGGCGCCCTTCCTCAACCCGATTATGGGCGGCGTGGTGATCGCGATCGCCGTCAAGACGCCCTACGCGAAGCTGAGTGGGGCTCTAGGCGGGCGCTCGAAGCTCGCCGCCGTGCTGCTGGTCGTAGTGGCCCTGCTTCTGCTCATCCTTCCAACCCTCGCCCTCGGAGCGAGCCTGGTCGAATCAACCGACGGGCTCTCGACCGATCTCATCCACGACCAGATCGAGATCCCAGCGCCGCCGGATTTCGTCGCCAACTGGCCGATCGTCGGCGCTCAGCTGCACGCGCTGTGGCTCGGGGCGTCTCAGAATTTGGAGACCGCTTTGGTGAAGCTCGCCCCGTACATGAAAAACGCGGGCGTTTGGCTGGTGTCGAGCGTGGGCGACCTTGGCATCGGTCTCGGGATGTTCATCGTGGCGATCGTCATCGCGGGCGCAATCCTTCCAAATGGGGAGCGGGCCGCGAGGCTGGTGGACAAAGCCGCCTACATAATTGCGGGGCCGCGCGGCCCCAAGCTCGCCGCGTTGGCGGCCGCTAGCGTACAAAGCGTGACGCGAGGCGTTCTCGGGGTCGCCGCGATTCAGTCGCTCCTTGCGGGCCTGGGGATGCTGGTGGTCGGCGTGCCAGCGGCCGGCCTATGGACGCTGCTGATCTTGATTCTTGCCGTGATGCAGCTTCCTTCGACGCTGATCCTGATTCCGGTGATCATCTACGTGTTCTATACGAGCTCGACCGTCGTAGCCGTTCTATTCGCGATCTGGTCCGTTCTGGTTGGACTGAGCGACAATGTCTTGAAACCTTTGCTGATGGGCCGCGGGGCGTCCGTGCCAATGTTGGTGCTCTTCATGGGGTCGCTTGGCGGCTTCATGGCCGGCGGCATCCTCGGCTTGTTCGTCGGCGCAGTGATTCTATCCCTCGGCTACACCGTCTTCATGGCGTGGGTCGAGGAGTCCGATCTGGACGACGGCGACGTCGCAACTGCGGCCACCAAGGTCCGGTAGCGTCATCGAAGAATGCGAACCCGGATCGTCGCCGGAATGGCCTGGAGCTCGCTGATGAGGGAGACGGCGTTTTCCAGCTCGATGTCCATCACGACATAACCGACGTCTGCGTAGGTCTCTAGATACTGTGCCGCAACATTGACACCGTGCGCCGAGAATACGCGGTTGATTTGCTCCATGACGCCGGGCTCGTTCCTGTGGATATGCAAGATGCGTCGACGACCTTCGTGATCGGGAATGGTGACCTGCGGAAAGTTGACGGCCGACACGCTGGAGCCATTGGCGTGGTATTTGACGAGCTTCGCGACCACCTCGCGGGCGATGTTGAACTGAGCTTCTTCGGTGGCACCGCCGATGTGCGGCGTGAGAATTACGTTGTCGAATTCGCGAAGCGGCGACTCGAAAATCTCTTGATTCGATTTGGGTTCGACCGGAAAGACGTCGATCGCAGCGCCTCCGATATGCCCAGACGCGAGAGCTTCGGCCAGCGCCTCGATGTCGACGACCGTGCCGCGCGCTGCGTTGATCAAGAGCGAGCCCGGGCGCATGCTGCGAAGCGCATTTGCGTCGATCATGTTGCGTGTGGCCGGTGTCCCGGGGACGTGGAGGCTGACCACGTCGGCCTCGGCAAAGAGCTCTTCGAGCGTGGTGGCGGGCGCCGCATTGCCAAGCGGAAGCTTGTGCTCGATGTCGTAGTAGAGGACGCGCATCCCTAGACCCTCCGCGAGGATTCCGAGCTGGGTTCCGATTCGGCCATAGCCGACGATGCCCAGGCACTTCCCGCGAACCTCGTAGGCGTTGCGCGCCGTCTTTGCCCATTCACCCCGGCGGGCGCGGGCGGACTTTTCGGGAATCCCGCGCATCAGCAAGATGATATCGGCGATGGCGAGCTCCGCAACGCTCCTCGTGTTCGAAAAGGGCGCGTTGAACACGGGGATGCCCTGGCGGCGAGCCGAATCGAGATCGACCTGGTTGGTGCCAATGCAAAAGCAACCAATCGCTTTGAGACGCTTGGCGGCGGCAATCGCGGCAGCATCGAGCTGGGTCCGCGATCGAATGCCGATGAGATCGACGTCGGCGATTGCTTTCGACAATTCAGCGCCCGTCAGCGAATGCGTCACGCGCTCGACGTTCGGGTACCCAGCCGCAGCGAGGCTGTCCACCGCCGTTTCGTGAATGCCTTCGAGGAGAAGAACGCGAGTGTCATTGCCAGCCACGACCGGAGCTTGAGTCGATCCTAGAGCTGCCGCAAGAAGCGAAGGTACGCGCTGACGACCTCGGCCGGGGCCTCGACCTGCGGGTAGTGCCCGATGGTCGGCAGCTCGACGGTGAAGTGATCGCGGCTGACGATTTCCCGATACCGCGCAACCATGTGGGCGCCGGACACGGGATCCATCGAACCGTTGATCAGGCCAATCGGGACGATGCTGTCCTTCAGTGCGCCCACCCAACGCTCACGATACTGTTTCCGATCGCTCATGTACGTGATCAGATTGTGAAAGACATGCTTGCCGTCCTTGTAGTTGATCAGCTGCCAGAATCCCTCCAGTTCTTCGTCCGACGGCTTTGTGTCCGGTCCGAATACGGCGCTGAACGACTTGTCGAAGGTGCGCTTGGTGGATAGCTTGTTGAACAGCGGCCCTAGCGGGCTCAGGAGCAGCTTCTGAATCAAGCGCGCTTGATGAGTCTCAGGAAAGAGCCCTCCGTTCAGGAAGCAAACCGAAAGCCAGCTCCCGACACCCTTCCCTTCGTTCTGACGTGCCAAGAGCTCTTGCGCGACCGTGTCCCCATAGTCATGGGCAAGCACGTGGAACCCTGTGAGCTTGCGGTCGACCAGCAATGCCTCACAGATGTCTGCCTGCTCCATGATGCTGTATCGATGAGCGTGGGGTTTGTCGCTGAAGCCGAAGCCCAACATGTCGAGCGCGACCAAGCGATACGCCTCGTTGAGCGCCGCCCAGATCGGCGCCCAGTCCCATGACGAAGTCGGGAACCCATGGATGAGAAAGATCACCGGCTTATCGAGCTCACCCGAATCTACGCAGAAGATATCGCGGCCGCGCAATCTCGAGAAATGCCCTCGCTCCCGCCACCGCTCGACTGAACGCTCCATCGCGTCTCAGAGGCTAAGCGATATCGCCCCGAATAGCAGTAGGACGAATAGCGTCATGGCGACCTGCCAAGCGCGGTGTGCGCGTTTCATCTCCATGAAGTCCATGAAAATGAGGAAGAACTTTCCCAGGCCGACCGCAAGGACGACGTATGCGACGCTATGAGCCTGCGCCTCATAGTTGAAGAAACCGAAGATGGTCAGCGCAACCAGTGCCAACCAAACAATGCCTTCCTTGATGACGAAGCGACTCATTTCAGGCTCAAATCAAATACAAGATGGGAAAGAGAAGCACCCAGATCAGGTCGCACATGTGCCAAAAGGCGCTGCCCGTTCGTAAATTGAAATCCTCGGCGGCGAACGCCTCGCCCCGGTGAATCTTCCTCGCCATGTAGGCGAGGATGACGATACCGAGAAGCACGTGAAACAGATGGAACGCCGTCAGAAGCCAGTAGAAGTCGAAGAATTGATTGACGCCAGTGGTGAGCCCGTCAGCGATCTTGTCTCGGTACTCCACCGCCTTGATCACGACGAAGGTCACGCCCAGCGCGATTCCAACGAGCAACGCGTGCTTCGCGTGACGCCGGTTTCCACGGTCGTAGCTACCGTTGGCCAAGACCACGAGGTAACCGCTCGTCAGGAGCACCAACGTGTTGATCAGCGCCAATCCCTGGTTGAGTTGACGCTGCGAGGCCTCGAATTCCGCCAAGTTCTCGGCGCGCAGCGCAGCGAACACGATGAAGGCCAAACCGAACGCAAGCAGCTCCATGAAAATGAAGACCCAAATGATCATTCCGCCCGGAGGTTGGAGCGGTTTGCTAAAATCAGAGTGCGCCACGTCTGGAGTCACGCGGCGACTCTTAGCACCCAGGGTTGGCGACCGAAAGAGAGCTTGCCATGGCGCCGCCGGTCAAAGGCAAGTATGAGAACGCAGTAAAGGAAGGGCTGCTTGCCGAATCTAGATGACCTCGCCGGCGTGCTCGTCCGGCCTCTGCAACTGCTGCGCTCGCGTCCACGCAACACCCTGGATCGCCTCTCCGTCTACGAAGAGGCGACGCGGGAGGAGCTGTTCCCGGCGCCTCAGGGGATTCCGCGCGTCCGAACGAGGCGACGCTGGTCGCTGCCCGGTTTCGATAACGAGGACTTGACCTTCGCCTCGCCGCACGAGCCGCTCGAGCCCTCATTCAACGCGCACTACCACGAGCGCAGCCGGCGCATCCAAACGGTCTACGCGAGGCGCATTCGTCCCAAGGGGACCGAAGGCCGTCCGCGCCTTCTTTACATCCATGGCTACATGCAGCCCGAAACCGTGCTCGAAGAGCACGGCTTGTTGGGCGCAATCGCTCGCACGCTAAACGTCGAGATCGTTCACCTTCAGCCGCCGTATCACGGCCGTCGCAAGCCGCGCAGCTCGCCCTACGACGGGGAGCGCTTCTGGACCGCCGATGTGGTGCGAAGCTTCGAGGCAATGCGCCAAACCGTTCTCGATGCACGAACCCTTCTTTCGGTCATGCTCGACGAGTCGCCGAGCCCGGTCGGCGTAGCAGGCCTTTCACTCGGCGGCGCATTCGCCGCGACCCTCGCCTGCGTCGAGCCACGTTTCGCCTTTGCTGCACCGCTCATCGCGCACATGCACATGGGCGCGCTGCTTCGAGATGCCCCAGTGCTGGGCGCCATGCGCAAGGACCTTGCTCGATTTGGCTGGACTCCTTCGGACTTCGGGGATTTTTTCGAAAGGATCGGCTGGAACGAGCTCGAACCGGTCGTCCCCCGCGAACGCATTCTGCTTCTCGCAGCAGAGCACGACCGCTTCTTCGATGCAGATGACATGCGCGCAATGTGGGGACGCTGGGGGGAGCCCGAGATCCATTGGTACCCAACGGGTCACATGGGGTTCATCCCTCACATGCCCAGCGCGATCGGCCATCTGCGCCGATTCGTCCAAAGGCTCGACCTCACCTAGGCGGCTCGGAGGACTAGGGCCCGGCCGATTCTTCCACCATCGGTGGCCGCGGCTCGAGCTTCGGCGCGGGAGGCTCTTCCCTCAGCCGCAAGACCAACTCGAAATTACCGGTCGTGAGTCGATAGACCTCGCCCGCGTACTGAAGATACCCGAAACCATAGAGCAGCGATTGAACGCCCAGCTCCCCCACGAGCTCGACGCGGTGTGTGGGAATGAACTTCATCGGATCGAGAGCCAGCTCTTGCAAGGAATCGACGACCTGCTGAATCTCCGCCGGGTCCTCGAGCTTGAGTTGCTCGGTCTCAGCCATGCCGCCCCCTGATGGACGCGGGTACCTCTGGAAGACGGTCACGCTCTTCAACGGCCCGAGGGGCGCCATGGAAATCGAAGTGGGCTTCTGAATCTCGACGAGTGCGGTCCCCCGCTGAATCGACATCGAGCTCGTCGTTGGAGCCACACCGGGCGGGCACTTGAACGCCGTACCGGTGACCGTCACGTTGGAGCCAGTTCCATAGCCGTGCGCCAAGGCAGGCTCCGTGTCTTTTTCGTCCGGCTGGCGGCCATCTCCCTGTGCGACTTCCTCAGTACGCAGCAAGAGATGGGTTGCACCTCTCTCCGAGGCCTGGTTACGCAAGTCGTTCTCGGCGGACTCTTCATTGATGGATGGCTTGGAGTAGGCGCCCGTTAGCCCGCCTCCGTGACCGATCACCTCGCCGAGGTTCTCACAGTCTAGCGGCTCGTCGTAGAGCAGCACGATCTCGGCTCCTCGGTTACTGAGCTGATCGGCCTTGCAACCCATGAGCGACAATCCAAGAGCCAAGACCACGGAGAATGCGAACATGCGCCCGCAATAAGGAATTCTAGACTTCATGCACGAGTCTCCTGCCGAAAAGACTGCCTAGCTGACGCACGAAGTCAACCCCCGTGGCCGCTCCTCTCGTTCGAAGACACTCGCTTTCGACCGAACGCCACGGTAGTGTGGCCCGCCGGAGAACTTCAACATGTCGGCAACTCTGGAAATGCGACGCCGCTCGCTCGAGGACCCCGAAGGCTTTTGGGCCGAGCAGGCAGAAGGAATTGACTGGATCCGGCGCTGGGACAAGGTCCTCGATAGCTCGAACCCGCCGTTCTATCGCTGGTTCACCGGAGCGCAGCTCAACACCTGTTTCAACGCCCTAGACAGGCACGTCGAAACGCGCGGGAACCAAGCTGCGCTCATCTACGACAGCGCGGTCACGCGCCAACGAAGAACGTACACCTATCGTCAGCTACGCCGGGAGGTCGCCATCTTCGCTGGCGCGTTGGCATCGCAGGGCGTCGTCAAGGGCGACCGGGTCTTGCTCTACATGCCGATGATCCCCGAGGCGGTCATCGCGATGCTTGCCTGCGCCCGGCTCGGCGCCGTGCACTCGGTGGTGTTCGGCGGCTTTGCTCCGCAGGAGCTCGCAACGCGCATCGACGATGCAGAGCCAAAGATCATCGTTTCTGCGTCTTGCGGCATCGAGGGCGTGCGTGTGATCGAGTACAAGCCGCTGCTCGATCAGGCGATCGAGCTGTCGAAGCACAAACCGGAGACATGCATCATCCGGCAACGCGAAAGCTGCGAGTGTGAGTTGACCGAGGGCCGTGACATCTCCTGGCAAGACGCGGTGGCCGCCGCCAAGCCACACGACTGTGTGCCGGTGGCCGCAACCGATCCGCTCTACATCCTCTACACCTCGGGAACGACCGGCGTCCCCAAGGGGGTCGTTCGCGACAACGGAGGTCACGCTGTCGCGCTTCAGTGGTCGATGCGGAATGTGTATGGCGTCGAGCCTGGCGAGGTGTATTGGGCTGCCTCCGACGTCGGTTGGGTCGTTGGTCACTCCTACATCGTTTACGGACCGCTTCTAAACGGAAACACCACGATCCTCTATGAGGGGAAGCCGGTCGGTACGCCGGATGCGGGTGCGTTCTGGCGAGTTGTCGAGGACCATGGGGTAAACTGCCTCTTCACCGCGCCGACCGCGTTTCGTGCGATCAAGAAGGAAGACCCAACCGGCGCGCTGCTCGGCGACTACGACATCGGCACGTTGCGCTCTTTGTTCTTAGCCGGCGAGAGGTCCGACCCCGATACCTTGAAATGGGCGGAAGCAAAGCTTGGCGTACCGGTCATCGACCACTGGTGGCAAACCGAAACCGGCTGGGCGATCTGCGCAAATTGCCTCGGCATCGAACAACTCCCGATCAAGCACGGCTCACCAACGGTCGCCGTGCCGGGCTGGGACGTTCAGGTCGTCGACGAGGGCTGCCATCCGCTTCCCGCCGGCAAGTCCGGCGCGTTGGTGGTCAAGCTCCCCCTGCCGCCTGGCTCTCTGCCGACGCTTTGGAACGACCCAGACCGCTTCGTCAGCTCCTACATGACGGAGTTTCCTGGCTACTACAAGACCGCGGATGCCGGTTACATCGACGAGGACGGCTACGTCTACGTGATGTCGCGAACCGACGACATCATCAACGTCGCAGGGCACCGGCTGTCGACGGGCGGTATGGAAGAAGTGATCGCCGCACACAAAGACGTCGCCGAATGTGCGGTCATCGGCGTTTCCGACCAGCTGAAAGGCGAAATTCCACTTGGCTTTTTGGTGCTCAACACAGGAGTCGATCGCCCCCAGCACGACGTCGTCTCGGAAGTCATCCAGATGGTCCGCGACGAGATTGGACCGGTTGCGGCGTTCAAGACCGCGATCGTCGTCGAACGCCTGCCGAAAACCCGATCCGGAAAGATTCTGCGCGGCACCATGAAGAAGATCGCGGATCGAACGAAGTGGAAAATGCCCGCGACAATTGACGATCCCGTCATCCTCGACGAAGTCACCGAACGCCTGCAAGCGATCGGATACGCGTAAATGAACAGGGAGCAAGAGCGCGCGCTGCTCCTGTTCGCGGTTGCGATCGTGCTCATCGCGACCCCGGTGCGGGCCGTCTGGCTTCAAACCTGGTGGTCGCCCTTTGCATTTTGGCTGGGGATGATTGCGGTCGTGGCGCTGATTCATCGCACCGACCATGCAGCTTAATCACTTCATCCTCTTCTTTCTCGCGGTCGCGCTGCTCGGGCTCTACATCCTCGGCTCGGAGGTCGTCGAGCGTTCGCCGCGCTGGGGGCGTCTGGGGCGAAACCGGTTCAGCTACGCGCTCGCCCTCGGGGTCTACGCAACGACGTGGACGCTCTTCGGAAGCGTTGGATTTGCAGCGTCGGAGGGTTACGACTTCCTGGCCATCTACTTCGGCGTCACGCTGTCCTGCATCGCGATTCCGTTTCTCTGGGCGCCGGTCGCAGAGCTCGTCGACAGGTATCGGCTCGGGAGCATCGCCGACGTCTTCGCCTTTCGATACCAAAGCCGCACACTGGGCGCTGCGGTTTCACTCTTCATGGTCGCAGGTCTGCTGCCCTACATCGCGCTGCAGCTCCGTGCGGTTGCGGACGGCGCCGCCATACTGGTTGGCGAGGAACCAAGCGACAAGCTCGGTTCCGTCTATGCTCTGTTGCTGAGCGCGTTCGCGGTGACGCTCGGCGTGCGCTACGCGGACGGTCGTGCCCATCGGCCCGGGCTCATCGCGACGCTCGCGTTCGAGAGCCTCTTCAAACTGATCGCTTTGTTGGTGGTCGGCGGCGCCGTCTTGTTCACCGTCTTTGGGGGCGCTCGCGATCTCAACGAGTATCTCCAGGCGCGACCCGATCTCGTCGAGAACATGGTGAACCCGGTGATGGGCGACTCCTGGATCGCACTGGTGTTCGTCACGTTCTGCGCAGCGTTTCTGCTTCCCAGACAGTTCTTCGTGGCGTTCGTCCAGCGACCTGGCCCCCGCAGTCTCAAGACCGCTCGCTGGGCGCTCCCGCTATACCTATTCGCGATCAACTTACCCGTACCGATCCTCTACTGGGCCGGCCGCGACCTGGCAGCTCCGGGCGTTCGGCCCGACGTCTATGTTCTCATCGCCGTGCAGAGCTCGCCGGCACTCCAAACGCTCGCGTTCCTAGGAGCCGTATCGGCCGCAAGTGCGATGATTTTGGTGTCGTCGATCGCATTGAGCGGCATGGTTGCGAACTATCTCGTGCCACGCTTCGGGCCGAGTCCGGAGTCGCTGCTGACGCGCTGGGCGGTCTTTCGCCGCTCGACGATCATCGGTGTCGTCGTCGCCGGCTTGCTCATCCATTTCACTCTGCCGCGGACGCGCTCGCTGGTCGATCTCGGGCTTGCTTCGTTCGTCGCGGTCACGCATCTGCTCCCGGGCTTGCTCGGCGCGCTTTTTTGGCGGCGCGCGACGCGGGCCGGAGTCCTCGCGGGTTTGTTCGTCGGCGCGAGCTCGTGGGCGCTGCTGACCGCATCCCCCTTGTTTGGCGTCGAGCTCGACGTCTCTCGGCTCTACGCGCTCTTTGGTTTTACCGACCCGGCCGCGCGAGGGCCCGCCATCTGGCTGAGCTTCACGGCGCACGCGTTCGTCTTCATGGGCGTCTCCCTGCTCACCGCGCGCTCTCCCGAAGAACGAAACGCCGCGGAGGCCTGTCGTGAACCGCGCGTGACTCGGCTCCTGCAGGTGCCCGACTCTGCCGAGTCGCTTCAGGAACGCCTGACCTCGTACGTCGGAAAGCGAACCGCAATCGAGGAGATCTACCAGGCAGCAGCCGCAGCCGACGTGTACTGGCCGCCACGAGATCGGCCGGAGCTCCTGCGATTGATCACCGAGCTCGAAGGACGGCTGAGCGAGCGCATCGGGCCCCTGGCTGCCCGCACCTATGTCCAAGGCGGGCGACCGGTCCGTGCAGATGCGCTCGCGGAACGGCTGCGCGCTTTCCGAGAGCTCGACTCGCGGTACGCCGCGGGGTCCCAGCGCAACTCGCCGGCCCAGGCGGCCCGCCGCTATCTATCTCAGCTGATGTCTGAGCTTCCCGTGGGGGTCTGTACGGTCGATGACCACGAAGACGTGGTCATCTGGAACGCACAGCTCGAGCGCATGTCGGGCTTGGATGAAGACGACATTTGCGGTCATCCGATGCATGACATGCCAGACCCTTGGTGGCCGCTGTTCGACGAGCTCGCCCATCAGCCGACCGGCTCGGTCATCGAACGTGAATACGACCTAGGTGATGGAAAAATCGAGCTTCGTGCGCAAACCGCGACCATCCCAGGCGAGTCCGAAGAGGGCCGAGTATTCGTTGTCGAAGATGTGACGGCGCTACGACAGCTCGAACGGCACGTCGCACACAAAGATCGCCTTTCCTCGATCGGCACCTTGGCCTCGGGCGTGGCGCATGAAGTCGGTAACCCTCTGACCGGGATCTTGATGGTTGCAAAGAACCTGGCAACCGACCCGGGCGCCGCCGACGCCGCGGATCGACTGGGCATCATCGTGGATGAAGCGCAGCGCATTCACGGGATCGTGCAGAGCCTGCTCACCTTCAGCCGACTCGATGAAACGCCGGTCGAGCTGCAGGCAATCCCCGTCGCGGGGGTGGTCCGCAACGCCGCCGAGCTCGCGAAGCTCGAGACCGAAGGGTGTCGGATCGACCTGGATCTCTCCGTGGACGCACCCGCCATGGCAAGCCCTGATGGGTTAACTCAGGTCCTCGTGAACCTGCTCAACAATGCAAGGCAAGCCTGCTCATCCGGCGCAACCGTCTACGTGCGGACACGAGTAGAGAACGGCTCGGTCCTCATCGACGTCGACGACGAGGGTCCAGGTATTCCCGAAGAGCTTTCCGCCCGCGTATTCGAGCCTTTTTTCACGACGAAGTCGCACGGCCAGGGCACTGGGCTGGGCCTTTCGGTGTCCCGACAGATCGTAGAGCGCTTTGGGGGCTCGCTCCGCTATGAGCCACGTCGGTCCGGCGGAAGCCGGTTCACAATCACCCTCCAAGCCTATGAAAATTGAGGGATTGAAGGACGCTACAGTCCTTTGGTACTAATCACCGGTGGCGAAGATCCTTTTGGTGGAGGACGAGCGGGTCATCCGCGCGGAGATCGAGCGCATCCTCAAGCGGGATGGGCACGCGCTCATCGCCGTCGCGAGTGTCGCCGCAGCCGAAAAAGAGCGACCGGAGTGCTTCGACCTGGTGATCACGGACGTGAGGCTGGCCGGTGAGGCGGGTGACGTCTTGCTCGAACGCGTCGGTCAGGTCCCCGTCATCGTGATGACGGCCTACGGTTCGGTGAGCGCCGCGGTGGACGCGATGAAACGGGGCGCGGCCGACTACCTGTCAAAGCCCTTCGAGCCAGAGGAGCTGAGCGCTGCCGTCGAGCGGGTGCTTCGGCATCGCGCCGCGATGGCCTTGGGCGACGAGAGCTCGAACGCCGATCCGTACGACATCGTCGCAACCGAATCGAGCCCCATGCAGGAAACCCTCCGTTGGGCGCGCAAAGTCGCGCCGACCGAAGCCTCAGTGCTGATCCTCGGCGAGTCGGGCACAGGCAAAGAGCTGATCGCGCGCGCGGTGCACAACCAGAGCGCCCGCTCGGGTGCGTTCGTCCCGGTGAACTGCGCATCGATTCCAGAAACGCTGCTGGAGTCGGAGCTGTTCGGACACGAGAAGGGCGCCTTCACGGGGGCGCTCAGCCGGCAGGAAGGGCTCGTGCACGCGGCCGATGGCGGGACGCTTTTCCTCGATGAAATCGGTGAGCTGTCTCAGGCCGCACAGGCGCGCTTGCTGCGAATCCTTCAACAGCGCGAGGTTCGGCGTGTCGGCGCTCGCAAGGCCGAGTCCGTCGACATCCGGTTGGTCGCGGCGACGCATCGGGACGTTCCAATGCTGGTAGAACAGGGCGAATTCCGGGCCGATCTGTATTTTCGCCTCAAAGTGGTCGAGATCGAGCTCCCGCCGCTTCGCAAACGCGGAGAAGATATCCCGGCGCTCGCCGAAGTGTTCATCGCACGGGCCACGACCAAGCTCGGCCGCCAACCGCTCGAGCTCGACAGAGACGCGGTTGCTGCGATGCGAACCCACAAATGGCCGGGGAACGTGCGCGAGCTTCAACACGCCGTCGAACGCGCGGTGATTCTGCACGAGTCCGGGCCCATCACCGCAGAGCTGCTCGGGCTGCCTTCGTCCCATTGCTCCGATCGCGTCGCGGGCGACGTCAATGGCGACGACGCATCGTTGGAAGGATACCTCAGGCGATTTGTCCTTTCGAATCAGGACGAGCTGAGCGAAACCGAGCTGGCAAAGCGCCTTGGCATCAGCCGCAAGACTCTGTGGGAACGCCGACAACGCATGGGCATTCCTCGGCGCGAGTCCCGCCCGCCCGGACAGTGAACGCCCGTTTCCAAAGCGTTTCGATCCGTAGCGCGCTGCTACGAATCGTAACGCTTGCTGCGCCGCGTTAGGCGAAGTTCCGAAGTGGTTTCGCGATCGTCATGCTTGGTACGAGTATTGCGTAGAGATCGGTGCACCTAGGTGTAAGGTTTACCGATGTCACTTTCACAACCCCCCCTCAAGTATAGACAACGCATCACCGATCTGGACGAGTACCAGAGCCTTTACGAAGACAGCATCGCCGACCCCGCGGAGTACTGGAAACGACAGAGCGAAGAGCTGCACTGGTTCTACCCGTCACACAGCGTGTTCGAAGAACACGGGCCCGGCGAGTTCGTTTGGTTTGGCGGTGGCCGGCTCAATGTGGCGGTCAACTGCGTGGATCGTCACGTTGCCAAAGACCCCAACAAGACCGCGATCATTTTCGTCGCGGACGAGCCTGGGGAATACCAGCACATCTCCTTTGGCGACCTGAAGACCTACGTGGGTCGAGTAGCCAACACGCTGAAATCATTGGGTGTCCGCAAGGGCGACCGCGTGTGTATCTACCTTCCGATGATTCCCGAGCTGGCCTACACGATGCTCGCATGCGCCCGTATCGGCGCGGTTCACTCGATCGTGTTCGGCGGCTTCAGCGCCGACGCGCTTCGTGACCGCATCATCGACGCCGAGGCCAAAGTGGTGGTCACCGCGAATGAGGGGCTACGCGGCGGCAAGCGCATCCCGTTGAAGAAGATCACCGACGATGCCG
>CBESWY010000060.1:0-14130 GCA_965533395.1 uncultured Myxococcales bacterium
CAATGCTCCCCATGGGCCAAGGGGCCAACAAGCGGGGAATGCAACGATGGGATTCGGTGACGGCGACAGACACCGCCTTTGTCATCGGCTGCCTCGCCGCTGTCGGCGCTTGCCGCTTCTGTTACAAAACTCAACAGGGATGTGCTTGTTTGCTACGCCAGAATGCCGAGTCCCTCCTTACCTGCTTTCTTGGCTGTTTTCTCTACCTTCTTGGCCTTCTTCTCTTTTTGAGTGAGCTTCGGCTTGTTGCTGGTGGGGGTTCTCTTCTGACCTTTACTCATGCAGATCCTTTGTGTCCGGTGTCGACGCAACGCGGCGAAGACCTGATTCAGACAATGACCTCAAGTATCTGGCGGGACGAAGGCGACGCAAGGTGATGTCACATTGCCCCTTTTATTCGCGGGTTGTGCGCTGCGAGACCGCTCTCACAACGCTCCCCACGGGCTAAGAGAGCAACCGCACATCGGACACTTGCACATCGAGGAAGTCGACACGTCTGCGTCCTCACTCACCAAAAGGTGCGTTTCGATTGACGGATCCGCCCAAAACCACGTATCTTTTTGCTTGAAACGGACATTTGCGGTGACATTAGAACTAATCCGTTGGATGGCTAACCAACTCCGCCTGACCCTCCTCGAGGAGAGGGAGAACGGCACCGTGCACGGCAACCCGGGTGCGCTCGTCGCCCTCCAGGGAGAGGTGCCCGCCGATTTGGTTGCCGGCGCACTGCAAGTGCTCGGAAGCGTCGATGAAGCCGGCTTGCGAGACGCCGTCGAGAGCGCACGCGCCGGAAAGCAGGCCGCATTCGCACCGCGGCCCGGCGTCCAGCTGCTCGCGATTCCAATCGAGGACGGACGCGCGGCGGTGTTGATCACCTCGCAGGAAAGCCCGATCGCCGAAAGCATTCAGGCAAAGGCAGCCGCTGCCGACCTCGCCGCCGGCGTTTCCCATGAAGTCGCCAACGCGCTGAGCGCAATCGTCGGCTGGGCACAGGTCGCACGGGAGCGCCCCGACAAAGCGCCTCCCAAAGAAGCGCTGAGCTTGATCGAGAAAAGCGCGCAGGTCGCCCGCGATGCGACCCAAGACCTCCTGAGAATGGTGCGGCACACCAATCACGAACGGACGCGTACCGACCTCTCCGTTGTCATTCGGGACGTCGTGCGGCTCATTCGGCCCGAAGCGCAGAGCAAGCGTGTGAACGTCCACGCCGAGGTCGAGGACTCGTGCTGGGTCGAAGGCAAGCGATCGCAGCTTTTCTCGATCGTTTGGAACCTCGCCCACAACGCGGTGCAAATGGTTCCCGCGGCGGGCGACGTGTCCATTCGCGCCTACTCCCGCGGCTCTCTGGTCGAGCTCGAGGTTCTCGACGACGGCCCGGGCATGTCCGAAGCCGAGCAAGCGCGCGCGTTTGAGCCTTACTACACGACCCGATCGGAAGGGACGGGCCTTGGCTTGGCCATCGTTCGCGGCACCGTCGAGTCTCTGGGCGGAAGGATTCGCCTCGACACATCACCGGGACGAGGGGCGAAGTTTCGAATCGAGCTGCCCGAGGCCGGCGTGAAGCGCGAATCCGACTTGGTGCCGAAGCGACCTCGGATCAGCCGAGTCATGAAGCCCGACGAAGCCGAACGCAGCCACATCCTGGTTGTGGAAGACGACGAAGGCGTGCGTGGGCTCATCGCCACGACCCTGATGCTGTCCGGTGTGGCTTCGACCTGCGTCGGCAGCGCCAAAGAGGCGCTTGCGAGCAAGGGGCCCTTCTCTGCCGCGATGATCGACCTCACCCTTCCCGACGAGCGGGGGGACATCCTGCTCGGGATGCTGCGCAAAAAAGGTTTGGTCACCCGCGCGGCGATCATGAGCGGCGCGCCGCCTCCCGACGACGCCGATCCGGATGGCAAGCCCGAGCGCTGGCTTCGCAAGCCGTTCGATCCGTCCGACCTGCTGCAGACGGTGAGCGAGCTCATCGAGTCGAGCTCGAATACCCGAACCGCGGCCAACCACTAGGCAAAGCGAGCGGCCAAGGCTTGGATGTGCAGCGGCCCCGTGCCGCAGCAGCCCCCGATGACCGAAGCGCCCGCGTCCTTCCATCGTTCGGCAAGGGTCGCGTAGGCATCCGCGGCCGCTGGGCCCGTCGCACCCCAGCCGAGCCCTTCGTCCTCCCGGCCGGCGTTCGCGTACACGCCTGTCGGCACGCCAAGCGAGGCGATCGCGTCGACATAGGCAACGACCTGTGTCGCGGCCGTGCAGTTCACCAGAAGCCGTCCGATGCCAATCGACGCGGCATCCGTACCAATCCGCGCCAGCTCCTGCGGCATCAGCAGCTCGCCGAACGGCCCGGCTGTCAAGGAGAGCCAGACGGGCAAGCCGGTGGCCATCGCTTCTTCCACCGCAACGAGCGCTTCTGCTCCATTGGCAAAGGTCTCGCAGAGCAAGACGTCGCACCCCGCTTCTGCCAGTGCGCAGGCGACCTGCCGATGCTCCGACCGAGCCTCGGTACCTGGGCTCAGGTCTGGTCGATAGCAGTCCTCGACCGGCGCCATGCTCCCGAGCACGGCCTGCCCTGGCCCTACAGCGTCGCGCGCGATCCGGACCGCGTCCGCGAGCGCGGCGAGCCAGCCATCCCCGAACGAGCGAGGCTGCGTCCGAAACGTGTTGGCGGTGTGGTGCGTCGCGCCCGCATTCGCGTAGGCTGCGTGCACCTCGGCCAGCACCTTGGGCGCCTCATGGATCGCGCGAGCACTCCACCGGGGCGCTTCGAGCGTCAGGCCGCGTGAAGTCAGCTCGGTCCCGATCGCCCCATCGAGTATCTGCAGCACCATTGCAAGGCGCAGTCTAGCAACTGACCAGGCCGGGGGGAGCTGTTACGCTTGGGCCGTGGACGCACGGACCCAAACCTCGTTCATCGCCGCGCTCCTGTGCTTCGCGCTTGCGGCGAGCGTCCTTTTGCGCACCCAACGCCAACGCGATCGCTGGCTCTTTGGCATCCTGGCCACGAACACCGGTCTTTGGTACGTGAGCACCTTCGTGCTCGGCGTGGTTGGCCGAGTGCCGTTCTGGGAGCGCTTCAATTTGATCTGCGGCGTCTTGCTCCCGCTGGCGGCGGTGCGCTTCTTCAGCGTGTTCGCGCCTGGGGAAACCGGCCGCACGCGCTTCCTCAAACGCGCCTCAGTCGTCGCCGCGGTGGTCCTTCTCGGCGCGATGTTGACACCGTTCTACGATCACGCGGTCGTCGTCGGGGGCCTGCTGCTTTATGCGACGGTCTTCCTCTCCCTCGCCCTCGGCTACCTCTACAAGCTCGGGTTCGAAACCGACTCGCACGTCGAAGGCGCGCGTCTTCGTTACATCGCTCTGGTCGGCGGCTTCGGCGGGCTCTTCACATTGGTCGAGTATCTCCCGTACGTCGGTCTCGACATTCCGCCGGTCGGCACGATTTTGATCCTCGTCTTCCTCTACGCGCTCTCTCAGTCGATCACCCACTACCGCCTTTTCGACCTCTATGAGCTAGCCGGGCGCCTGGGCGTCCTGACCGCGCTCGCCTTCGTGCTGGCGTTGATTCTCTGGCTGATGCGCCTGGTTTCGGGAGAGCAGCTTTTCCTTCACGTCGTCGTGTCGGCATTCGTCGTGCTCATTCTCTTCGACCCCGTTCGAACGAAAGTGCAGGAATGGATTTCGCAGGTGTTCTTCCACGAACGCTTCGAGCTCGAGCGGACCATCCTGGCGCTTCGAAGGTCGAGCGCGCACATTCTCGACGTCGACGAGCTCGGCCAAGTCCTGATCGACGGGCTCGATTCGTCGCCTCGGTTCACCCAGGGCGCACTGTACCTGCTCGGGCCCGATGCGCGCGTATTCAAGCTGAAGAACCACTTTGGCCCCAAGCCCACAGAGCGGGTCGAAATGGCGCCAGCGCGGCCGCTCCTCGATCGACTCTCGAAGATCGGCACCTCGGTCCTCGAAAATGCTGAGCGCGAGCTCGAGGAGCGAAGGCTGGTCGGCGACGACCGGGAAGCCGAAACCGCGCATGACATCGCCGTCACGATGCGCGCGCTCCAGGCCTCCGTGTGCCTCGGGCTCCGCGGCGAGTCCCACCATGACCTCTATGGCTTCATCGCTCTCAGGGACGACCGGCTGAGAGACGCCTTCTCGCGCGAAGAGGTGCAGCTGCTGGCCGGCTTGGCCAACCAGGTCGCCGTTACCATCGAGAACTCGCAGGTCTACCAGCAGATGAAAGAAAAGGACCGGCTCGCCGCGCTCGGTGAAATGGCGGCCGGACTGGCCCACGAAATCCGAAATCCGCTGGGCTCGATCAAGGCAAGCGCCCAGTACCTGACCGAAACCTCCGCCCCGCACGAAGATGGCGGGGAGTTTCTCGACATCATCGTCGACGAGGTGGATCGGCTCAATCGCGTCGTCAGCTCGTTCCTAGACTACGCCCGACCCGCGCATACGGACCCCGAGCCGATTCCCGTCAATGCGGCGGTCGAGCTGACGCTTCAGTTTCTCCGTCCCGAATGCGACTCGGTCGACGTCACTCTGCACGTCGAGATGGCGCAGGACTTGCCCCGGGTGCGCATCGACATCGAACACCTCCGGCAGGTCCTCATCAACCTCGTCCAGAACGCGGTGCAGGCGATGGCGGGCGGTGGTGACATCTTCGTCGAAACGCGCAGTCAGGACAGCTTCCGCCGCGGAGGCGGCGCCTGGCGCTGGGTGCAAATTAGCGTGCGTGACACGGGCCCCGGCATCGCACCCGGCCTGCTTGCGAATCTGTTTGTGCCTTTCGTCACCACGAAGCAGCAGGGAACCGGCCTCGGTCTGGCCATCTCCCAACGAATCATTTCCGAAGCGGGCGGCCGTATCGACGTGCGCAGCCGTGAAGGGTTCGGCACGACCTTCGTGATCTTGCTCCCTGCGGAGGGCGAGGCGGCACTCGAAACCTTCGAGGCGGAACAAATCGTCGAGCCCGCACCGGAGCCGACCGGCCCGCCCGCTCACCTCGGACCCGTCGAGCCTTGATCGATCGACACCGTCTGCATTCGGACCCGATAGAGGCGCAGGTCACTGCGGCCGAAGCTGTCCTCCGGAAGGCCGTTGTCTCTGAATAGCTGCTTGTAGGCATCGGTCGGGCTGTCCGCGCTGTGGGTCGCGCGAGGCATCAAATAGCGCCAGCGTGCGGGCTGCTCGTAAGCCACGCCGTGCTGCGGCTTGACGAGCGCGTCGATCAATGAGGTGGCCCCGGCGTCAAACGTGCCGTCGTCGAACAGGAACGCGACCTCGACGTCGAGCTGATCGAGACGCTCGCCGAGCGGTCCCCCCATCGTCTCCGCCCTCTCCTCCCAGCGTTCCCGCGCCGCGAGCGATGCGGTGACAAGCCCCTCGGCAATCGAGTGCGCACGCGCCGATCTCCACAGCCGTGGACCCGTTCCGCCGCTCAACACGATCAACACCTCGACCGCTTGCTCCTCCGTCAGCTCCTTGGGAAACGCGTCCATCGGCGGCGGCGCACTCCCTTCGAGAATGCGACGCGCGACGCGAGCGAGGACCCGATCCGAAATGACCACCGGCCACTTGGTCTCGTCGACGACGTAGAGAAGCCCCTGGGGCGTGAGCACGGCTCCTCGAAAACCGCGTACCACAGCGCCGGCCGCGAAGCGTCTTGCCAAGGGAAGATCCCCACGCGAGGACAGCCCAACCGACACGCCGACCCACAGACCCTGAAGCCCGGCTGCTTCGAGTGCCTCCCGCAGGCGAACCGGATCACTGCCCTTCACCGCTTCCTGCACCTCGGGATAGGCATCGACCCGCTCCCAGCTCGGACCGACCGGTGGCGCCACCAGAGCCGCGACCTTGGTCCACTGGAGCAAAGCATCGGACGCCTCCGGCCGACTCTGACGCCAAAGCAGCAGAGCCCCGATGACTCCCAGGATCGCCAACAACCAGCTCCGCTTTGCCATCCCGCTACCCTCTATCGTAAGAACCCGCATGCCCCAAGGCCTCAAGCTCCGCGCCTCGCCGACGACCAGCCCTTTTCATGTCGTTCTGGTCGAGCCGGAGATCCCGCCCAACACCGGCGCGGTCGCCCGGACCTGCGGAGCAACCCAGTCGCCGCTGCACCTGGTGGGGCCGCTCGGCTTCCAGATCGATGCGCACGCGGTGCGCCGCGCGGGCCTCGACTACTGGGATCTGGTCGAGATCCACCGCCATGAATCATTCGAGGCGTTCGAGGAATCCGACCCACATCGCCGAATTCATTTATTTTCTGCCACTGCGTCCCGATCGTACCTCGAAGCGACCTTCGAGCCCGGTGACGCCCTGGTCTTCGGCCGGGAGTCGGTGGGGCTGCCCCGGGAGCTGCTCGAGGACCGGCAAAACGTCTGGGCGATCCCCACCATCGGAGCCGTCCGGAGCCTGAACCTGAGCAACGCCGTTGCCATCGTTTTGTACGAGGCGTTGCGCCAAAACCGGGCCTTCGAGGACACCTTTCTGGGCTAGCCGCAAGGGGCTTGAATACCGCCGTTCGGGGCGCGTCGGAGTTTCATGGCCCATTCACGCGCAGTCTCTTTCCTTCCGTTTCTGCTGCTCCTCACCGGCTGCCCCATCTATGGCTCCGGGCCGGTGGAGCGCGAAGTTCAAGTCTCCTGTCAGAGCGACTTCGACTGTCCCTCCGACACGTTTTGCGACCCGGAGGCAAACAGTTGCATCGGCTACGATTTCGGAATCTGTCTGACCGACGGTGATTGTCCGGTCGGCAGCTACTGCGACCGCGCCGACGGCGGCTGCTACATCCCGGCCGTCGCCGAATGCCGCGCCGACCCCGATTGCTCATCGGGCTTCGAGTGTGACTTCCGGGACAGCTGCCGGCCCGCCACCGCTGGGAACTGTCTGGCCGACGACAACTGCCTGGGCGGCGAGCTCTGTCTGGAGAACGTCTGCACCGCGGTCGCGGAGACCTGCCAGTTCGATTTCCAGTGCTCGGCCGGCTTCACCTGCGCCAACAACCGGTGTCGCCTTCTCTGTGGCCCCGACACGATTTGCCCGAGCGGTACGGCCTGCGAGGCAAGCCTCTGCCAGCCGATCGTCGGTGAGTGCATCGACAGCAGCGAATGCCCGGACCTATCCACCAACTGCGTCGAAGGAACCTGCCTCCGCCGCTGCGACGAAGGCTGCAACGATGCGATCGAGGTCTGCGACGTCGAGGGCTTCTGCCGGCCGCGCACGAGCCCCGATCCTGCGGCGCCCACGCCGTACTGCCGCACCGACGCCGACTGCGACGGCAGCATCTGTGTGGAAGGCCTCTGCCGCACCGAGTGCGACATCACCGTCCCCGAGCCCGATTTGATCTGCGCCTCGCGCGACGGTCAGGTCCCGCTCTGCGGGCCCGACAACCTCTGCTACGTCGAAAGCGAGCTTCAGAGCGACTGCCGCGTTCAATCGGACTGCCCCGACGGGGAGAACTGCATCGACGGCAAGTGCCGCTAGGCCAGCTGGTAGCGTAGCCGCCGGACGTCCCGAAGGACGCGGCTGATCGAGTGCACGGGCTCGTACCCCAATTCGGTGCGGGCCCGTGAGTCGTCTACCATGCAGACGTAGCGCAGGTGGTCGAGCTCCTCGGACGGAAACGAGCTGAGCCGAAGCTTCCAGAGCTGGTCGAGGGCGACCCTGGCGAGCGGTGAAGGCACGATGCGCGGACGGCCGCCGGCCTGACGCACTAGATGCGAAAGGGGCATCTCGCCGGGCCCCCTGATGTTGAAGATGCCACGGACGCCGGGCCGAAGGGCGAGCTGCATCGCGCGGACGACGTCCCGTTCGTGCACGACCTGCATCATTGGGTCGAAGCCCATCACCATCACCGGGCGCTCGAGCCGGAGGTAGTTGCTGGCGGCGTTGTGGACGCGGCCGACGATGTGGCAGGGCCGAAGAACGACGGTCTCCGTTTCGGCCTGCCTCCAAAAGAAGCTCTGGGCGAGCATGTCGAGCTCCACCAGGTCGCGCATGCCGCCAAACTGCTGGGCACCCAGCAAGGGCGCGTCCTCGGTCAGGAACTGCGGGTTGTTGGGCTGAGGGCCGTAGACGTTGGCGCCCGAGAGCACGACCAGCTTCGGAACTTTGTACTGCGCCATGTAGTCGAGCAGCTTCTGGAAGGCGACGATGTTCCAGGAGTGGCGCTCGCGATCGCTTCGCCGCAGGTCGTGAAGGATGCCGAGGTGAACGACTGCGCGGACGTCGCGGCCGCGGAAGATGTCTTTCATCTTCTTGCGGCGCATGTCGATTTGGTGATGGATGATGTCCTTGGGACGGTCGTCGAAGGAGCGTCGATCGACGCCGACGACGCGATCGGTTCGATGGAGCTCCCGCACCAGCAGCCTGCCGAGGCGACCACAGACGCCGGTCACCAAAACTGCGCCTTCGGTGGCGGGCTTAGGGCGCTTGCCTGTCGAGGGCTCCCCCTGGCGCTGAGGCTCTTGCGGCTGGGGCTGCGTTTGTTGCCGCAGTTGCGTCTCCACCAAAGGCTGAGGAGGCTGCTCGACTGGAATCGAGGGATCGGCCGAATGACCAAAAACACCGCGCGCGACCGGCGCTCTCGCAGACGGACGCTCCCGAACGGGCTCACGCCCCCGGCGCGCGCTCGGCTTGGTTCGGTTGCTGGTGTGTGGGTTCGGCATAGCTACGGCCTCGGTCAGATGAACACGCCTTTACGTTCGCGCAAACCGCGGTTCACCATGCTCTGAATCGTGCTCTTCACGAGCCAGACTTTCTCTTCGATTTTGGAATCGTCGTCGTCGGGGTCTCCTTCGAAGTGGAAGGCATCGCCGAAGTAGAGACGGTACTTGGTGGGCAGGGGCGCGAGCATGCCGAAGAAGACCTGCGGCATGACGGGAAACGCCGGCATCCTCAGGAGCCGCGCCAAGGGCTTGAAGTCCGCAATCGACGGATACTGCTCTTCGCCGCCAATGACCGCCACCGGGACGATCGGCGTATTGGTTTCGAGCGCGAGACGGACGAAGCCCAGGCCGAAATCGGTGAGGTTGTAGCGCTGATCGAACGTCTTGCTGATGCCCCGGGCGCCCTCGGGAAAGACGATGAGGCTCTCTTCTTGTCGAAGCAGGCGCCGGGCGTTCTCTGGCGAACCCACGACCTGGCCGAGCCGAGGATAGAGCGTCGAAATGAAGGGCAGCTCGGCCGTCCAGGTCTCGACCATGCTTCGGGGGAACCGCGGCGGATCCGCGTCGAGCATCATGGCGCTGCCGATCATCACCGCATCGACCGGCAGCTGCCCGGAGTGATTGGCCACGATCAGCACCCTGCCCTGAGGGACCCGGTCGATGCCAAAGACCTCGGTTCGGAAGTAGCGTCGGTGCAGGAGGGCCGCGACGGCCAGGGCGTAGCGGCTGGTTTCCGGGTCGAAGCCGAACGGGTCGTGGCCGACTTCGTTCGGATGGGTCTTGATGCCGGCGATGCGCGCGTCGAGGTCTTGGCCGACGACCTCTTCGGCAAATCTCACGGCCCGGTCGCCGATGGACCTCACCGCTTGGCGCAGGGGGGACTCCCCCAACAACCGAGTCCGCCGCCAGCCGGCGAATGGCACGATCGACCCCCGTTGCGCCATAGGGGCTATCGTGGAGACAGAAGCCGGAGCCGTCAATTGGAAACGTTGGAACCCGGGGGTCATGCTCCGCTCATGAGCGAAGCGTTCGACATCACTCGTATCGGCGGACCGGACGGATTGCACGCGCTGCAAGACATTGCGCGCCGAGCAGGCGAAGCTGCGTTGAAGCATTTTCAACAGGGCGTGGTCGCCGAGAAGAAGCCGGATCGCAGCCCGGTGACGATCGCCGATCGCGAAGCGGAGCAAATCATTCGTGATCACATCGTCGCGGCCTTTCCCGACGCCGGCTTCCTCGGCGAAGAAACCGGCGTTCTCAAAGGCAGCTCCGGGCTCCGCTTCATCGTCGATCCGATCGATGGCACCCGCGCCTTCGTCCGCGGCTGGCCGACCTGGTCGGTGCTCTTGGGCGTCGAGGCGGACGGCATTCCCGTCGTCGGCATCGCGTACATGCCTGCTGCAGACGACTTCTTCGTCGGGGTGCAGGGCAAGGGCGCGACCCACAACGGCAAGCCAGTTCAGGTGTCCAAGATCGGTCCGCTTGCCGACGCGACGGTGACCCATGGCGGGCTTCAGCAGTTCACGATGGCGGGGGTCGGAGACGCGCTCCTTCGCTTGTCCGACGCCTGCGACATCGCGCGCGGCTGCCCCGATTTCGACGGTTATGGGCAGATCCTGCTGGGACGCTCCGATGCAATGGTCGACCCGGGCGTTCAACCCTATGATATCTGCGCGCCCGCCGTGCTCATCCGCGAGGCGGGCGGAAGGTTCACTTCCTTCCGCGGCGAAGAAACGATTTACGGCGGTGGAGCCATCGCGAGCAACGGAATCATCCATGACGAGCTCGTCGCGGCGCTAACAGCCCTTCCTTACAAATAGCAGCACAAACCGGGCAATCGACGTGACGGCTTGCTTTCGGGCAGGTCTTGCGGAAAGTTCCTCCGCCCGAACCTCAGGAGAGAAGAATGACGAAACCAGTACGGCGAGCAGGTGTGATCGGAGCGGGCGTTATGGGCAGCGGCATCATGGCGCACTTTGCCAACGCCGGGGTCGACGTGGTGATGCTCGACATCGTGCCACCGGGGCTGAGCGACGCAGACAAGAAGAACCCTGCGAAGCGGAACCAGTTCGCGGCGGGTGGGCTCAAGGGCGCGCTCAAGGCGAGGCCCGCGGCGTTCTTTCATCCGAACTACGCCAAGCGCGTCACGGTCGGCAATCTCGAGGACGACATCGACCTGCTCAAGGGATGTGACCTCGTGATCGAGGCGATCATCGAGAACATCGACATCAAGCGCAGCCTCTTCGAGAAGCTCGAAAACACGCTCGACGAAGGAACCGTCGTCGCGTCGAACACCTCGGGGCTTCGCATCGCCGACATGCTCCAGGGCCGCGGGGATGCGTTCCGCAAGAACTTCCTGGTCATGCACTTCTTCAATCCGGTGCGTTACATGAAGCTGCTCGAGCTGGTCGCCGGAGAGGAAACCGACCCTTCCACGATGGACCGCATGAGGGTCTTCGGGACGGACCAGCTCGGCAAGGGCATCGTCGTCGGCAAGGATACGCCGAACTTTGTCGGCAATCGCATCGGTTGCTACTCGATGTCGCTCACGATGAATGAGATGACGGCCGCCGGCCTCACGCCCGAGGACATCGACGCCATCACGGGGCCCCCGATGGGTCACCCAAAGAGCGCGAGCTTTCGCACCGCGGATATGGTCGGCCTCGACACCTTCAAGCACGTGTCGGACAACTGCTATGCGGCGTTGGTCGACGACCCGGAGCGCGACGTCTTCAAGCCGCCGCACTTCCTAGTCGCAATGGTCGAGCAGAAGATCCTCGGCAACAAGACCCGGGGCGGCTTCTACAAAAAGACCAAGGAAGGCATTCAGACCTTCGACCCGATCAAGCTCGAGTACCGGGCCAAGGCTGGCGACGCGGACATCAAGAAGTTCTGTAAGAGCCTCAAGGGCTCGCCGGCAGACCGCGTCAAGGCGCTCGTCGAGAACGACGGACCGGCCGGCAAGTTCGCGTGGAACGTGCTCTCGCGCACGCTCGTCTACTCGGCCAACAAGATCCCCGAGATCACCGACAGCGTCGAAGCCGTCGATGACGCGATGAAGTGGGGCTACAACTGGGACCTCGGCCCGTTCGAGACCTGGGACGCCATCGGCTTCAAGGCTGCCTACGATCGCATGAAAGCGGACGGCCTTCCGCTGCCTGCCTCGATCGACAAGATGGCCGAGTCGGGCGCCGAGAGCTTCTACACCGATGACGGCCGCGTCTTCAATCTGATCACGGGCAAGTACGACGCGCGCGACATCGACCCACGAAACGCGAGCCTCACGATCATGCGGCAGGGCGATGCAGCGGTATTCAGCAACCGCGGCACCGAGGCCTGGGACTTCGGCGACGGCATTTTGGGGCTGACCTTCACGACCAAGGCCAACAGCATCGACGACACGGTCGTCGAAGGCATCACGCAGGCGGTCGACATCGCCGAGCGCGATTTCCGCGGCATGGTGATTTACAACGACGGCGACCACTTCTGCGTCGGCGCCAACCTCTTCGCGGTCGTGATGGCGGCGCAGCAAAAGGCCTGGGATCAGCTTCGCGCGACGATCAGCGGTCTGCAGGGCGGTCTGCAGCGCATGAAGTACTCGACCATCCCGGTGGTGGCGGCGCCGTTCGGCATGACCGTCGGCGGCGGCTTCGAAGTCTGCATGGGCGCAGACGCCGTGCAGGCGGCTTCGGAAACCTATGTCGGTCTCGTCGAGGTCGGCGTGGGCCTGCTTCCGGGCGGCGCTGGCAACATGAATATGCTCTGGCGGGCACTCGAAGGGATCCCGGACGGCACCGACGTCGACACCATCCACTACGTATCGCGCACGTTCCAGAACATCGCGATGGCGCGGGTCGCCACCGGCGCCGGGGAGGCACGAGAGTTCGGCTACTTCAGGAAGTCCGATGGGATTTCCTTCGACAAGGCACGCTTGTTGACCGAGGCCAAGGGCCGCGCGGTCGGCATGGCCGAAGCTGGCTACCACCCACCGGTCCCGCGCGCGTATCGCCTTCCCGGCGAGAGCGGCATGGCCACGCTCGGCATGATGATCGACTCACTCGAAGCGGGCGGTTTCGCGAGCGCGCACGACGCGCTCATCGCGCGCAAGGTCGCGGCGGTGCTCTGCGGCGGGCCGTCGGGCGCTGCCCATGAAGTCACCGAAGAACAAATGCTCGAGCTCGAGCGCGAGGCGTTCATCAGCCTCTGCGGCGAGCCCAAGAGCCAAGAGCGCATGCAGCACATGCTCACCACCAACAAGCCTTTGCGGAACTAGGCCAACCCGAGACGCACGAGCCAACAAGGAATCAGGAGTAAAGACATGGGTAAGATTGTCGTCGTAGATGCGGTTCGAAGCGCGGTTGGTCGCGCCAAAAAGGGTTCGCTTGCCAACCGGCGTCCGGATGAGCTCGCGGGCGAGGTCATTCGCGGTT
Source organism: uncultured Myxococcales bacterium (assembly GCA_965533395.1). Lineage (GTDB taxonomy): Bacteria > Myxococcota_A > Polyangia > Polyangiales > Houyiibacteriaceae > SG8-38. The sequence goes on from CBESWY010000060.1 coordinate 13,094, forward strand.
TGATGGCGCGCAACCCGCAGGTCGACCCGGCCACGGTCGAGGACTTGGTGCTCGGCTGCGCGTTCCCCGAAGGCGAGCAGGGCATGAACGTGGCGCGCATGGTCGGCAGGCTCGGAGGCCTCCCCGAGGAGAGCTCCGGCATGACGATCAACCGATTCTGCTCGAGCGGCCTGCAGGCCATCGCCCTGGCCGCCGGCTCGGTCAAGGCGGGCTTCGACGATGTGGTCGTCGCAGGCGGCATGGAGTCGATGACCATGGTCCCGATGACCGGCAACAAGCCGAGCGCATCGCCCGAGGTGATGGAGAAGTACCCCGAGACCTACACGCCGATGGGCATCACGGCCGAGAACGTCGCCAACCGCTTCAACATCAGCCGTACCCAGCAAGACGAGTTCGCAGCCTGGAGCCATGAGAAAGCCCTCGCCGCGATCGAACGCGGCGCCTTCGTCGACGAGATCGTGCCGGTTCACGGCGTGACGTTCGACAACGACGGCGAGCGCCAGATGTTCGAGTTCAAGGTCGACGAATTGCCCCGCCCCGGCACCACCGTGGAGGCGCTTTCGAAGCTTCGCCCCGTGTTCGCCGCGAAGGGCAGCGTCACCGCAGGCAACTCCTCGCCCCTCTCGGACGGCTCGGCCGCGGCCATCGTCATGAAGAACAAGCGAGCGAAAAAGCTCGGCATCACGCCCTTGGGCATCTTCAAGTCGTTCGTTACGGTCGGCGTCGACCCGTCGATCATGGGCATCGGTCCCCTCCCGGCAGTCCAAAAGCTCCTCCGAAAGAACGACCTCAAAATCGACGACATCGACATCTTCGAGGTCAACGAGGCCTTCGGCAGCCAGGCGGTCTACGTTCAGAAAGAGCTCGGCATCCCGAACGACAAGCTCAACGTCAACGGCGGCGCCATCGCCCTCGGCCATCCGCTCGGATGCACCGGCGCCAAGCTCACGGCCACGGCCCTCCACGAGCTCAAACGCCGAGGCGGCAAATACGCCGTCGTCACGATGTGCATCGGCGGCGGCATGGGCGCAGCCGGC
>CBESWY010000061.1:0-14054 GCA_965533395.1 uncultured Myxococcales bacterium
TGGCGGTGGCGGCATCCAAATCGGCAGCCTGGAAACGGAAATCGCCGGCGTCAGCATGCTCGACTGGTTTGCCGCCATGATTGACGGGACCGAGGTCTGGGACGAGCTGGTCGACGAAGGCGTCGAATAGACGAGGAAAAGGGTCTTCGAAGCCAAACGGCTTTTGGCGTTGACCCTCGGCTCGCCTTCCTGCAAAATAGAACACGTTCTATTCCTACTCTAGAGCTCTAGAAAAGGGGCCGTCCTCTTTATCGAGGGGCTAATTTTCGGGTGTTTGCATGAAGACTGAGATCTGTGAGCGGCTGGGGATCGAGTTTCCCATCTTTGCGTTCAGCCACTGTCGCGACGTCGTGGCGGCGGTGAGCAGAGCCGGCGGGCTCGGGGTGCTGGGCGCTGTGGCCTACAGCCCGGAGCAGCTCGAGCTCGAGCTGAAGTGGATCGACGAGCACGTCGATGGCAAGCCCTACGGCGTTGATACGGTCATCCCTGCCAAGTACATCGGCAAGGACCAGGGCGACATCGGTAAAGAGCAGCTCGACCAGATGATCACACCTGCGCACCGCAAGTGGATCAACGATTTGCTGAATCGCAACGGCGTGCCTCCGCTCCCCGACGACGTCCAAGAGATCGAAGGGCTGCTCGGCTGGTCGGCCTCGGGCGGGCGCGCGCATTTCGAGGTGGCGATGAAGCACCCGATCGCGCTCATCGCAAACGCGCTTGGGCCACCGCCCGAAGACATCATCAGCCAGGCGCACGACAAGGGTGTGTTGGTGGCGGCGCTCTGCGGTACCGTTCGGCAGTCGATCAAGCAAAAGACCGCCGGCGTCGATATCGTGATCGCGTCGGGCTACGAGGCGGGCGGCCACACCGGCGAAATCGGCACGATGGTTCTGTTGCCGCAGGTCGTCGACGCGGTGGCCCCGACCCCAGTGCTCGCGGCGGGCGGCATCGGCTCGGGCCGTCAGATGGCAGCTGCGATGGCGATGGGCGCCGCGGGCGTTTGGACCGGCTCGATTTGGCTCGCCACCGAGGAATCCGACTCGATTCCTTCGCTCGTCGACAAGCTGCTCGTCGCGGATTCGACCGAAACGGTTCGGTCGCGCTGCATCAGCGGCAAGCCGGCCCGACAGCTCAAGACGGCCTACACGCGCGCCTGGGATGACGACCCGGACTGCCCCGGCTACCTGCCGATGCCGCTTCAGTTCATGGCGACGGCCGAGGCGACCCAGCGCATCACGCGCTTTGCGCAGACGGGCGCGGAAGGTTCGGACACGCTGCTCGGCACGCCGGTCGGTCAGGTGGTCGGCCAGATGAATACGCGCAAGCCTGCGCGGCAGGTCATCGAAGAAATCGTCAGCGAGTACATCGACGCGGTCGAGCGGGTTTCGAGCCTGCTCGAAGACGCCGACTAGGCGCGGGCCGCTACTTGCACTGCCGGTTTAGATCGCGCGCGCGACTTGCGAGCTTGCCGCTCCGGTTGGCCTTCAGGTAGCGGGCCGCCATGGCGCAGCCTTCTTCGGTCGGGCCGAGCAGAACGGAGAGCCGACCCGCGGCGACCGGCATGGACACCGCGGCGTTGGCGGCCTTTCGGAGCGGCGCCTCTGGCGACCGCTCGCGGTCTTCTTCGATATCGGCGCGGAGCAGGTGCACGTCCGCGTCGTCCGGCATGATCTGGAGCGCCTGCGCCGCATAGCGTACGGCAAGGCCGCGCTTTTCGTCGGCGAGCGCGAGGCGGGCTCGGACGATCAGCTCCCAGACCTGAACCTGCTGGGCGGCCGTCAGGCGATTGCCCTCTGCGTCGACGGCTTCGAGCGCGCGTTCCAGCGAGTTTTCGGCGCCGAGCTTTCGGCGGCCGTAGAGCTGTGCGAGAGCCAAGGCCGTGTCGGCGAGACGCGCGTCTGCACCGTTGCGCTTGGCCTGTTGAAAATAGGTGCCGGCACGGACGTAGTCTTCGGCCTGGAGCGCGACACGCGCGCCCGCGAGACGAAGCGCCACGTTCTTCGAGTGACGGCTGATCGCGTTTCGCATCGTCGACATGCCGCTCTGGCCGGCGCCCGTGAGCACCAGATAGCGCACACGCTGCTCGTCGGCGCGGAGGTCCTGGACTTTGGCATCGTCCATTTGCTTGATGACCTCTGCGGCGCGGTCGAAGTTCCCCGTGTCGATCAAGAGTGCTGCAAAGCCGGACAAGGCACGTGGCTGAATGGGGTCGAGCGCGAGCGCCTTTTCGTAGGACGCGTTGGCTTCGTCCTTGGACCCGACCGTGCGAGTGGCGTCGCCTCGAAGCGCGTACAGGCTGGCGTCTCCGGGGCTCAGCTCGACGGCGCGGTCGAGCTCGGCCACCGCTTTTGCGGCGTCGCCTTTTGCCAATAGCACCCGCGCGTGACTTCCATGCGCCCAACCTTCGCCGTCAAAGGCGGCGAGCGCGGCCGACGTCACCTTCTCGGCTTCGGAAAGCCGACCGGCTTCGACATAGGCCTGGGACGCCGTGTCGACCAAGCTCAGATGATTGGGCGCGGCGGCCAGCCCCGCGTCGAGCAACGAGATCGCTTGCTCCGCGTTGCCGTCTTCGAGGAGCGAGCTCGCAAGGCCGTTCGAGGCAGCGACGCCCCATCGCGGATCGCTCGCGGCTTCTTGGTAGAGCGCGGCGGCACGGTCACGCTCGGCGGCGCGGGGGGAGTCCTTCAGGAGCTCGGCGATGACCAGTGCGCGAAACGCCGGCTTGGCTTCGTTTTCGGGGCCGAAACCCGCTCCGCTCAGGGTGGCGAGCCCAGCGCGCCGGTCGCCCGTCTGTGCGTACCACCAGGCGATTACGTGCGCTCTGGTGAACAGGTCGGCGGACGGGCCGCTCGTGAGTCGCTTGAGCACGTCCTTCGCCTCGCTCGTTCGTCCGAGCGCGAGCAGCAGCTGTGCGGTTCCGACGATTAAGGTTTCGTCGGCGAGAAGCTCGGGTTTGGCCGCGGCGCGGGCATGCTCGAACGCGGCACCGATCGCGCCTTGCCGGTAGGCGAGCACGCCCTCGATCAAATCGGCCCAAGCTTTGTGGACCGCCGACGCGTCTTCATCGGAACGCACCTCTTCGACGAGAGCGAGCGCCGCGCTGGCATTCCCTTGGAGCAGGCCGACAATTTGCGCACGCGCGATTTTCGTTGCCGACGTTTCTTTGTTTGCGCCATCGAGTGTTGCGAGCGCAGCGTCCGGGCTCGCAGTGCGTGCCTGAATGCGAGCGAGCAACGCAACGGGCTCGGGGGCCCCGGGGCGCGCGTCGACGACCTTCTCGGCGTCGGGGAGCGCCTGCGTCCACTGACCGCGCGCGATCGCCGTCCAGGCGCGTCCAAGAAGGAACGCATCGGCTTGCTCCGAGTACTTGGCCGGCCTTTCGGCTTCGGCGTGGGCGGCTCGGGGGTCGCCTTCGGCAAGGAACGCGTAGATCCTGGCGATTCGCTGGTCTGGATCGTTCTGTTTCGCCGACTCCGCGAGAAGCGCCTCGGCCTGCTTCAGCTTGTCGACATCTCCTCCGAGGCCTGCGGTCGCGAGGAGCCGCGCTCTGACCGAATCGTCTGGGTCGTCGCGAAGAAGCGCGAGCGCGCCGTCAATCACATCCGGGCTTGCGTCGCTGATGACCTCGTCGAGAGACGACGCCAAGCGCGCGTCGTGAATCCAGCCGAGGACCGTGTGGACGATGAAGAAGAAGATCAGCGCGGCGATCCCCGCGGCGATGAAGCGGCGGATGCGTCGCTTGAGCGCCTCGGCCGGCGGCAAGACGATCTTGTTGACCGGCGAAATCGACGGTGTGGCGTTCTCGACCTTAAACAGGTCGGACGGTTCTCTACGCGAGCTCGATTCCTTGTCGGCCAACCTACATCCCTCCCCGATGACGTGCGCCCCTGGTCGCCTATTGTCGCGTCAATCCGGGCGGGGACGCAAGTCTACGGGCTAGAGCACGTAGGGGATGATCGCGCGACGCCGTTTTGGGTAGTCGCTGAAGTGCTCGCGGTACCAGCGATGGTTGGAAAAAGCCCGCGGAACCAGGTTTGTGGCCGTGAACCAGGAAAATATCCAAGCGGGCACGGTCCAGGCGGCGAGCGCGAACCCGACCCATTCGATGATTTCGCCGAAGTAGTTGGGGCTCGAGAGCCAGCGGTAGAAGCCGCCGTGCGGGATTTTGTAGCCGCTTTCGCCAGGTTTTCGCAGATTCAAGAGGATGGCGTCCGACTGCTGGTTGATGGCGTAGCCGGTCGCGAAGACGAGGATTCCGACGATGAAGCGCGGGTCCGTGAGCCAGTCGGTGCTCAACAGATGTGGGGCCAGCTCCGTGATTGCGAAGGCGTTGGTCGAGCCGTTGGCCGTATTGAAGGAGAACGCCAGCAGGCCCGTGATGATGGGCTTTCGCTTGTGCCCTCCGCGCATCCGGAACGGGTAGATGAAGGACCGGTACACGTAGTGGAGCATGTATAGGCCGAACAGGATGAGCGGGACCGGCTTGAAGGCGTTGTCCGACATGAAATAGACGACCGCGAATGAGATCGGCGACGGCGCCTCCATCAGAACCCACAGCGCTCTTGCCTGGACCGTCGGGCCCCATCCGGGCCGCAGGTGACGGCCGTAGGGCGCTGAGATGAACAGCAGGAGAACGAAGCTCACGATGCCGAGAACGACGATCCCGAGCAGAGCCCAGGTGTAGAGGGGGTGGGCCTGAAGGGATTCGCTGAACGCTTCGGTGATGGGCATCGGCTCTCGCGGGTCGTCTCGCTTCGACCTAGACTGGCCGGGTGGATGCTAACTGGTTTATCGCGTTTCCGATGCAAGTGCGGAGTTTGCACCTGCGCCCGGCTCCGCCCGCTCGCGTGCGCGTGTTCGCGCCCTCTGACCTCCACCTTACATTGGGCTTTCTCGGGGCGGTGCAAGAGGCGGATGCGAGAAACGCTTGGGGTCGGATCGGGGACTTTGCGTCGTTTCGGGGGGTAACGGGGTCGTTCTCCCGCGTCGAGCCGCTTGGGCATCCCCGAAAACCCTCGGCGCTCGCGGCGATCGTCGAGACGGGCCGTGGCGCGCTGAGCGAGATGATCGCCGAGGCGAGGGATCCACTCTTGAAGGCAGCCGGGGCTCCCGAGGACGGCCGGCCGCCGCTCCCACACATGACTCTTGCGCGGATCCAGCGCAGGGCAAACGCCGCCGAACGTAGGGAGGCGCTTCGCTGGGCTCAGGCGATCGACTTGCGCGGCGTCGCCTTCGTCGCGGCCGCGGTCGCGCTCTACACCTGGGCCGAGGATCGCCAGGAGCGCCTCTTCCAGATCGTCGAGCGGCACGACTTCGACTTCTGAGCCCCCCTGCGGGCACCCCCTGGGGCGATGCACCCCGCGGATTTGTGTGCTGCCTCGCGCGGCGGGCGGCTTGCCTTTGTCGGAACGTGGCATTTTTTTTGCGAATCGAGTTCAATGCAGCTCGTAGGCAAACCGCGGGATGTGGAAGAAGGCAGTGTTTGGGACGGTTTCGGCAGCCTTGTTTGGCTATGTCGCCTGGCTCTCTTGTCTCAGCCCGGCTCGCCACCAAATCGAGTGGGACGTCGCGACGCGCGTCGGTGATGTCCTCGAACGCACCGGCTTGGGCGCGGTGGTGCCCGTCGTCGATGGACGCGACGTCGAGCTTCGCGGCCAGGTCTCTTCAGAATCGGAGGCGCTGCGGGCGGAGCGGATCGTGCGCATGGTCCGGGGGGTGCGCGTCGTGCGCATGGACCTTCATGTCGCGGGCGAGGACAGCCTTGGGGGAGGTGAGACGTGACGTATCTCATGTTGCAGATGATTGGCGGCTTGCTGATTTCAGCGGCTCTGGGGGCGCTCTTGCTGTGGCTTGGGCAGCTCTTCTGGGGGCGACTGGTCGCTCCGGTGCGGGCCAAGACGCTCGGATACGAGCTGGAAGAAGCGCGCGCCGACCTCGTCACCCAGGGGACGCGCATCGAAGGGCTTCAAAAAGAGGTCGGGGGCCTGACGCAGCGGATCGAGACGCTTCAGCGAGCGAAGCGGCAGTTCACCGCGACCTTGGATGCGCGCAATCGCGCGATGCAAGAAGTCCATGAACGGCTTTCGGCCGTCAACCTCGAGGAGCTTCCGAGCGCGCGCGAGTCCGCCGACGACCTGCGACGCGAGCTTCGCATCGCCGTTCAAGAACGAGACGAAGCCAACACGACGCTGCGGCAAGCCGAGGCGCGCGGTGCGCGCTTGCAAACCGAGCTAGAGGTGGTCCACGGAATTCACGAGCGGATGCTCGACGACATCGAAGGTCTCAAGGGCCGACTGCGAGACGCCGAGCTAGGGGCGAAGAGCAGCGGGCAATCGCGTCCGCCGGCCTGGGTCATGGTGCAACCGTTTGGGCCACGAGACGACTTGCAGCGGCTCGAGGGCGTCGACCCGAGCCTCGAACGGATGCTCAATCGACTCGGCATCTACCACTTTCACCAGATTGCCCGGTTTGAAGCGTCGGACGTCGACTGGCTGATCGAGCACGTGGACGGCGTCCCCGAGCGCACGATTCGCGATAGCTGGATCGTCGACGCTGCCCATCTTTGCGGCGCAGCGGACAACTAACGGCGACTAGGAAGCCGCTTCGAGTGCGCGGTCCGCGAGAGCCGTGAGGGCTTCCCGCGCGCCTTCGAGGTCGCTGTCGATGGCATCGAGCAACGGCGCAGCTTCGGCGATGGATTTCGTCGTTTCGATCTTCAAGCTGGCGGCGCCGAGCCTACGTGCGCCAAGCTGCTGGCTGCTGCCCCGAACCATGTGGGCGGCGAGGTGCAGGGCTTTCAGGTCTCCGCCCTCGACGGCTGCTTTCATGCGGGCGACATTCTCTTCGGCGTTTCGAAAGAAGCTTTCGATGACGTCGGCGACGAAACCGGGGTCCTCTTCGTCGAGCTCCAAGAGCTGAGCGGTGATCGTGGTGTCGAGTGCGTTGGGGGGAAACTCCGAAATGCTGGCAGCGGGGCGCGCGGCCCAACGGTTGAGCGCTTTTTGAAGCTCATTCCGCGTGAAGGGCTTCGTCAGGTAGTCGTCCATCCCGGCGGCCAGCGCCGTGTTTCGATCCCCCATCATCGCGTGCGCGGTGAGTGCGATGATCGGAACGCGCCGATGCCCGGACGTGAGCTCGCGCGCCCGTTGCTCTCGCGCGGCCTGATAGCCATCCATTTTCGGCATTTGACCGTCCATGATGACGGCGGCGTAGCAATGTCGGGCATCGCTCAGAGCATCGAGCGTCTCGAGGCCATCGTTCACCGCGTCGACCTCGTATCCGAGCGCTTGCAGGTGCGCGACGACCACCCGCTGATTGATCACGTTGTCTTCGGCGACGAGAACCTTCATTCCATTGGACTGCAGCTCCATGGGCATCGAGGGAGGCAGGGATGCGCCCAGGGCTTCCTCTGCGGGGGGCGCCGGCTCGCTGGCGCGATTGAGCGTCTCGAGCAGGGCAGCGATGATTTTCGCTCGTCGGATGGGCTTCTCGACATGCACGCTGATGCCCGTCTCCAACAGCTCCTTAATTTCATGGCGGTAGGAGCAGATGGCGACCAGCGAGATGCCCTGTTTCGCCGCGACGGTCTTGAGCTCGGTGATGCGGCCTCGCCAATCGGTGCCGAGGCTGCGCAGGTCGATCAGCATGACGTTCGGTCGCTGCGAAACGCGCAACGTGCTGAGCGCGCCGTCGAACGTAGTCGTGGCCCAGGGCTCCATGCCCCAGGATTCGAGCTGTGCACTGAGCGTTTCGCGCGCGCGATTGTTGCTCTCCAGGATCAAGACCTTCATCCCGTGCAGGGCTTCCGTGACGGCCTGCAGCTCTTCGCTGAGTCGCTCTTCGAGCTCGAAGCGCGCTTCGAAAAAGAACGTGCTTCCCTCACCGACGGTGCTCACCACGCGGAGCTCGCCTCCCATCAAGGCCACGAGCTGCCGGCAGATCGGCAGTCCGAGCCCGGTGCCGCCGTGCTCGCGCGTCGTCGACGCGTCGGCCTGCGAGAAGGGTCGGAAAATGCTTTCGACGCGGGCCTCGGGAATGCCATCGCCGGTGTCGGTCACTCGGACTTCGAGATCGACGTGCCAAGGGCCTCTGTCGCGGACGCGAACCCCGACGACGACCTCGCCCTCTTTGGTGAACTTGAGGGCGTTGCTGAGGAGATTGGAGATCACCTGCCGCAGGCGCAGGGGGTCACCGCAGACCTCCGCCGGGACTTCCGGTGCGACGTGGGTAATCAGCTCGATGCTCTTGCCCTGCGCCGCTGAAGCGTAGTTCACGGCGATTTCCTCGGTCATCGAAACGACGTCGAATGGCACGGATTCCAGGCGCATTTCGCCGGCGTCAATTTTTGAAAGGTCGAGCAGGTCGTTGACGATCGCGAGGAGCGCGCGGCCGGACTTGTGGACTTCGAGTAAGTATTCGTCCTGCGGTTTGGGTAGCGCACGCGCGTCGATGAGCTGAAGTAGCCCGAGAATACCGTTGAGGGGGGTCCGAACCTCGTGGCTCACGTTGGCGAGGAATTGCCCTTTGGCCTGCGCGGATGCCAAGGCCGCATCGCGTGCGCCCTCCAAGGTGTGCGATTGCTCGGTCGCGAAGTGCCGCATGGCGTCGGCTTGTTCGGCCTGGTCGTAGAGACCGAACATCAGCTGCCGACGCGACCAAAGGAACAAGCCGCCGACCGTGCTGGCGGCGACGAGCTGGAGGATCCCCATGCCGATCTCGTGGCTCTCGACTTGCAAGGCGAGGGGGAACCATCCCGCGAGGGCGACGACAATCATCACGACGTAGATCGAAAACCGGTAGGTGACCGCGGCCGTCGCCATGATCGCGATCGCCATGGTCGTCGTGTTGCTGAGCGAACCGCTGACGGCGAGCATGGCGAGTCCCATGCCCGCGGCGATGCAGATGGTGGCGACCGAGGCCGGCGTGTCGTGGCGAGCGTCGTCCACGCGCATGCTGGTCCAGACCAGCAGCGCCAGCGCCGCCGAAACCGTGCAGATCAAGACATGCGGCCCGTTGGGGACGAAGGGCGGCGCCAAGAGAAAAAGGACCGCGCCAGCGGCGTAGATGAATGCGAGGACGGGGAGCACGTGCTGGAGCGCCGCGAGCGAGCGAAGCCGCATCTGCTCGTCGCGCATTTGGTCGCGACGAGCTTCGAGCTCCGCCTCGCGGTCCCGCAAAAGCTGCCCCTGTCGGTTCATCCCCTCCTTAACAACGTGCCTCAGCGGTGAGGGGATGTCACAGCATCACCCTAAAAGGTGATTTTGAGCGTCGGCCGCGGCGGTCAGTCTCCTTTTGAAAAGGGCTAATTCTGACAAGGTTTGGGGATGGCGAGCCGCGCGCGGGACGAAGTCGAGCTGGAGCAGCTGAGCGAGCAGATTCGCCATCATGAAGCGGCGTACCGTGCAGGGGAGCCCGAGATCACCGACTCGTCGTTCGATGAGCTCGTCGAGCGCTACGGCGAGCTTGCCGATTCGCTGGGCATCGACCCGGCGGAACGACTCGATGCGCAGCCGGGGCAAGATCACACCGCAGGCTTCGAGACCGTGGAGCACCGCGTACCGATGCTCTCGCTCGAAAAGCTATCTCCGAACAGGCGTGACAGCAGCGGCGCGCCGCTCCCGATTGGGGAACAGCTCGCGGCGTGGTTTCGGAGACGACTCAAAGAGCTCGAGGTGGACGCTGTGCCGGTCCTGGTCGAGCCGAAGGTCGATGGGATTTCGGTGTCGGTGCTCTACGCCGACGGCGTCTTGCAGCGCGCGGTGACGCGAGGCGATGGCCGCAAAGGCGACGTGATTACGAAGCAAGTCGCGCAGCTCGGGACGGTGCCGATGAAGCTCGCCCGGGCTGGTCGCGGCGAGCTCGAGATCCGAGGAGAGCTCTACTGGCCGCTCGAGGAGTTCGCGCGCTTCAATGCGACGCTCGACAAGCCGCTGATCAATCCGCGCAACGGCTGCGCTGGAATGATGAAGCGCAAGGACCCGACGGGCCTCGAAGCCACCGGGATTCGGGCGTTTTTCTATCAAGTGGCGCGGGACCAAGGGGTGAAGCTGCCGCCCACGCAGTACGAGACCCTGCAGTGGTTGGGCGACCGGGGGGCCGACGTATACCTCAGCGAGGTGTTTCGAACCGATTCCGATGAGGAGGCGCTGCGGTACTGCGACGACTATCAGGCGCGGCGAGAAAAACTGAACTACGACATCGATGGCATGGTCATCAAGGTCGATGACCTCGGATTGTATGCGCGGCTCGGCGCGACCGGGCATCACCCCCACTGGGGCATCGCGTACAAGTTCGCTCCGGAACGCAAGCCCACCAAGCTGTTGGCGATCGAAGTGTCCGTCGGCAAATCGGGCAAGCTCACGCCGGTTGCCATCCTCGAGCCCGTGTTTGTGTCGGGGACGACAGTGAGCCGCGCTTCGCTCCACAACTTCGTGGAGCTCGAACGCAAGGATGTGCGCGTTGGGGACACGGTGCTGGTCGAGAAGGCCGGTGAGATCATTCCGCAGGTCGTCGAGGTCGACAAGAGCAAGCGCAAGCGCGGGGCAAGGCGTTTCGTGCCGCCTGCGGCGTGCCCGACCTGCGGGACCGAGGCGGTGAGCGAAGAGATTTTCGTTTACTGTCCGAACCCGGCCTGCCCGGACCAGGTTCGCGAGCGCTTGCGCCACTTTGCGAGTCGGGGCGCCATGGACATCGACGGGATGGGCGAGGTTCTCGTCGATCAGGTCGTCGACAAGCTGGGCGTGCGTTCGCCCGATGATTTGTTTGGCCTCGACGTGGATGCGCTCGCAGGGCTCGACCGCATGGGGCAAAAGAGCGCAGAGCGGGTGAAGGCGGGCCTCGAGGACGCCAAGCAGCGAGGGCTTGCGCGCGTGCTCCATGGCCTGGCGATTCGACACGTGGGCCAGACCATGGCCGAGGACCTGGCGGCGTACTTCAAGACAGCCGACGCGCTCTTGGAGTTTGCCGGGCGATACGTGGCCGAGGATGAGGACGCGATTGAAACGGTGGCGCCGGCGAAATCGACCGAACGTGGCGCCATCGAAGGCCTCGCGCGCAAGTCGGCGGACAGCATTTTCCACGAGCTCGATTCGCCGGCGGTCCAAAAGGTGTTTGGCGGCCTGGCCGAGGTGGGCGTGTACCTCGCCGTGAAAGCCGCAGACATGCGCGCGGTCGAGGCCGTGGCCGGAAAGACGTTCGTGCTGACCGGCACTTTGCCGACGCTCAAACGGACCGAGGCTACCAAGCGCATCAAGGCTGCCGGCGGTAAGGTGTCTGGGTCGGTATCGAAGAAGACCGACTACGTCGTCGCGGGCGAGGACCCGGGCAGCAAGTTCGAGAAGGCGCAGACGCTGGGCGTCGCAGTGCTCGACGAGGCGGCGCTGATCGAGATTCTGGGCGGGGACGGGTGACGCTCAGAGCTCGGGGACGGCGCGCGCCAAGCGACGCAAGCCTTCTTCGATCTGCTCCTGCGACGTGGCGAAGCTGAACCGAACGAAGCCCTCTGCGGCTTCTCCGAAATCGCGACCCGGGCCCAGCGCCACGTGCGCCTTTTCGAGGATGTCGAAGGCCAAGGTCAACGAGTCGCGGCCGAAGTGGCGCATGTCGACGAGAACGTAGAACGCCCCCGGGGGATCGATCGGGATGGAAAGGCCCATCTCTCGAAGGCCGTCGATCAGGATGCGCCGTCGAATCGCGTACTGCTGGCGCATGTGTTCGACGTGCTCGGCGCCGTGCGCCAACGCGGCGATCCCGGCTTGCTGCACGAACTGCGAAGTGGAGATGAAGAAGCTCTGCATCAAGCTTTGCAGCGGCCTCATCGCGTTTTCGGGGGCGATGAGGTAGCCGAGGCGGAAGCCTGTCATCGCGTAGCGCTTGGAAAAGCCATCGAGCACGTAGCAGTCGTCGGTGAAGCCGAGCGGCGAGGCGACCTGGGCGCCGTCATAGGTGAGACCATCGTAGATTTCGTCGGAGAGGATGGGGATGCCGAGCGCGCTCAGCTCTTGGACGACTTCGCGTGGCTGGACGGCGCCGGTTGGATTGGCGGGCGACGCGAGGAAGATTGCGCGCGTCCTCGGCGTGATGGCGGCCCGGACTTTGGCGACATCCATCACGAAGCCGTCCTCCGGGCCGGTTGGTACGAGCACCGGCGTGCCGCCGCAGACCGAGATCATGTTTGGGTAGCAAGGGTAGTGTGGCGTTGCGAGAATCACCTCGTCGCCCGGGTCGACCAAGAGGTTCAGGCAAAGGAGAATCGCGGGCGAGGTGCCGCTGGTGACGATGACGTGATCGGGGTTTACTGCGACCCCGCGACGCGTTTGGCAATCTTGCGCGATCGCTTCGCGCAGAACGAACAAGCCACGGCTGTCGGTGTAGTGCGTTTCGCCCGACACCAAGGAGTCGACGGCTGCTTGAACCGCAGCCGGCGGCGCATCGAAGTTCGGCTCCCCAACCCCGAGCTGAACGATCGACGTCCCCGCGCGCGCCATCGCCATTCCCCGCTCCATCACCTCCATCGCCAGGAACGGCTCCACCTCTCGTGTGCGCTTCGCGAACATGGGGACACGCTCTACGGTCCTAACTGCCCGAGATCTAGTCGCTTCTCCGGCAAAGATCGCAGCGCCCCCGGCTAGGCGCTGCGATCTTTGCCTGAAAAGCCTTGGAATGTCGGGTGATTACGGGTATGGAGCGTGTCCCCTATGGAGTCGCTTGTCGTTACCGTGATTGGGAAGGATCGGCCTGGGCTGGTTGAGTCGGTGTCGGCTGTGGTGGAGGAGCACGGGGGGAGCTGGGTGGAGAGCCGGATGTCCCGGTTGGCGGGCGAGTTTGCCGGCATTCTTCGGGTGAGCGTGCCAGCGGCGCAGGCCGACGCGCTGTCCGGGGCGCTCGAGACGCTCCGGGCGGGTGGACTTCGTGTGGTGGTCGAGCGCGGCTTCGAGGAAACCGCCGAGGAGGGGCATCTCATCGTCCTCGAGCTCGTTGGCAGTGACCGGCCTGGCATCGTCCACAAGATTTCCGAGGCGCTGGCAGCGCGCGGGGTCAACGTCGACGAGCTCAACACGGAATGCGAGGGCGCCCCCTGGTCGGGCGGCACCCTGTTCAAGGCGATGGCCCGGCTTCGCGCGCCGAAGGGGCTAGACCTCGATCAGCTTCGAGAAAGCCTCGAGGCGATCGCCGCTGACCTGATGGTCGACATCAGCATCGGCGAGGCAGACTAGCGCGTTCGCTCGCGCGCGGGGGTAGCGGCGCAGGAGCTGCCTGGCGGCGCGCGCCTTCTCTTCCGCGCTCATCCACATTCGAAGCGTTGCAAAGCGATACATGGCGCGGATGTTCGGAAACAGCGCAAGGTAGATCTGCCACGAGCCCTCGTAGGCGCTTGCATCGAGCGCGAACGCGAGCTGCTCTTCGCCGACCGAGCAGGTTTCGTCGATGCCGCGCGTGGCCACCAGCGCGCGGACGAGACGATCGACCGCGTGCCCTCGAGCCCGGCGCATTTTGTTGCCGCGCGGATTCAACGAGCTGCGGCGGCGGGTCCAACTCTTTCGCCAGCGCTGGTCCCAGGCGTAGAGCAGGGCGTTGTCGAAGTGAGCGAGCGCGATGAGCCGGCTCCAGCGCATGCACTGTTGAACGGTCCCGCTTGCCCGAAGATTGACCTCGGGCACTTCGTCGCGCGAAATGGGTGCGCGCCGTCTTCCAAACTGCTTGTCGAGCCAGACGAACTCGGCCGGGAAGTCGTTGGCCGCGATCTGCAGCGGGTAGCTCGGCTGCTGTCCGAGGTCGAGGGCGATGTCCTTGAGGTCGTCGAAGATTTGAAACGACGCCAGAAGATAGCCCCAACGACGAATCTCGCGCGTGTATTTCGAAGGGTCGAGGCCGAGGAGGCGCGCTCGGAGGTCGAGCCACAGCATCATGACCATGTTGTTCTTGCGATAGAAGTGCCAGGCTGTGTCCTGCAAGCGCAGCCGGTCGGCGCGACGTTCGCGGGCGCCGCAGCAAAGCTCGGCTTCATCGAGGTAGGTCTGGAAGCAGTGGTGCAAAAAGAGGTTCGTGGCGTGCAC
>CBESWY010000062.1:0-14016 GCA_965533395.1 uncultured Myxococcales bacterium
GTATCTGCCCCGGACCCGGTCCCGCTCCCACCGTCGGCCAGTGTTCCTGCGTCGACCTCGACTCCTGCGTCCAGCAGCGGCTCGGCGGCCTGTGCGGCGTCGAGCTCGGCGAGCAGCTTCGTTGCGGTCGGGTGCGCTGGACGATCCGCCAAGATCGTCGCCAATTGCTCCCTCGCTGCGGCGTCCTCGCCCGCGGCGCGCTGCGCACGAGCCAGGAGCAAGAGGTACGGAATACCATCGGGCGCAAGCTCGACGGCCTGCCGGGCGCTTCGCAGGGCGGCCTGCATGTCACCCCCCGCCTCGGCGGTGGTCAGAAGCGCGTCGATTCGAAAGAACTCCGCAGTGCGGCTAAACGACATCGACCGGACTTCTTCCAACACGCGACGCGCCTGGGGGACGTCTCCGGTGAGTCGGAGCGCGTCGGCCTCGGCGAGTCGTGCGTCCAAGTCGCGCGGGTCGAGCTCCGTCGCGCTCTCCGCGGTCATCCGTGCGGCGGTCGTCAGTGTATCGATGCTGGAGGGCGTGGCGCCATCGTCGATTTGAGCCTGGGCGACGAGGGCGTACGCATGGGAAAGCTTCGAAAGAATCTCCGGATCGCGATCCCCGCCCGATTCGATCGCGTGGCCGTAGGCTTCAATCGCGCTCGCATAGGCTTCCGGATGCCCTTCGAAGATGCTCGCGTCGCCGTCTGCAGCGCTCGCCGCGATGAGGGCGGGGTCGCCTGCAATCCCGAGCAGTTGCGCCACGCGGGGCCACTGCGCGAACATCAGAGCGAGGCCTCCTACCAAAACGATGAGCATCAGCCAACGCACCGGGGAGCTGCCCCGCCCGGGCAGGGCCGGAATGTCGTCATCATCGTCATAGTATGCCGGGGGCGGCGTGCTCGGACGCCCCACGGAAAGCGGCTGCTCCTCGAACTCGGCCTCCTCCACTCCGGCGCTGGGCGACGGCGAGCCAGGAACCACCGGCGCCTGGGCCGTGTCTGCCGCAGCGTCCGCCCAGGAATCGGACGAATAGGGGGACGACCCGGGCATCCTCGCCACAGCTCCAGGATCCGATGCGGGCACTGAGGCGCGTTTCGCTCCCGTGTCGTCCAAGGGCTCGTTCTCGGTCCCGCTCTCAGGCTCGGGCGCAGCCTCGCCTAGGGCTTCGAAGAGGGGCGCGGAGGCGATCCCCGCCGGCGCCGCGTCGACGGACGTCATTTTCTCTGCCGGCATGACACCGAGCAAAGTTGGCTGCCGAGGCCGTCTCCCAGGGGGTAAGCTCGATTCTTTCGAGGTTTTGACGGGCGGAGCGGAGACCTTCACGCCGGCGGCCTCAAAAAAAGTCTCGAGCTCGGGGATGGACCCCAGGGGTTTCCAGGTCTCGTCGCCCCGCGCAATCTCGTTCTGGGGCGTTAGCTCGCCGGAGCTGATGCGTCGTTGAAGCTCCCGAAGCGAGTCGATCATGTCGATCGATTCGTCTGCCAGCTTGAGACGCCAGACACTGGTCGTGCGGTCGGCATCCGCCCCAGCCGTCGGGTACACCTTGAAAACGTGTCCACAATTGGTGCATTTCACGCTGGTTCCGCGTCCGGAAAGCAGCGTTTCGTCAAATTCGTATTCAGTGCCGCAGCGCTCGCAGGTAACGTCCATCAGTAAAGAAGCCCCCCAGGCTCGGAGGCGTGCGTGATTGGTCGCAGCCCCGATTCGTTGCTAAGAAAACAGGGATCATGCGTCCGGACCTGGCTGCGCTCATCGACCACACGCTCTTGCGACCGGACGCGATTCGGCCGGATTTCGTTCGCCTGTGCAATGAGGCTGTCCGCCACAGCTTTGCAGCCGTCTGTGTCAACTCGACCCACGTGGCGCTTTGTACCTCACTGCTGGCGGACCGCCAGGTCCCCATTGCCGCGACCGTCGGGTTCCCGCTCGGGGCGAGCAGCCCGGCCGCCAAGTCCGCCGAGGCCGCCCAGGCGGTGGCCGATGGGGCGAGCGAAATCGACATGGTCTGCCAGATCTCCGCGCTCAAGGAAGGCCTGAGTGAGCCTTTCATGGACGATATTAGGAGAGTGGTCGACGCCGCGGGGGGCGCCTCGGTCAAGGTCATCCTCGAAACCTGTCTGCTCAGCGACGACGAGAAGCGGCGAGGCGCCCAGTGGAGCCGCAGCGCGGGAGCGACCTTCGTCAAGACCTCGACGGGGTTTGGAGCGGGAGGCGCCACCGAGGGCGACCTGAGGCTGCTGCGCGCAGCGGTCGGTCCCGATTTTGGCGTAAAGGCGTCGGGCGGAATTCGCGACGTCAAGACCGCCGAAAAAATGATCGCGGCGGGCGCGAACCGTCTCGGAACGAGCGCAGGCGTGGCGATCGTGACAGAATCGAACGAACGAGACAGGGGATACTGAAATGGCAGTTCAGGCGGTCACAGACGCAACTTTTGAAGCCGAGGTTCTTCGCTCGGAGCTCCCGGTGCTCGTGGATCTCTACGCGGATTGGTGTCAGCCGTGCAAGCAGCTTGCACCGATTGTGGCGCAGGTCGCCGAGGAGCTTGCTGGAAAGATCAAGGTCGTCAACGTCGACGTCGATAGCAACCCCATGGTCGCACAGACCTTCCGTGCCCAGTCGATTCCAATGCTGCTCGTCATCGCTCAGGGCAAGGTGGCGCAGCAACACGTCGGCGTGCTCGACAAGCCCGGTCTGCTCCGTCTGCTCGAGCCGGTGATGCCTCGGTCGGCGGCCGAGGTGCGTTCCGATGAGCTCGCGACGTGGATCGCGGAGGGGAAAGCGGTGCCCGTGGATATCCGCGATGCAGCTTCCTATGGGCGCTACCGGATCCCCTCGGCGATCCACATTCCAGCGAACGAGCTGGCCGGCCGCGCAGAGGAGCTGCAGCCATTCGACGGTCGCGTTCGTGTGCTTTACGGCCGAAGCGAAGAGGCTAAGGAATGGGGAGCGAAATTGCAGGCCGATGGCGTGCAGGTCGGCTTCCTCTCCGGGGGATTTCTCCATTGGGAAGCCGACGGCCATGAGGTCGAGCGCGGTTGAAGCGTTCGCTGCGCGTGGTCGATGAACAAAGGGACCCGCCGGTTTGGAAGCCCCGTCTGCTGCGCATCGGAGACCGACTGGTGTCGATCCTCGACACCGAAGATGGCACGCCGAGCCGACGCTTCTCGGAGATGCTCTCCAAAGCCGGGGCGACGCTCCTCGAGCAGAGCAGCGACGCAAACCCTGATCTCCGCATCGTGATTCGCGGCGCGCCGGCTTCGGCCGAAGCACGCCGTCGCGCGGAGGTGCTGGAGGAGGCCGCAGATCTGATCCTCGGCGCCCCACGACCAGCGTTTGCAAGGCTTTTCGCATCGGCTTGCGCCGCTTGGGTGAACGACTAGGTTGCCGCCGGGCCTTTGAGCCCATAAGTCGAGAGGATGACGGAAGTGCAAGAATACATCCCAGGGCTGGCCGGCGTTCCGGCTGCCCGCAGCAGCATCTGTTTGATCGACGGCTCCGTCGGAAAGCTCCAATACCGAGGCTACCCGATCGAGGTGCTCGCGGAGCGCTGTTCGTATGAAGAGGTCGCCTACTTGCTCGTTTTTGGGCGCTTGCCGACCTCGGCCCAGCTCGATGAGTTCCGCGATCAGATGATCGCGGAGCGGGGCCTCAAGTTCCGTATCATCGATCTGCTGAAGACACTGCCGGAAAGCGGCCAGCCCATGGATGCATTGACCGCGGCCGTCGCTGCGATGGGAATGTTCTACAAGGGCGACCACATTTCAGACCCCGAGTTCCTCCGGCTCAGTGTGATCCGCCTGCTAGCCAAGGTCCCGACCATCGTCGCCGCTTGGGATCGGATTCGAAAAGGAGACGACCCGATCAAGCCGAGCACCGAGCTCGGTCACGCGGCCAACTTCCTCTACATGCTCGAAGGCAAAGTACCGACGAGCCTTGCCGTAAAAGTGTTCGATGTGGCTTTGATTCTCCATGCCGAGCATTCGATGAACGCGTCCACGTTCACGGCTCGGGTGACGGGGTCGACGCTCACCGACCCCTATGCGGTCGTCGCGTCGGCGATCGGGAGCCTGGCCGGCCCGCTGCACGGCGGCGCCAACGAGCAGGTGCTCTCGACCCTGGATGGCATCGACGACCGTTCTCCCAACGGCGTGCGCCGCTGGGCCGAGGATCGGCTGGCACGCAAAGAGAAGGTGATGGGCTTCGGTCACCGCGTTTACAAAGTCAAAGACCCGCGCGCGACGATTCTTCAAGGGCTCGCGACCCAGCTCTTCGCAAAGTTTGGAAACACGCCGGAGTACGACGTCGCCCTCGAGCTCGAAACCCAGATGGCCGAGCTGGTCGGAGGCAAGGGAATCTACCCCAACGTCGACTTCTACAGCGGCATGGTCTATCAGAAGCTCGGAATCCCGACCGATCTGTTCACGCCGATCTTCGCAATTTCGCGCGTGGCCGGATGGCTTGCCCACTTGCTCGAACAGCTCGAAGGAAATCGCATCTTTCGTCCCACTCAGATTTGGGTTGGCGAAGCCGATCGAGCGTTCGTGCCAATGGACGAGCGAGGCTAGGGCTTGCAGTTCGGCAGCCGGCCGTCGACGAGATCCACATTCATCCGGATCCGCTTCTTGGCCTTCGGGCTCATGTAGACCTTGCAGTCGACGCCGACGATGACCGCTTCGGCGGGGTAGGCGATACGGCTGAGCATCTTGAGGGCCTTCTGTGGTCCCAGCAGGAATGCAGCCGTACTGAGGGCGTCGGCATAGATGCCCTCCGACGTCATGATGGTCACGGACAGAGACTTGTCTCCGGGGAGCCCGGTCTTGGTGTCGATGATGTGGTGCCAGCGTTTGCCGGCGCCATCGAATACGGCGTTCTCGTAGTCCCCCGAGGTCGAAAACGAGGCCCCGGTCGACTCTAGGGCCGCGAAATAGCTGCCTGTTTCGCGGGGGTGCTGGATGCCGACACGCCAGGGGCGGCCGTCACGCTTGCCGTGTACCTGCACCTGGCCGCCTCCAAAGATCATGTAGTTGTCGATGCCGGCGCCTCGGAGAATCGCACCGGCGTGATCGAGCGCGTAACCCTTCGCGATGCCGCCCGTCCCGATGGCCATCCCGCGCTTCTTCAAGAACACCGTTTGGTACTTCTTGCTGACCCGAATGTTCTTGTAGTTGATCAAAGCGATGCGCTGCTTGATCTCCTGCGTGGTCGGGATCTTGATCGAGTCCGGACGAAAATCGTAGAGGCCCCAGAGCGCTGCCCAGGAGAGATCAAACGCGCCGCGCGACCATGTCGACACATCCATACCCGCATCGACGACTCGCAGGGTATCGGAGCCGACTTTGACCGATTTCTTTCCGGCGAGCCTGTTCACCTTGGAGACGTCGCTGTCGTTGCGCCATTCGGACAGAACGGTTTCCAATCGTTCGATCTCTTCAAACGCTTGACGAATCACGCTCTCGGCGTTCGGTGGTGGCGAGTCGACCTGAATTTGGAACACGGTGCTCATGAGAGGACGTGTCCGCGAAAGAACCGCGGGCGCAGTCGTCGACTTCGCCGCCGGCAAAAACGAATTGGTGGCTAGACCGTTGTCTTCGCAACCGAATCCCATCGCGAGCAACGCGACCGCGGCGCAAGCGCGAGCTGGCCCCTTCGACACGGCGGCACTCTCGTAGCGAACCGCGTCCAGGTCAACCCGGCTTGCGCTTTGACGCATGGTTGGTACTCCTCTGATCATGCGGGCCATCTTTGGGGTGCAGTCGGGTCGCCTTCTGTTGGTACTGGCCTGCCTTTCAGTGTCTCCGTCGGGACGGGCTGCTGCGTTCGGGGATGCGACCGATGTGGAAATCGTCTCGCTCGACCTCGGCGAGGGCGTGGCTGGCGCTCAAAGCGTGACCGAGCGTCTCGCGTGGGAAGTACGCAAGCGATCGAGCGTCGAGCCCATCCTCGAGCCCGGACGAGCGAGGCTCGACAAGGCGTCGCTCTATCGAAGCCCCTTCGTGTACTGGCGGGGGAGTGAGGACTTTCCGCCGCTGAGCGAAGATGCGATCGAAGGGCTTCGTAAGTACATCCATCGCGGCGGCTTCGTTTTGATCGACGATGCGACGGCAGGAGGCGAGGCATTTGATCGCGCCCTACGTCGCGAGCTCCTTCGCGCGTTTCCGGCGCTCCCGTTGAAACCGATTTCCGAGGATCACACGATTTATCGATCGTTCTATCTCCTCGCAAGGCCGATCGGTCGCGTTCAGGGGCCTTCGTTCCTAGAGGGCATCACCTACGGGGATCGCATCGCGATCGTGTATTCGCGTCACGACCTCGGCGGAGCGCTTCAGCGTGACAAGCTCGGAGCATGGAGCCAGGCCGTCGTTCCCGGTGGCGAGCGGCAGCGCGAGCAAGCGATCCGACTCGGTGTGAACTTGGTGATCTACGCGCTCTGCACCGATTACAAAGACGACCAGGTGCATGCGCCGTTCATCATGCGTCGCCGTGGCTCGGGCCGCTGAGGTTTTCGCGTGACGGACTGGCAGTGGCAGATCGGAATTTGGGGAGGGAACACGACGGCCTTGGTGCTCGGGCTTGCGCTGTTTGCGCTCTGGCTCGTCGAGCTGCGGTCGATTCGCGGAGAGAGCGACCGAAGGAGGAAATTCACGCTGGGCGCGCTCGGTGCCTTGGGCATCCTGGCGGTCTACCTGCTCGCCCTTCAGGTCACCCTCGTGCGTGAAACCTTCGAAGACGTCGCTGGTGGCACGGCCATCGTTCTCGACAATTCTCGAAGCATGACGCTCTCGGGCAAAGAGGGGCCGCGGCGCGACGAGGTGAAGGCGCTGATCGGTGACTGGCAGGATGACGACCGCGTCAGCCCGGTCGTTTATCTCTTTGGGTCCAGCGTACGTGCGGCCGTTTGGGATGGCCTCGCCGAACGCTACGAGCCGGCTGACGACGAGACCCGAATTCGCAACGCGCTCAACTACGTGCTGGGGAAGGGCGTCGATCGAGAGATCGGCTCCGTCATCCTGATCACCGATGGGGCCGACGCGAGCTTCCGCGCGGGGACCATTGCGCTCGGCCAGAGCCCGCCCGTGGTTCACAGTGTCGTGGTGGGTGGGGACGATCCGCTCGATGACCAGGCCATCGTATCGCTGCGCGCAGATACGACCGCTTACGTCGGCGTGCCCGCGATCATCCGGGCGGATGTGCGTGCCGTCGGTGAACTGCGAAGTGCCGAGCTTCGCGTGCAGCTCTGGCACGAGAGCCGTCTCGAACAGGAAATCATCGCAGAGCTCGACCAGGACGGCCGCGGCACTTTGACCTTCGAGGTGACGCCTCAACGGACCGGGCGCTCGCTCTATCGGCTGTTGATTCCGGCGGCTTCAAACGACGAGGTGCCCCAGAACAACGATCGCGCGGCGCTTCTGCGCGTGGGCAGGGAGCGGCTTCGCGCACTGCTGGTCGCCGGGCGACCGAGCTGGGACGTGCGCTTCCTTCGCGATTTCCTGAAGCGCGACGGCTCCGTCGACCTCGTGTCGTTCTTCATCCTGCGAGCTGCGGCGGACCTGACCGCCGCGCCGACCGACGAGCTGGCCCTGATTCCTTTTCCGACCGACGAGCTGTTTCGCGAACACCTGGGCAGCTTCGATGTCGTCATCTTTCAGAACTTCGACTACGCGCCGTACGAAATGCAGTCCTACTTGCCCCGCATCAAAGAGTACGTGCAGCGCGGCGGCTCGTTCCTGATGATCGGCGGTGACCGCTCCTTCGCGGAAGGCCGCTACGCCGGCACGGCCATTGAACAGATTTTGCCGGTCAAGCTTGGCGCGCCCGGCGTACTCCAGGGAAGCTATCGGGCGGAGGTCAGCAGGGCGCTTGCGCGGCATCCGATCGTCGCCCTGGGCCCGGACCCGGCGTTGACGCGGAAGACTTGGAGGGCGCTTCCGGCCTTGTACGGCGCCAACATGGTGAGCGGGGTCAAAGAGGGTGCGCAGGTTTTGCTCCGACATCCGCGGGCGCGCCTGCAGGGGGGCGCTAGGCTTCCGATCCTCGTCGTTGGCGAATCGGGCCGGGGGCGGGTCGCGGCAATGACGGCCGATGCGTCCTGGCGCTGGCGCTTTGCCGCAGACGACAGCACCGTTGGCTCCGACGAATACGAGCTCTTTTGGGATCGGATGATTCGCTGGCTCACCCACGATCCGCTGCTCGAACCGGCGAGAATCTCGACTGACCGGGAACGCTATGGGCTGGGTGGCGAGCTCATCATCTCCGGAAAGCTTCGCGATCAAAAATATCGGCCGATGGACAGGACGCGAGTCGAGCTCCAGTTTCAGCCCGCAGCGCAAGACGAAGCCGTTGCGGTCGTCGAAACCGATGAGGACGGGCTGCTACAGGCCACCGTGCGCGCGCCGTCCGAGCCCGGGGCGTACGAGGTAGTCGCCTCGGTGGAGAACAAGGACGTTGCGCGCGAGGTGTTCATCGTTGAACAGAGCGGTGATGAGCTCGCCGAGCTCGAGGTCTCGCCTGCCGAGCTCGAAGCGCTCGCAAAGAAGACCGGCGGGCGACTGTTCCTCGGCATCGAAGACGTGCCTCCTCTGTCGGAGTTGGCGGCGACCAGC
Source organism: uncultured Myxococcales bacterium (assembly GCA_965533395.1). GTDB lineage: Bacteria > Myxococcota_A > Polyangia > Polyangiales > Houyiibacteriaceae > SG8-38. The sequence goes on from CBESWY010000062.1 coordinate 8,585, forward strand.
CGCCGCGCTGCCGGCCTGACGTCGAAGCAGCCGCTCTCCAATCCTTGGTACATCTCGCTGACGGTCGTACTCCTCGGAGCCACGTGGGTCCTCCGAAGGCGCTGGGGGCGGCGCTAGGTCATGCAGCCCATCAGGCTACGCGGCGCGCGCACCAACAATCTCCGCTCGATCGATCTCGATATCGAACCGGGGACGTACCTGGCCATCGTGGGACCATCGGGCGCGGGGAAGTCATCGCTGGCGTTCAAGACGCTTTACGCCGAGGGACAGCGTCGCTACGTCGAAAGCTTCAGCGCCTACGCGAGGCAATTCCTAGAACGACTCTCCCGGCCGCCGGTCGACGAGCTCGATCCGGTCCCGGTCGGAATCGCCGTCGATCGCCAGGCGCCCGTTCGGACGAGCCGCTCGACGGTGGGCACGATGACCGAAATCGCCGACTACGCGAAGCATCTCTGGGCGCATGCGGCCGCGCTTCACTGCCCGGGCTGCGGTGAGCTGGTGCACCGGGATGCTCCAACGCGCGCTGCCCAAAGCGTCATGACCGAGCTTGCAGGCGAGAAGATCCTGGTGACCTATCCGGTTGCGGTCGCGGATGCCGAGCACTTCATAGGCGTCCGCGAAGCCTTGGTGCGCGACGGGTACCGACGCGTTCGGGTCGGGGGCAAGGTCCGCGACCTCGACGGCGTGCCGCCAAGCGAGGTCACCAACGGCCGGAGCACGCACCTCGATGTCATCGCCGATCGTACCGTCGCGCGGCCAAAGGACCAAGCGCGACTCGTCGAAGCCCTCGAAGACGCGATGCGCCGAGGCGCCGGCCGAGCCACCGTCTGGACGGCGGAAGGGAAAGAGCTTGGCTTCTCCGAAGGCCTTCACTGCCCCGGCTGCGATCGTTCTTTCAGGCGCGCAACACCGGGGCTCTTCAGCTTCAACAGCCCTATCGGTGCATGCGAGACATGCCGTGGGTTCGGACGGACGATCGAGATCGACCTCGACCGCGTGATCCCGGACTACGAGCTGTCACCCGACGAAGGTGCGATTCGGGCCTGGCAAGGCAAAGCGACGACCTGGGAGCGCCGCGAGCTGAAGAAGAACGCCAAGAAAGCAGGCATTCCGCTCGGCAAGCCGCTTCGTCATTGGACGCCGGCACAGCTCGACTGGCTCATCGAAGGCGACGATGTCGGCTACCCCAAGGGCTGGTGGGGGATTCGCAGCTGGTTCAAGTGGATGGAATCCCGCGCGTACAAGATGCACGTGCGGGTCTTCCTCTCGCGCTACCGAAAATACGAAACCTGCGAGGATTGCCATGGCACCCGCCTGAGGCCCGAAGCACTCGCATGGCACATCGACGGGTTGAGCGTACCGGAGCTCTACGCGCTGCCCGCATCGAATGCGCTTGCGTTTCTGGAAAAGCAGGAGGCCCGGTTCACCGGAGACGCCGGCGCTGGCCTGCTTTGGCGCGAAGCGATTGGTCGGCTTCGAGCCCTCCACGACGTCGGGCTCGGCTACCTTTCCTTGGACCGCACCTCGCGAACGCTCTCTGGCGGTGAGACCCAACGCGTCGCGCTCACCAGCGCGCTCGGCGCGACGCTCAACGGCGCGATGTTCGTCCTCGATGAGCCCACCGTCGGCTTGCATCCGCGAGACGTGGAGCGGCTTCTGGGCGTCGTTCGCGCCCTGTCGAAGGATGAAAACGTCGCTGTCGTCGTGGAGCACGACCGGGAGATGATTCTAGGCGCCGACCGCGTGATCGAGCTCGGCCCCGGCGCCGGCGAGAACGGCGGACAAATCGTCTTCGACGGCACGCCCGACGAGCTTCGCGGCGCCAAGACGGCCACAGGCGCGGCGCTTCAATCCAACGGTCGGGTGAAGCGACCTCGGCGCAAGGCCGCAGGCTGGATCGAGCTCAAAGGTGCGTCCGGGCACAACCTTCGCTCGGTGGACGCGGCCTTCCCGCGTGGGGTCATGACCTGCGTCACCGGCGTGAGCGGCTCGGGGAAGAGCAGCTTGGTTCTCGAGACCCTGCTGCCAGCCATCCAGCGCAAGCTCGGCCTCAAGTCCGACGGCGCGCCGCTCGATCACACCAGCATCATCGGCTTCGCGGCCCTCCACGGGGTCGTTGGGGTCGACCAAGCTCCACTCGGGCGAACTTCGAGAGGAAACGCAGCGACATATTTGAAGATTTGGGACGTGTTTAGAACGCGTTTTGCCCAGCGGCCGCTGTCCAAGGAGCGTGGGTACAAGCCCGGATTCTTCTCCTTCAACGTGACGGGCGGTCGCTGCGAAGCCTGCCGGGGCGACGGCGCCGAGACCGTCGAGATGCAGTTCCTGGCCGACGTGGTGTTCAGCTGTCCGGAGTGCCAGGGGCGCCGGTTCGTGGGTCCAGTCCTCGACGTCCGGTACATGGGCCTCGACATCGCCGGGGTGCTCGAGCTCACCGCTCGACAGGCGGCCCAGCACTTCGCGGACGACGCCCTGATCAGCCGGGCGCTTCGGCCGCTGCTCGACGTGGGCCTGGGCTACCTGCGCCTAGGACAGCCGCTCAACACCTTGTCTGGCGGCGAGGCGCAGCGCCTCAAGCTGGCCGAAGCCCTCCTCAGGGCGTCGCCAGGCTCGCTCTTGGTCTTCGACGAGCCGACGGCAGGCCTGCACGCCAACGATGTCGCGCCACTCATGAAGGTCCTCGACGACCTGGTGGAGCGCGGCGACACGGTGATCGTCGTCGAACACGACATGGAGGTCGCCGCGCACGCCGACCACGTCATCGACCTCGGGCCGGGCGCCGGGAGCGAAGGCGGCAAGCTCGTCGCAAAGGGCACGCCCGAGCAGGTGGCGAGGAAGAAGTCGTCGCAGACTGCGCCCTATCTCGCTCGCGCCCTCGGGACTGAACCCAAGAGCGCGCGCAAACGCCGGCGCAAAAAGGCCGCTCCAAAGAGCCCGCCGCTCCGCGAGATCCGAATTGCCGGAGCGCGTGAGCACAACTTGAAGAACGTGACGGTGCACATCCCTCGCGACGAGCTGGTCGTGCTCACCGGACCGAGCGGCAGCGGAAAGAGCACCTTGGCGTTCGACGTGCTTTTCGCTGAAGGGCAGCGCCGCTACCTCGAAACGCTTTCGCCCTACGCGCGTCAATACATGCCCCAGCTCCCGCGGCCCGCGGTCGATCAGGTCGTCGGCGTGCCGCCCAGCGTGTCACTCGAACAGCGGATGACACGCGCCGGGGCCAACTCGACGGTCGCCACCGTGACCGAGGTCTCCCACTACTTGCGTTTGATTTGGGCGCGAATCGGCGTTCTCCATTGCGTGGATTGCGACGTGCCGATCACGGCGCGGCCGGCTTCCCAGCTGGCGGGCGACCTGAAGCGCCGGTTCGGCGCGAAGAAAGTGACCCTGCTGGCGCCGGTCGTACGCGGTCGGAAGGGCATCCATCGCGAGCTGTTCAGAAAAGCCATGAAAGACGGCTTCACCGAGGCGCGAATCGATGGCGAAATCCGAAAGCTCCAAGCCGGCATGAAGCTCGACCGCTACACAGAGCACGATGTCGAGTTGGTCGTCGGACGTGCACAGGCCAAGAGCGGCGCCGTGCTCGAGCTGCTCGAGAAGGCGCTGAAGCTGGGCGACGGCGCCGCCTGGGCCCTCGCGGGCAAAAACGAGGTGCAGCTTTCGAGCAAGCGGGCCTGTCCGAGCTGCGGCGTCGGCTACCCGGAGCTCGATCCCCGTTTCTTCTCGTTCAACACACGGCAGGGCCAGTGCTCTGCATGCGAGGGGCGCGGGGAGATCGTCGAGAAGAGCCGGCGCGGACGTCGGAAGAAACGGGCCGTCGAGAGGCGCCTCTGCGACCAGTGCGACCAGACCCGCCTTTCGCCGTTGGCACGCGGCGTGACCGTCGACGAGATGTCGATCACCGAGCTCTTTGATCAGAGCGTCTCCGAGGCGATCGAAACACTGAAAGGTATCGAGCTCCAGAGCCGCGACGCGACCATCGCAAAGACTCCGCTCCATGAGGCGCGCCGCCGTCTTTCGTTTCTCGAAGAGGTGGGCCTCGGCTACTTGGGCCTCGGCCGTGCGGCCAACACGCTGAGCGGCGGCGAGATGCAGCGGGTGCGCCTGGCGGCTCAGCTCGGAAGCGGCCTGACCGGCGTGCTCTATGTGCTCGACGAACCGACGATCGGGCTTCACCCGCGCGACACCGGACGCCTGCTCGGCGCGCTTCGAGGCTTGGTGGACCGGGGCAACTCGGTGCTGGTCGTCGAGCACGACGCCGACACCATCCGCGCGGCCGACCACGTCATCGACGTCGGACCAGGAGGCGGAAAGCACGGCGGGCGCATCGTCTCTCAGGGCACGCTGCGAAAGATGAAGGGCTCGGTCACAGCGGCTGCCCTCGAGCGGCCGACGAAGGTGCCCAGCCGTCGGCGTCCGACCCGAGACGTTTCTTGGCTGGAGCTCCAAGGGGTGCATCACCACAACCTCGACGGCGTGGACGTTCGATTTCCCCTCGAGCGATTCGTCGCCATTACCGGCGTGAGCGGCTCGGGAAAGAGCTCACTGGTTCGGGAGGTCTTGCTCCGCGCCACCCGCGACGCCGTTGGCATGGTCAACGACGTGCCGGCCGGCGAGTTTGCCGAGATCACGGGCTTTGCATCGTTGAAACGCGCAATTGAAATCGACCAGAGCCCCATCGGTCGCACGCCGCGTTCGGTGCCCGCGACCTACATCGGAATCTGGAACACGGTGCGCCAGCTCCTGGCAGGAACCGCCGAAGCGCGCGCGCGTGGCTACACCCCAAGCCGTTTCTCCTTCAACGTCGAAGAAGGCCGCTGCCCCGAGTGCAAAGGGCAGGGCGCCATCCACGTCGAGATGGCCTTCCTCCCCAACGTCGACGTGCCCTGCGAGTCCTGCAACGGGATGCGGTTCACGCCCGAGACGCTCTCGGTGCGCTGGCAGGGGCTCAACGCAGGCGAGCTGCTCGAGCTCGAGGTTTCCGAAGCGGTCGAGGTGTTCTCGCCGGTCAGGAAGGTTCGCGAGCCCCTCGAGCTCCTCGACGAGCTCGGCCTAGGCTACCTCCACCTCGGCCAGGCCTCGAACACCCTCAGCGGCGGTGAAGCACAGCGAATCAAGCTCGTCTCGGAGCTCGCCGCCGGACTCCACGCGGGCCCGACCCTCTACGTGATGGACGAACCGACGACCGGCCTTCACCGCGACGACGTCGACCGCCTTCTCGGCGTCCTCGATCGGCTGGTCGAGCGGGGAGACACCGTCGCGGTCATCGAGCACCACCCCGACGTGATGCTGGCCGCGGACTGGATCATCGACCTCGGACCAGAGGGCGGGAATCACGGCGGGCGCGTGGTCGCGCAGGGGACGCCGGAGACGATTGCAAAGAGGAAGCGGAGTCACACCGGGGAAGTCCTGCGGCGGGAGATGAAGCGGGG
>CBESWY010000063.1:0-13911 GCA_965533395.1 uncultured Myxococcales bacterium
GGCGACGCCGCTGTTTTGGAAGCTATTTTCCTCGAGGTCCACCGGCACCCAGGCGCCGGCCGCGTTCTTCAACTCGACCTCTTGGACATAGAACCGGAAGTCGCTGAGCACGAGTGAGGTGTCGTTGGCGCCGAGGTTGTCGTATGTATTGCCGCAGACAAACGGTTGGTCGCCCACGACGGCTGCGAAGCTGAGCTCCACATCCTGCGGTGTGGTCGTGGCGCTAGATTCGTCGCCGCAGCCCAAAGCCAAGGCGCTGAGCGCCACAAATGTCCCTAGTCTCTTCATTTCTTTCTCCGCGGTCTTTAGAGCCCGTCTTCCTCGCTGGGAAGGACAGCCTGCAACGACGACCGTACGTTTTCGGTTATCCGTTGTTGCACTGCGGTTGAGTCCTGCAGTGCAAAATCGATGCCATCGAACCAGCCGGTGTGGTCGATTTGGATGGAAACGCTCTCGACGACCGGTCCGTCGAACACCAGTGGGCGGTCAAACCGCATCTCGCACGGCAGGATCTCCCAAATCTCGGCGAGGAGAGCGGTCTGGTCCTCGCCCGCCTCGTCCTCGACGCGACCCGCGATGACGACGCTGTTCTGCATCATATCCAGGTTTTCGTCGGTCAATCCCTCCGCGTCCTGGTCAGCGGGCATCCCGACAACCCGAATCCCACAGTAGCGCCCTGGGGGTGGCCGCAGGGTTCCGGCAAAGAGCGGAACTCCAGCGCTTTCCATGAGATCGATCACGAGCGGGACGCCTAGGCTCGTCGGCGACGAGAACTCATGCGCTTTTGCCCTCGCAGTCGTGACAAGTTTCCACAGATCCAGGACAAAATTGTCGCAACGGATCAGCTCGACCCTGCCGACCGCGATCATCGCGCGCTCGAGCCGCACCCGGTAGCCGAGGTCAGTGCGAACCGCAGCCGGCATCGCGGCAGGCTGGTAGGCCACGTCGACCTCGATGCCGTCGCTCACCCGCATGCAGTTTGGCAGCAGTGCCAGGCCCATCAGCATGGCTGCGATCACGAGACTAAATCTCATAGACCAGCCCTGCTGTGAGCGCGAGACCTTCCACGTGGTTTCCGTCGAGCCGCTGGATCATCGGCACGGCCGCGGTGAAATGCAGCAGAACCTTGTCGTGCGGCAATCCCACCAAGCCAAACGTTCCGTACGTGATGTGTCCGCCGGTGTTCGGGTCGCGAACGCCAGCGATGTAGCCCGGCTGGTCGATTCGGAACTCGACTCCCAGCTGAAAGGCGAGAAAGCGCCAGGGCTGAAACTGGCCAAGCACGGTTTGCCTGAAGCTCGCGCCGACATCGGTATCCGCGGTTCCCTTTGTCGGAAAGATGCCGATCGACGCGACGTAGACCGACCAGGGGTCGGAGAACATCGTGTACGAAGCGCCGGCGATCGGGTCCCAAGAGCCCGTGCCCGCCTGAAATTCGAGCGGAAGGGGGACGCCGTCTGCGTCGCGCTCGATCGAGCTCGTCGGAAACTCGAGGCCGCCGATCAGGCTCACCAAATGCCGTGGTGCGAAGTTGCGATCGCGCCACACGACGGCCCGCGCCCGAAACTCCAAATCTCCCGGAGCCCAGATGTCTGCTTCTGCGAGATTGACCGCGCTCACCAGTCGGTGCACGAGCGGCATCATCAGAGACAGCGTCCATCGGTCGGTCGGCGAGTATGCGCCTGCAAGCTCCATGCGCTGCTCCGTGAGCCTGAGCTCGTCGACCTGGGCTTGCCCGATTCGATCGTTTCGATGGCGAATGGTCCCCGAAGTGCGGACACGCTGACTTTTCGGTTGCTCGAATCCCACGATGGTGAGCGTTGGATCGCCGACGCCGCAGGTTCCGCACGCAGAAGCTTCCACCGCAATCGAAAACGGCGCGAGCATCGCCGCGATCACCCAACAAGCCTTCACCGCCCGCAGCTTAGGGACGGAGGGACCTGACTTGTATGTGGCAAATCGTCGCAGCCGCTCAGCGCGGCATCGGGAATTTGGACAGCTTCCGCTGGAGGGACCGTCGGTGAATGCCCAATCTTTCCGACGCTTTGGTGATGTTTCCCCCGCAGTCGGTCAGCACTCGCTGGATGTGCTCCCACTCGACCCGCGCGAGGGACGGCGTTTCGGGAGTCTCACTTTCGGCCGTCGCGGCTTCGGGGTCCGTCGGGGTGTCGCTTCGCCCAAACGCGGCGATCACCTCGTCGACATCCGCTGGTTTGGTTAGGTAATGCGTCGCGCCAAGCCGAACCGCCTCGAGCGCGGTGGCGATGCTCCCGTAGCCGGTCAGCACGACGATTTTGGTCGCCGGATCGATCCGGTGAAGCTCGCGCACCAGGTCCAAGCCGGACTTCCCCGGCATTCGAAGATCTACGACGGCGTACTCGGTGCTTTCGAGCTCGGCCACTGCGACAGCGCCATCGTAACCATCGGCTTGCTGTGCTTCGTAGCCGCGCTGCTCGAACGCGCGAGCCATTCGCGACCGGAGGCGCTCGTCGTCATCGACCAAAAGGACCGATGGTTTGGGGCTTGCGTCGTCCGGTGCGTTGGTCATTCGCCTCGAGGAAGCAGGACGCGGATCGTCGTGCCTCGGTCGCTTGCCGACTCGATGGCAAGCCGGCCTCCGAGTGAGTCTACGAGCGTCCGCGCCAGGAACAAGCCCAGGCCCATCCGGTCGGCCGTGTTCTTGGTTGTGAAGAAGGGCTCGGTGGCGCGTCTCATCGCTTGCTCGTCCATCCCGTGACCTTCGTCGACGAAGCAAAGCTCGACCGCCCGACCGATTTCACGGACGTCCAGCGCGACGCGCCCCGCATCGCAGGCGTCGAAGCCATTGCGAGCGATATTCTCGACCAACTGCACCAGCGCGGTCTCCGGCGCTTCGATCGTATCGACCGCGGTCGACGTAACCCAGCGTTTCGCCTGCTCCGAGCTCAGTCGCGCACGCACCTCTTCAAACATCGCCTCGACCGACACCGAGCTCAGCGCCTCTCCCACGTGCTCGCCACCTGCCGCGGCCATTCGATCGAGCACCCGGCGGCACCGCTCGAGCTCTTCACGGATCAGCTCTGCATCCTCGACGAGGGCTTCGGCGCCTGGAAGGGTACGTGCATGCCGCTCCATCTCCTTGGCAGCGACCGCGATGGTGCCCAGCGGGGTCCCAAGCTCGTGTGCTGCGCCGGCGGCCAAAGTCGCGATCGAGGCCAGCTTTCCCCAGCGATGCGTCCGTTCTTCGGCCTCGGCAAGCGCGCGCTCGCGCCTTCGCAGCTCGACGGACAGCTGGCTCACGAAATACGTGATCAGCGCTACCGCGAGAACCAGGGCGATGAACATGCCGTACAGGTGCGTTTGGAACCCCTCGCCGTGGCCCGCATGGCCCAGGTGCTCGCTCGGCACGTGAACGATGAACAAGGTGGCGAACGAGACAATCGAGAGTCCGGCGATCGTCCAGGTCCACTTTGGTGCGAGCATCACCGCGGACATCGCGATGTAGACGACATAGATGATGCTGAACGGGTTGGTCGGGCCTCCCGAGAGGTAGAGCATGCCGGAGAGGAGCGCGACGTCCAACACGAGAAATGCACCGAGGTGGCCGGCATCCGCCTTGCGCGAGGCCAACCAGAGGTTTGAAACGACGCCGACAGCCACGAGCGACCACATTGGAATGACCGGCAGCGTTACGTCGAGACCCTCGGTGGCGATGAGTATCGCCGCCGCTTGGATCCCGAGCGCCCCCCAGCGCATTCGCGCCAACCATTCGGCGCCAGTGGCCGACGCTCTATCCTCGGCGCTCACGAATCCGTCTGAGCATCGCCGGCGGAGCTCATATCGACGCTCCCGTACATCGCTTCGGCGATCTTGTAGGCGCTCAGCTCGAGCGTCTCGAGCCCGTCCTTGATGGCGATGGCGTCGCCCTCGTTGACGGAGAAGTGCAAGGACTCGATATCGGCCTCGACCTGAGCGACGACGTCCTCGGGAACGAGCTCGCGGCATTCGGCGACCGCACGCTCACTGGTGTAGAGCAGAGCTTCGGCCGCATTGCGCAGCTCGGCGAGCTCACGGCGCTTTTCATCTGTCGTCTTGTACGCCTCGGCCTCTCCGATGATGCGTTCGATGTCTTGCTCGGTCAGCCCGCTCGATGCAACGACGCGGATGTTCTGCTCACGGCCGGTTCCGAGGTCCTTGGCGCTCACGTTGACCACGCCATCAGCGTCGATGTCGAATGTCACCTCGATTTCGGGAACACCGCGCGGCGCAGGCACGATTGGCGCGAGCTCGAACTTGGCCAAGGACTTGTTGTCTCCGGCCATGTCGCGTTCGCCCTGCAGGACGTGAATCGGCACGAAGGACTGGTTGTCCACGCTGGTCGTGAACACTTCTTTGGCGCGCGTCGGAACCGTGGTGTTGCGGGGGATCAGCTTGTGGAAGACGCCACCGCCGGTTTCTACACCGAGGCTCAGGGGCGTCACGTCGAGAAGCAGCACCTCTTCGACTTCGCCGGCCAGGGCGGCGCCTTGAAGCGCAGCGCCAAGCGCTACGACCTCATCCGGATTTACCCCCTTGTAGGGCGGTTTCCCAAAGAAATCCTCGACCTTCGACTGCACCATGGGCATGCGCGTTTGACCGCCCACCAAGAGGATTTCGTCGATTTCTTCCCCCTTGAGGCCGGCGTCGTCCAAGGCCTGTTTGCACGGTCCGAGCGTCCGGTCGATGATCTCCGAGACCAGGATTTCGAGCTCGCTCCGCTTGAGCTTGGTTTCGAGATGCTTCGGGCCCGATTCATCGGATGCGATGAACGGAAGGTTGATCTCGGTCTCGAGCGAAGACGAGAGCTCGTGCTTGGCCTTTTCGGCTTGCTCCTTCAGACGTTGGAGCGCGACACGGTCGTCGTGCAGATCGATCCCGCTGCTTTCTTTGAAACGCCGTGTGAGCTCTTCGACCAAGGCGTTGTCCAAGTCCTCGCCGCCGAGGTGGGTGTCGCCCGACGTGGACTTCACGCTGAAGACGCCATTGGCGATTTCGAGAATTGAAATATCGAACGTGCCGCCGCCTAGATCGTACACGGCGACCCGCTTGCCTTCTTTCTCGTCGAAGCCGTATGCAAGCGCAGCGGCAGTGGGCTCGTTGATGATGCGGCGCACCTCGATTCCGGCGATCTTGCCTGCTGCAATGGTTGCCGAACGCTGCGCGTCGTTGAAGTACGCAGGGACTGTCACGATCGCCTCTTCGACGTCCTGGCCGAGGAACGACTCTGCGACCTCCCGCATTTTTTCGAGAACCATCGCCGAGATTTCCGGCGGTGAATACCGATGGCCCTGGGCCTGAATCCAGGCGTCCCCGCCCTCGCTCTCGACGACCTCGTACGGCACCGCTTGTTTGTGCCGCTGCGCCGGCTCGGAATCGAACGGCAACCCCATCAACCGCTTGATGGCAAAAATCGTGCTCTCCGGATTGGTCACGCCTTGGCGCTTCGCCACGCTACCCACCCGACGCTCGCCGTCGTTGGAAAAAGACACGACCGACGGCGTCGTGCGGCTGCCTTCGGCGTTTGGAATCACCTGCGGCTGCCCGTTGTCGACAAATGCGACACAGGAGTTCGTCGTCCCCAGATCGATCCCGATGATCTTCCCCATCTCGCCCTACTCTCCCTTATTATAACCCGAGATGGAACCCCAACGCAGCAAAGGTGCGACTAGTCCTCGCTGTCGGTGCCATCCTCGTCCGCTCTTTGACCGCCGCCGCCCGATACCGGCTTTGCAACGACCACCATGGCTGGCCGCAACAATCGCTCCCCGAGGAAATAGCCCGGAACGACCTCCGATACGATTGCGCCTGGCGCATGCTCGTTGGTCTCTTCTTGCTGCATGGCGTCGTGACACGTCGGGTCGAACTGATTGCCGACCGTCGGAACCCGCTTGAGGCCGAGGCGGTTGGCGATCTCGTCGAAGCCGCGAAGAACCATGCGCACCCCGTCCGAAACCGCGGACAGCTCCGTGGCACCGTCCACGGCGTCGGCGGCGCGCTCCAGATTGTCGACGATCGGCAAGACCTCGCGGAGCGTGTCCTCGACGGTTCGTCGGCGAACCTCCTCAATTTCCTTGCGCGATCGCTTTCGAAAGTTGTCGAAGTCGGCAGCGATACGCAGGAGCTGATCGCGCATGCGGTCGCGTTCGGCGCGAGCCTTTTCGAGGTCGCTCGGCTCCGATTCGGCCGCGTCGCCAGTTTCGTCCTCTGGAAAGATGACCTCGTCGTCTTCACCCGTGCCGCTCGACTGTTCGTCTTCCGGCTCGTCCCCCACGTGTTCGCTCATTGTCCCTGACCGTCTTTCTCTAGGAACCCTTGGTGCTGCCCGGCAGCCGTCCGTCGAGGACGTCGCTTAGCACATCGGCGGCAAAGCCTACCAAAGGTACGTATTTCTTGTAGTCCATGCGCGTCGGACCCACGATTCCAAATGAGCCGACCCGGGCGCCATCCCTGCGATATGGGCTCGAAATCACGCTGATGTCGTCTACGTCGTCGAGCGCCGCCTCCGAGCCGATGAAGACTTGAACGCCGTCGGTCAGCAAGGTCTGCTCGAGAAGCTGGAGGAGCTTCTGCTTCTCCTCGAATGCATTGAGGTATCGGCGAATCTTCTCCGCGTCACCGAATTCGGGTCGATCGAAGAGGGCGCCCTGCCCTTCGATGACGACGCGCGCTCGTTCCATTGGGCGCTCGACTGTGGCCTCGACCATCTGCTGGGCCTGATTTCTGAGGACCTGGTACTGGCCTTCTTCGGTCGCCAGTCGAACTGCGAGCAGGTCTCGGACCGCCGCGAGCGTCCGGCCGCCGACCAGCTCGGCAAGGTAGTTGTTCACGCGTTCGAGGCTGTGGTCGTCCACCGCGAGCTCGGTGACGACCACTCGGTTTTCGACCACGCCGCTTCGCGTAACCAAGACGGCGAGCGTCCGCCCTCCCGAGAGTCGCATGAACCGCAGCTGATCGAGGGTGGCTTCCACGACCGTCGGCTGCGCGATGATCGTCGCGGTTCCGGTGAGCCGGCTGAGAAGTTGGCCCGTTTCCCGGACAGCGTCGGCGCCCGGCTCCAAGTCTTGGAGGCGCCGGAGCAACGCGGTCCGGTGTGCGTCGGAGATCTCCCCAGCCGTGGCTATCGCATCGACGAAGCATCGGAAACCCGCATCGGTCGGAACGCGGCCCGCACTCGTGTGTGGCTGATGCAGGAGCTCCGCGTCCTCCAAATCGGACAGCACGTTCCGAATGGTCGCCGGCGACAGCTTGATCGCGTAACGCTTCGCAATGCACCTCGAACTCACGGCCTTCCCCGAGGCGATGTGCTCGGTGACGACCGCGAACAGGATTCGGCGATGCCGCTCGTCCAAGGTCACTGTCACGCTTTAATGAAAGTAGAAGCTGCACGAGTTCTGTCAAGCCCGCGAAAGTGGGCGGAAAATTGCCATTGGACCCGCATTGCGGCACGTTTCGGCCGTGAGGACTAGCGCAGCGCTTCTTCCGTTTGCCCTGATGGTCATGGCCGTGATGACCGTTCCCACGCTCGTCCTCGATGAGCAGGGCCTGCCCCGCTACCGCCATCTCAGTGCAGAGCTCCAGGAGCTCCGAGAATCCAACGAGGAGCTCGTCCGTGAGATCGCCACGCTCAAGAGCGAGATCGACGCCCTCCGCAGCGATCCCAACTACGTCGAACGCATCGCGAGGGACGAGTTGGGGATGGTCCGGGCCGAGGAATTCGTCTTCCAGTTCCCGCGCCCCTAGGTAGGCGCTAAGCCCACACTCCCGCGGATTTCTTGCTGAACGGATGGGTCGGAGCGTACCACCGCTCTGTTATGACGGCCCTCGTTCAGGCAGCGCTTCGCGTCAGGCGTACCGCGCGGTCGACATGGGGATTGGCCGCTGCGTTCCTGCTCGCCGCTTTTTTGCTCGCGGGCTTCTTCGTTCCCGGAAGCCGAGACCTCGGCTGGGGGCACCTGCTCTGGCTCGTCTGCTGGGCGACGCTCTTCGGTGCCCGGGTGCGTCACGCGCATCGTCACGGCGCCGACGAGAAGTCTGCATTCGAGCTCGGCGCCTTTCTCATCGTCGGCGTCCACGGACTGATTCAGCTTCGCGGTGGCGTTGGTAGCGACGTCTATCCGCTGAGCTACGTCACCGTCGCGCTGGTCACGTCGTTTGCAACGGGGCGCGCCGGCATCGGCCTCGTTGCGTTCGCGCTCGTGCTGGGATTCGCCATCGCGTTCCTCGGCGAGCAGGTTCGCGATCCGCTGCTCCTCGGTTTGAATGCGCTGTTTACCGCGGGTTTCGGCGCGCTCAGCTACCTATTCACGCGGGCAGAGATCCTTCGCGTCCGTCGCCAGTCGGCGCTCGACCTCGAAGCCCAAAAAGCAAAGGTGCGCGACGATACTCGGCTCTTTCGTTTGGTTGCACCTTCGTCGGGCGGGGCGCGGGACGAGGAGCGCCTCTACCAGACCAGTGTCCAAGAGGTTCGTCAGGCGCTCTACCATGCACTGCAGCTTCTCCATCGAACGCTCGACCTGCACAGCTGTGTGCTCCTGATGCCCACCGACGAGCCCGAACAGCTACGGATCGTCGAGTTGCTGTCGAAGAGCGACGACCTTGCGGATGGCCCGTTCTCCCTCGGGGCGGGCGCGGTGGGAGCGGCGGTCCGCCGAAAGCTCACCACCAACCTTCAGCAGATTCGGACCGGATATCGGGGGATTTGCTACTACCGCGGCCCTGCGGCCGTGCGATCGTTCATTGCGGTTCCGGTTCTCGAGCGGGGGCATCTCCGGGCCGTGCTCTGCGCTGACCGAATCGTCGACCGCGGGTTTAGCCCCGAGGAAGAAGAGCTCCTCCGCGACAGCACCTCGCACATCCTCCGTGCGTTCGAAAATGAGCGCGTGTTCATGCAGCTCGAACGCTCCAAGGTCGAGCAGGAGATCCTCTATCGCGTCTCGCAGGAGCTCAGCACCGCGCGAACGCAAGATGCAGTCATGGAGGTCGGTTTGACGGCGGCGAAGGAGATCGCGCAACACGACTTCGCGGCGATCACCGAGTATCGGCCCGAGGGCCGGAAGCACACGGTGCGGCGCGCATCAGGGGAACGCGCTCTCGACTTTCACGGCCTGCGGTTTCGCGACAACACTTCGCTCACGGCGATGGTGGTCAAGAACCGGCACTACCTGCCGTACCGCGGCGAGTTCGATTCGAAGCAGCAAGTGCTCTTCACCAAGAAGGCGAAGCTCAAAGGGATGGAGTCGCTCTTGGTCTTGCCCCTGGTGGTTCGAGAAGAGCCAATCGGGACGCTGATCGTCGCGGCGAAGCGGCCCGGAGCGTTCAGCGCGCCCGTACGCGCCACACTCCAAGCACTGTCCAATCATCTCGCGGTAGCGATGGCAAATGCGCGTCTGGTTCGCCAGCTCGAGGAGCTTGCGACGACCGACGGGCTAACCGGCTGCTTGAACAAGCGGGCGTTTCTCGACCAGATGGAACAAAAGCTCCTCGCCGCACAGCGATTCGGCCGAAAGCTCTCGCTGATCGTGACCGATCTCGACCACTTCAAGTCGGTCAACGACACCTATGGGCACGCCGCGGGCGACCGAGTCCTTCAGGCGCTCGGCCAGGTCCTCCGGCGTGTGAAGCGGGAAACCGACATCGTGGCCCGTTTTGGCGGGGAAGAATTCTGCGTGCTCTGCGAGGAAACCGACTCGAGGGGCGCTCAGCTGCTTGCCGAGCGTGTACGCGAGGAGCTCGAAGGCACCGAGCTACAAACGGAGCTCGGCCCGCTGCGGGTGACGGCTTCTTTGGGCGTGGCGACTTTTCCCGACCATGCTTCGACCGCGCCTGACCTTTTCGTCCAAGGGGACAAGGCGCTTTACGAAGCCAAGAACAGCGGCCGCAATCGGGTCTGCAACGTCTAGGCGGCTCGGAGCGCGCAGGTCGCTAAGCCTGCCTGAGCTCGCACGTGTCGGGATCTAGCATCCACTCGAAGCGGCCCTCGCCGCCCTCGAGGTTCAGCAAGCAGGCGGAGGAGGTTCGAAACGAAGGGGTCGTCGCGAGTTGGCCGAGACGCGCCGCGAGGACACCCACCTTGGGCATATGTGTGACCATGACGATGAGCTCGTCGTCCGCCGCATCATCGAGTGCTGCCAAGGCCTGTGCGGCGCTCCCTTCCTCGGTCGAAAGAGCGCTCAGGACTTCGAGCGGGCCGTCGAACCCTGGCTGGGTCGCGGCTAGAATCTCGGCGGTCTGGACCGCGCGCACGAGCGGGCTGGTGTAGATGCGGGCGTAGCGGAGACTCATTCTAGTGAGCGCCGCGCCGACCTCGGTCATCGTCTGTCGGCCGTCAGCGGTCAGCCAACGCTCGTAATCGGTCCGTGCGGACCCTGTCTCGACGGCAGCTGCATGCCGCACCAGCAGAACCTGCATGCGCGGAGCTTGGCACGTTGGCTAGGGCTCGTCCCGAGAATCGTGCGCTGAAAGCGCGAAAGACTCTTCCGGCGCCAGAACGAGCCTGCGCCGCGCGTAGAGTGCAAACCAGAGAAGGCCCAGGCCGTACCAAACCGCTGCGCCAATGACTACCTTCTGATAAATGGGGTCGGTCACGAAGAGCGCAAACAGGGTGACCAATGCTATCAGGAGCGCTACGACCGCACCCGGCACGCCGAGTGGGCTTTTGTAAGGGCGCTCGATGTCGGGCAGGCGAACCCGCAACAAGATGTACGAGACCATCTGAAGCGCGTAGGAGATCACCGCGCCGAAGACCGCCATGTTCAACAGCACGGCGCCAACCGGATGCTCGGGACCGAGCGCATGGATGCCGTATGCGACTAGATAGCCGAGCAGGGCGCCGACGAAGAGCGCGATGTGCGGCGTTTTGCGCCGGGGGTGCGTGCGCGAAAGCCATCGCGGAAAGTACCCCGCGCGCGAAAGGGAAAAGATCTGCCGGCCGTACGCGAAGATGATGCTGTGAAAGCTCGCAATCAGGCCGGTCACGGCGACCAAAGCGAGAAGCTTTGCGCCGAGGCCCGCACCGAAGATCGTCTGGAAGCCCTCGAACAGCGGCTCGGCGGAGGAGCCCAGCTGGGCAGAGCCGGGAGCGATGCCAGCGTTTAGAAAAAGCGTGAGAAACGCGGCGACGACCAACGTGAGCAGGCCGTAGAGCAGGCCGCGGGGTAGGTCGCGCGCGGGGGCGTGCGCTTCTTCGGCGGCAAGTGGAAGCTGTTCGATCGCCAGGAAGAACCAGATCGCGAACGGCAGCGCTGAGAGCACGCCGGCGCCGCCGTGCGGCAGCCAGCGGCTCTGTCCGACGTCAGGTGTGACGTTGAGCGCCCAGTCTAGGTCGAAGTGAGGAATCGCCGCGACCCAGAACACGACGAGGATCCCGAGGGCCAAGGCCGTGATCACGACGGTGAAGCGGAAGGTGGTTTCGACCCCGGCGACGTTCAGGCCGACGAACGCCGCGTAAGCCGCGAGCCACCAGACGGGCTCCATGCTTTGTGCGGTACCGAAAATCGCGCCGAGGTACCCACCGATGCCCACGACGATCACAGCAGGCGTCAGGATGTACTCCATGTTCTCGGCCAGCCCCGTGATGTACGCGCCCCAGGGACCCATGGCCGACCGGGCAAACGAGTAGGCACCGCCCGTGTGCGGAAGGGCAGCGGCCATCTCGGCGATGCTGAAGCACAGGCCCGCATACATGACAGTGATGATGACGGTAGCGATCAGAAGCCCGCCGAAACCACCCGATGCCAGGCCGAAATTCCACCCGAAAAAGTCCCCCGAAATCACCGCGCCGACGCCGAGCGCCCAGAGAGACCAGACTCCGGCGTAGCGCCGCAATCCGCGGTCGGCGAAGTATTCGTCGGCCACTCGATCGTATGCGACCCCCTGGTCCTTCTGCTCCATGGCGTGGAGTGTAGCGGTTTGTCGGGTCTGGCGATAAGGTTCGGCCCATGTTGCCGATCGACCTTTCGGGGAAGCGAGCGTTCGTTGCAGGGGTGGCCGACGATGGGGGTTTCGGCTTTGCAATTGCGAAGTCGCTTGCCGCGGCTGGGGCTTCGGTCTGTGTGGGCACCTGGCCGCCGGCCCTCGGGATCTTCGAGACCCTGCTCCGGCGTGGGAAGCTCGACGCTTCGTTGCAGATGCCCGACGGCAGCAAGTTCGAGCTCGAAAAGATCTACGCGCTCGACGCCGAATACGATTCACTCTCAGACGCGCCAGAAGAGCTCCGCGCACAGAAGCGCTACCGCGACCGGGGGGATTTCAGCGTCGACGGCGTGGCCCAAAAGCTACGTGAAGACTTCGGAGATCGTTGTCTCGACATCGTCGTGCACAGCCTTGCGAACGGGCCCGAGGTCAACAAGTCGCTGATGCAGACAAGCCGCAAAGGGTATCTCGCAGCGCATGGGGCAAGCGCATATTCGTTCGTCTCACTCGCGCAGCGCCTGCAACCCCTGATGCGTGACGAAGGTGCGTTTTTGGCGCTCTCCTATCTGGCAAGCCAGGGCGTCGTCGCCGACTACGGTGGCGGAATGGCGTCCGCCAAGGCAGCGCTCGAAACCGATGCTCGCATGTTGGCACTCGAGCTGGGCCGCGGTGGGGGCCATCGAGTCAACGTGATCTCCGCGGGGCCCTACGCATCGAGAGCAGCGTCGGCGATCGGTTTCATTCACAAGATGATCAAGTACTACCAGATGAACGCGCCTCTCCCCGACGCGCTGCGAGCCGAAGAAGTGGGAAACACCGCAGCGTTCCTGTGCAGCCCGCTGGCCAGCGGCATCACCGGTACGGTTCTCTACGTCGACAAGGGTTACCACGCGATGGCGGCGCCTGCGGACGTAGGCGGGCTCATCGACGCGCTCGGCCGGAGTGCCGTCGAAGACTAGGCGGCGACCATCTCGTTCCGCGCGGTCGGACGGATGCTGCTGGTGTCCGCGGCGACCTGAAGCGTTGCCGCGAGGGTGCGCTCGGTCCGGATCCGGTCCGCGAGCCACGGGTCGAGCCCGCGCATGAGCGCACGCGCCGAAGGGTAACGGGTTGCGGGCGTCCGGCTTAGGAGCTTTGCGACCAGGCAGTCCATCTCATCGTCGACGCAGGGCGACAGAACCTTCGCACGGGGCGCGTCTTCGCGAATGATGCGACGTAGGACCGCCGTCACGTCGGACCCGGTGAACGGGAGTTTTCCGGTGAGCGCCTCGAACATGGTGATGCCGACAGCGAAGAGGTCTGCCCGAGCGTCGACATAAGGGTTGCCCGCGGCCTGCTCGGGTGAGGAATAGCTCGGGGTGCCGTAGACGCGGCCGCGTTCCCGAGCGCGCTCGTCGGCTGGCGCGGATTCTGCCGCGCAGACGCCGAAGTCGAGAAGATGCACGTCGAGCTCGCCATAGCCGCCCCGATTGAGCAGGATGTGCTCCGGCTTGATGTCGCGGTGGACATAGCCGTGCCGGTGCACGCTGTGCAGGATCGACGCCAACCGCGCCATGATCACGGCGATCTCGGTTCCGGTCACTGGGCCGCAGCGCCGCAGGTAGGACGACAAGCTTTCCGAGCGCATGTGCTTCATCACCAAGTAGGGCGATTCGTCGTAGAGCGTTCCATGATCGATCACGGGCACGATTCCTGGATGAAAAACGCGGCGAGCGACCTCGATCTCACGGCGGACGCGACTCATCAGGTCGGGATTGCCGGAGTGAGCCGGACGGAGCATCTTGATGACGACGCGCTCGAGCGTCGCCAGGCGCTCGGCCTCGACGACGATTCCAGTCCCGCCGATGCCAATCGTATTTCCGATTCGATAGCGACCGTCGAGGATCTGCCCTCGAAGCTCACTGCGCTCAGCCGATCTCGACATCTCGGGGACGATCGGGCGGAGCAGGGGTTTTCGTCAAAAAAGGTGCAATTCCGGGGCCG
>CBESWY010000064.1:0-13632 GCA_965533395.1 uncultured Myxococcales bacterium
GGGCATCCGAACCCGCCGCCAACTCCTCGAGCGCGGCCACCGTCGGCGCATGCCCCGGCACGGAATCGAGCAGCTCCCGGTAGAGCTCGAAGGCCCGCTCGACCTCGCCGGTCTGCGTGCGCATGAGCTCGGCGGCCTCGAATCGAAAGCCCGTCCGTCGTTCCGGGTCGTCCGCGTCCTCGGCCCGCATCTCCGTGATCTCGAGGAGCTCTTGCCAACGTTCCGTCTGTTGGTAGAGCCGCGTCAGCGCGGCCAAGCTTTGTTCGTCGGAGCCAAAGCGCGAGATGAGATCGCGATGCGCCAAAATCGCGTTCTCGACGCTGCCGAGCCGCTTCTCCTGAACCTCCGCGACACGTCTCGCCAGGTTCAGCTGCTCCCCCTCCTCGTCGCTGAGCTCTGCGCGGCGCTCGAGCACCTCGACCAAAAGCTCCCAGCGCCCCTGCGATTCGTAGAGGCGCTCGAGCGCCAGGAGCGCATCGGCCTGCGCCGGTTCGTTTTCCAGACGCTCCTGGTGAACCTCGATCGCGGCTTCTGCATCGTGCAAGGTCGTCTCGAGCAGGTCCGCCAACCTCGGGAAGAGCTCGTCGCGACGTGCCCCGTCCTCTTCGAACTGAAGCTGCCGTCGAAGATCCCGCGCGAGCGCAGCGTGATCCCCGGACCCGGTATGAATGCGCTCGAGGGCGCGCGAGGCCTTGAGAACGATCTCCGGATTGTCCCGCTCCGATCGAATGAGCTGCTGATAGATTCGCTCCGCTTCCTCGGGCTCGGGCTCGGAGACGTCCCAGAGCTCGGCCAGCTCGAGAAGAATCTCCGTCTTGACGAAGTCGTCACCGACCGTGGCAAGGCCCCGTTCGAGCAGCTCGGCGCGCTGACGATGACGTGCCAGCTTCGAGGCGAGCCGCGACAGATCCGAACGCGCCACGCCATCCGCGACATCCTCGCGAACAGCTCGGGCGTAGGCATCGAAGGCGAGCTCGTCGTCTCGGAGCTTGGTCTCGCTCAGCTCGCCGATCCGCACGAGATGCGCTGCCCGGGAGCTCGGGTCGCTGAGATCCTCCAGCTGCACCTCCAAGACCTTGGAGAGCTCGCCCCAGGCGCCCTGTGATTCGAAGATGGGATGAAGGATGGAGGCAACGCGCTGCCGCTCGTCGCGGTTGCTCATCAGCCGCTCCAGCGCCTCCTGGGCGCGGAGATGCGTCGGACTGGACTCCAGAACGAGCTCGAAGTGGTCCACGGCTTCGACGGCGCGGTTCAGTCGGGTCTCGTAAATCGTCCCGAGCTCATAGGCGAGATCGACCACTTCCTGCCCGCTCGCCTCGTCGAGGTCTCGCCGAAGAAGCTCGGCCAGCTCCGGCCAGCGTTGAAGTCGACCGTAGAGCCTTTGCAACGCTCTTCGCGAAGGCGTGTGGCTCGGGTCGAGTTCGAGCGCCTGCTCGTAAGTCGAGATCGCATGCTTGGGTTCGTCGAGGATCTCCTCGAACAAGAAGCAAAGCTGAAGAAGCAAATCGAGCTTCGCGCCTGCGTCGGTGGTGGCCTCGATGCGTCCTTGATAGAGCGCGCGGAGATCGTCCCATTGCTCGTGTTTGGTGTAGACCTGCTTCAAGGCAGCGAATGCCGCGCCATCGTCGGGCTCGAGCTCCAAGACACGCAGGTGGAAGCGCGCGGCTTCTTCGGGTGCGCCCACGGCGACGTCGTAGAGCTCTGCTGCGCGCCGGCAAACGGTCAGCTCGACCTCGCCTTCAACGTCGCCCCCATCGAGCACGAGCACCAGTGCCTTGGCAAGGGCGTCTTGCTGGTTCGATACCTCCGCGACGCCCGTCAGACGGTCGAGTAGGTCCAAGTCCTGCGGGTTGTCGAGGAATACCGATTCGAGCGCATCGTAGGCGCCCGTCGCATCATCGAGCTCCGAAGAGGACAGATCGGCCAAGCGCAGTTTCAGCGCGCGCTGCTCGTCGGTGTCGTCCGTATTTTCGAGCCGTGTGCGCAGAAGCGCCGCAAGCTTGGCGAAATGACCTCGTTTCGCATACGCCGGCTCGAGGAGCTCGATCGCCTCGATACCCACGGCGCCTCCTCGTGCCGAGAGCGCTTCGAGTCCGCCGATTGCGACTTCATTTCGACCGTCCAACTCTAGGGCGTTGCGGTAGCACTCGAGCGCACCGGTCGAATCTTCGAGATAGATGCGCCGCAGATCCGCCAGCTGCAGATAGACTGAAAGCCGGTCGTCATCCGCCACCTTTGACTGCAGCCGCCGTGCAAGCGCGGCGTCCAATCGGTCCCACTGCTTCAGCTGCTGCGACAGTCGTTCGACCGCGCGTAGTGCGTCGACGTCGTGCAAATTGTTCGCCAAGATCTTCCAATGGCGCTCGGCGGCCGCCGGAAGGTCTCCTAGCTGCTCCTCCTCGACCTGTGCGACTTCGTTCAGAAGCACCCACTCTTCGGCCGGATCAGCCACGTTTCCGAGGCGGCGTTCATAGAGGGTGCGCAGGTCGGCAAATCGGCGCTCCGCGCGGTACAAGCGATCGAGGACCGCGATCGCCTCGGCGTCGTTGGGGACGACGTCGAGAATGGCTTCGAGCTGCCGGATCGATTCTTCGGATTCGCCGAGTCGCTCACCTGCAATCGAAGCGATGCGCCGCTGTAGGTCGAGCCGTTCGGCATCAGAAACCGATGCGGTATCCAATCGATCGCGAAACAGCGCGACGAGGTCGGCGTACGCGCCCGACGCCTCTGCCGATTCCTCGAGGCCAGCGACGATCGTCGGATCCGCAGGAGACAGAAGATACGCTCGGGTGGCCCAACCGAGCGAGGCCTGTGGATCGCGGAGTCGATTCAAGTGAACGCTGCGTAGCGCGACCAGTCGTTCGATCCGAACGTCGACGTCATCTTCTTTGTCGGAGCCCGATACGACGATCTCTAGGCTCTTGGCGTAGTCCGGCCAATTGTGATCGTTTTCGTAGAGCGGCAATAGCCCCTTGGCCGCTTCAATGTTGGTTGCGTCGGTCGCGAGCGCGCGTTCGTAATAGCGCGCCGCCCGATGGGGATCTCCAACGCGCTCGCCGTAGAGCGCGGCCGCCCGCAGGCTCAATTGCACGATCGAAGCGGGGTCCTCGGCCTGCTCCGCCGTATGCCCAAGCAGCTCGGCAAAGCCCGGCCAGTCCTCGGCCTCCGCGTAGAGCGCCTCCAAGGACTCCCAGTCGTTCAGCCGCAGATAGGCGTCCTTGAGCATTCGACGGAGACGGCTGTTGTCGGGATCGAGCTCGAGCAATCGTACCCAAACCGCGACCGCCTCGGCCGGGCGGTCCAGGCGTTCCATGTATAGAACACCGAGCCGATGAAGTTGCTCGACCTGTGCGGGCTCAGTCGGCGCCGCCTCTGCGCGGCTCTGCAGGACCTCGGCAAGCGTGTCCCAATCCTTCTCCCGCTCGGCAAGCTTCTCCAGCGCATCGAGCGCCTGAGCGGGATCGGGGGTTTCGTCGAGAATCTCTTTCCAAAGCGTGATCGCGTCGGCGTTCTTGTGAAGTCGCTCCGTGCAGAGCTGCGCCATTTCCATTTTCTTGTCGAGACGCACGACAGGATCGTCAGCGAGATCGGCTTCGCGACCGAGGATCGCGACCAATGCTTCCCAGTTGCGCTTCTTCGTGTAGATGTCCTTGAGCTGCGCGATCGCCTCATGGTGAGTGGGCTGCAACCGCAGAACCCGTTCGAGCGGTTCCGTCGCCTGCTTCAGGTTCCCAAAGCGTTCGAGCCAAAGGCCAGCGATGCGTACGTAGAGCGCGACTTTGTCCTCGGTGTCTGCGGCCACCTCGGCTTGGCGATCGAGAATCTGGATGAGCTCGTTCCATCGCCCCGCGCCTTCGTAGAGCTCCGACAGCGAGCCCAGCGCTTCGGAATCGTAGGGGGCGACGGTGAGAATCTCCCCGTAGACCTGGATGAGCATCGAATCGAGCTGGAGCGCGTCGCGGTAGATCGGGATCAAATCGCGAAGCAGGCGCAGCTTCTCTTCCTTTGCATCGGGCGACAGGGCTTCGACCTCGCCGCGGATCGACTCGGACAGCGCGTTCCACTTGCCGCTGTGCTGATAGAGCTGTTGAAGCGCAGCGCGCGCATCGACGTCGCCAGGCGCAAGCCGTTCCACCAGCTTCCATGCTTCGAGCGCGCGCTCGGGGCGGTCCGCCGTCTGCGCGCGATGGCCGAGCTCTCGCGCCAAGGCGAGCTGTTGCTTCGGGTCCGTCGTCGTACGAAGCGCGTCGCCCAGGATCGTCAGGAATCGGCCGTTCGGATCGTCGTCCCCGATACGCGCACGGTAAAAGTCGAGCATGCCCGGGTGCGCTGCATCGATTTTTCGAAGACGCGCAAAAAACGGATCTGCTGATTCAGGGTCATCGCGAAATCGCCAATGGACCATCGCCAGCTGGAGGAGCATGCCTTTCTCGGCCTCGAGCGTCTGGCGCGAACGAAGCGCACTTTCGTACATCTCGGCGAGCTCGTCCCAGGCCTCGAGCTCGGTGTGGTGCTCGACCAGCGCGCCGAGCGCCTCGGCGTCCGTGGGTGAGAACTTCAAAACCCTGCGATAGGCGTCGGCAGCGCGCTCCGAATCCTGGAGCGAACGACGCAGCACACGCGCGGCCTGCAACCAGGCGCTGGCCTTTTCCTCGCGTGTCCGAGCCGCCGTCGCCGAGCGAACGAAGACCGAGACCACGTCGTCCCATCGGCCGCGCGCGCGAAGACTCAGTGCGTACTGCCGAGCCGTGCACATGTGCGACGGATCGGCGGCCAGGGCTTCGTCGAAGATCGCGTCGGCCTCCTCGACGGTCGACTCACCACCGTACTGCGACATCAAAGACGCGGCGCGGGTGAGAAGGGAAGTCTTGAGGCGCGGGTCGACCGCTTCGCGAGCCTCCTCGACGAAGCGGCGCGCGACCTCGGCCCACTTCTCTTCGACCTGTTGAATCTGATCGACCGCTTGGGCGACCTCGGGATCCTCCGACTCGAGACCACCTAGCTTCTCGTAGGCAACCAGGGCGCCCCGATCGTCCATCAGCTCGTCGCGGCGCACGCGGCCAAGCTCTTTGACAAGCACCTTCTGAAAATCAGGATCGTCGGCGACCAACTCGGTCTCGAGCTCCATCAACCAGGAGGCGGCCAAAAACTCGCCGCGGCGCTCGTGTCCACCGCGGGCCGCCTCGAGCAACCGAAGGGGGTCTTGGTCGTCGTTGGCAGGGTTCGGGCTCTTGAGGAGCTCGCGCAGGCCGTCGACGAGCTCCGTGTCGTACGGGTCTTCCAGCAACAGGCCCAGGTACTTCGCTAGAGTCCGCTCAGACATCTGCACCCCAGCGAGCCGTTTCGGAAGGATTTTCGCACCCTTCGGTGATCTCATGAAACCCCTAAAAGCAAAAGGATCCTGCGACCTAAGGTCCCCACAGCGCAGGCGTCTACAATGTTAGCGGCGCGACGATTGAATGGGCAAGCCCCGAATTTCAAGAAATTCGATGCAAAGCGGCGCTTGGTGAGCCCGCTCTCAGAAGATCATGATCGCGCCCGCCCAGCTCAGCGCGCCGTAGGTCACCAGGCTGACGGCCAAGTGCGCGGTCGCAATCCCGCGCACGGCTTTGTAGTTGTTGGCCCGATCGATGCCGAAGCTCTCGGAATTCGCCGAGACGACGCCAAGGCCGATTTGGGCGATCATCCCCGCAAACGTGACCCAGCGGAGCACCTTGTGTGTCCGGAGCTTTCTGGCGAAATCGCTGTTGCCTTCGCTCACTTTGAGCGGGTCCGGCATGGCGAATGAGAGCCCGAAGGTCGTGAAGTACGCGGCGGACGTGAGCGCGATCAGGGTCACATGTGCGGTCGGCACCCCGCTGCACGCGTCCTGGGTGAAGATCGCGTTCCCCTGGACGCAGGGGTTGGTTGCCTGGCTCTGCCACCACCCGTATTGGTTGTGGAACTGAATGAATCCCGATACGACCGACAAGGTCATCAGCGACCAGGTGGCGATCCCAAACCATTTGTGGACTTTTTTGATCTTGTTTCGCTTCCGAACGAGATCGGCAGTGGTGGGTTCGCTCGGCTCTGCGAGGTCAGTAGAAACCTCGATGGCCAGGACCACGCCGGGCTCGATGGCGGCGGACGGGGCTTCGAGCATCGAGGCATCGACGTGCAGGGACAGACCAAACAGGGGCGTAGCGAGCATCAAGGCGGTCAGAGTGGCCATGGCGGCCGGAGTATCTACCAAATCCGCCGCCAGGGCTAGGTCTCTGCCGGGTCTTCGACGGCTTTTCACCGGGCCCGAGGCGCTGTAGAGGAAAGATATGACCCGCTCTTCGAAGCTCCCGAGCCGCGTCTCGGTGTACGAGGTATCCCCGAGGGACGGCCTGCAGAACGAGAGCGCCCAGGTGGCGACCCATGCAAAGGTCAGGCTGATCGAAGCGCTCGTCGATGCCGGTATCAGCCGGATCGAGGTCGGGAGCTTCGTCGCGCCGAAGTGGGTCCCCCAAATGGCCGATGCGGACGAGGTCTGCAAGATGATCGAGCGTCGGCCGGGCGTCACCTATGCTGGCCTTTGCCCCAACGCGCGCGGTCTCGATCGCGCCCTCGCGGCGAAGGTCGACGAGATCGCGGTCTTTGTCAGCGCGAGCGAAACTCACAACAGCAAGAACGTCAACAAGACGATCCAGCAAACGCTGAAGGCGTTCGAACCGGTCATCGGGCGGGCCGTCGAAGTCGGGCTGAAGGTCCGCGGCTACGTCTCCACGATGTGGGGTTGCCCCTACGAGGGAGCGATCGACCCGAAGCGCGGCCTCGAGCTGGCCCAGCACTTGCTCGGGGCGGGCTGCTATCAAGTTTCACTCGGCGACACGATCGGTGTCGGCACGCCGATTCAAACCGAAAAGATCGTCGATCTCTTCGCGGCCGCGCTGCCGCTCGAGCAGATCGCACTGCATCTGCACGACACCCGAGGCACCGCACTCGCCAACGTCTTGGTCGGCCTGCAGGCTGGCATCACCACCTTCGACGCGTCTGTGGCCGGGCTTGGCGGCTGCCCGTATGCGCCGGGCGCGGCGGGGAACCTCGCGACGGAAGATCTTGTGTACACCCTCGAGGGGATGGGAATCGAAACAGGAATCAACCTCGAGAAGCTCTGGCAAGCCGGCCAAGTCGCCGAGGCCATCGTCGGCCGCGAGCTGCCTGGCAAAGTGCACCGCGCCGGCGTCCGCTCGCTTGCCAAGTAAGGGAATCACGTGCCAGTTCAGGATCTCCTCCAGTTCGTCAACCGCTCCCCCACGCCGTTCCATGCGGTCGCTGAAACGGTTGCGCGCCTCAAATCGCAGGGCTATCGCCGCCTAGACGAAGCGGAGGCCTGGAAAGTCGACGCCGGCGACAAGGTCTACGTCGTGCGCGGGGGCGGGTCGGTCGCGGCGTTTCACCTGGGAAGCGCTCCGCCGCCGGAAGCTGGCTTTCGCCTGGTCGGCGCGCATACCGACTCACCCAACCTCCGGGTAAAGCCAAACCCCGAGCTGAAGAAGGCAGGGTACGGGCAGCTCGGCGTCGAGCCGTACGGCGGCGTCTTGTTACACACCTGGCTCGACCGCGACCTATCGCTCGCTGGGCGCGTATCGCTCGCCGACGGGGGCGCGAGGCTCGTCGACTTCAGGCGCGAGCTGCTGCGGGTTCCATCGCTGGCGATCCATTTGAACCGCACGGTGAACACCGAAGGCCTCAAGCTGAACGCGCAGACGCACATGGCGCCGATCCTCGTCCTGAACGAGCTTGGAGAAATCAACCTTCGCGCGCTGCTCGCCGAAGAGCTCGGCGACGCCAAGGCCGAGGACGTGATGGGCTGGGACTTGATGGCGTACGACGTGCAGCCGGCCACGCGAAGCGGCCGGAGCCGGGAGTTCATTCACGCCGGTCGCATCGACAACCTCGCGAGCTGTCATGCGGGCCTCAGCGCCCTGCTATCGACTGGCGGCGATGCCGAGATGAGCCGGGGGATCGTCCTGTATGATCATGAAGAGGTCGGGAGCCGAAGCGCGCAGGGAGCTGCCTCGGACTTCTTGCGAAGCTGTTTGCAGCGGCTCTCGGGCGACTCGACCGAGGGTTTCCACCGTGCCGTCGCCAAGTCGTTCTTGATCTCGGCCGACATGTCCCACGCTCTTCACCCGAACTACGCCGACCTCCACGAACCAATGCACCAACCCGTGCTTGGCGGCGGCCCGGTCGTGAAAATCAACGTCAATCAATCGTACGCCACCGACGGCGAAAGCTGGGCAAGCTTCGAACGCTGGGCAAGAGACGCCAACGTGAACACACAGCGTTTCGTCGTGCGCTCCGACCAAGGCTGCGGCAGCACCATCGGCCCGATCACCGCCGCGGAGCTTGGCATTCGCACGGTCGACGTCGGCAACCCGATGCTCTCCATGCACTCCTGCCGCGAAGTAGCCGCTGCCTCCGACGTTCCGCAAATGATCGAAGTGATGAAGCGTTTCTTCCATGCCTAGGCACCGGCGACCGCCGGGCCCCCCAAACCGCCTCGGGCTCGGGAACCTGCGTGGCATGATGCGCGACCAGCTTCGGTACATGACCGCGGCGGCAAAGTACGGCCCACTCGTCAACCTGCCGATTCTGTCCGAACGCTACGTCTTGGTTCTGGACCCGGAGCTCATCCAGCAGTGCTTGGCCCAGGGCCACAGCGTCATGCAAAAAGATCGATTCACGCACGAGCTGGCCCGCGTGCTCGGTCAGGGTTTGGTCACGAGTGAAGGCGCGCTTTGGCGAACCCAGCGAAAGCTGGTCGCGCACGCCTTCATCCCGCGCCGGATACGAACCTACGCCGATTCGATGGTCACGGCAGCGCATCGGTCGCTCGACGATTGGAGCGACGGGACAGTGATCCCGATTCACGGGGCGATGGCGGAGCTTACCCTCGACATCGTCGGGCGCACCCTGTTCGACGCCGACGTCCGGGGGACGGCGCGGGAGGTCGGCGACGCGCTCAAGGTCATCAGTGACTTCTACTCCGATGTGCTGGAGAGCCCCATCAAACCGCCGGAGTGGTGGCCCTCTCCCAAAATGTTCCGGTTTCGAAAAGCCGTACGCAACGTCGACCGCATCGTCTCCGGCATCATCGACGATCGGCGGCAGAGCGGCGAAGACCGGGGCGACCTTTTGAGCGCGCTACTCCACGCTTCCGACGAGGACGGCGCCGCGATGAGCGACCAGCAGCTCCGCGACGAGTGCATCACGCTCTTTCTTGCCGGGCACGAAACCACCTCAATCGTGCTCGCAAATACGCTCTATCTCCTTTCGGAGCATCCCGAGATCGAAGCACGGGTGCACCAAGAGGCGGCCGACCTGCTTGCTGACCGCCGCGCGACCTCCGACGACTACGACCGCCTCGAGTACACCGGGCGCGTCATCAAAGAGTCGATGCGACTCTACCCCCCGGTGTACACGATCGGCCGTCAGCTTCTCGAGGACTTCGAGCTTGGCGGCTACACCTTCACCAAGGGCGACACCCTACTCTTCGTCCAGTGGGTGACGCACCGAAGCGCGCAGTGTTTCCCCGACCCGCTTCGCTTCGACCCCGACCGCTGGCTCCCCGAACGTGCGAAGTCGATTCACAAGTACGCGTATTTCCCCTTCGGCGGAGGCCCACGCATCTGCATCGGCAACCACTTCGCCATGATGGAAGCGGTCCTGGTTCTCGCGACCCTGATCCGCCAATACCGATTCGAGCTGCTTCCGGGCCAAACCCTCGAGCTACAGCCCGCCGTCACGCTTCGCGCGGCGAAGGACTTGGAGATGCGACTCGTCGCCCGGGGCGTGGAACCAGCAAGAGCAGCGTAGCCTCGGTTGGGCGCCGCGCGGTGGAACGCAGCTAAGTCAGCTCGAAGTCTTTGCAGAACAGCAGCGCGGCGCTTGGATCGTCGT
The DNA here is from genome assembly GCA_965533395.1 of uncultured Myxococcales bacterium. Taxonomy (GTDB): domain Bacteria; phylum Myxococcota_A; class Polyangia; order Polyangiales; family Houyiibacteriaceae; genus SG8-38. The sequence continues at coordinate 9,931 of CBESWY010000064.1, forward strand.
AGCGCGACTTCCGATGCCGGTGCGTTGGGAAGCCGTGTGCACAACCGACCTCAGGGTCGAACAGTACGCAGTCCTCGCAGTTCCATTTGAGCCGAAATCGCTCTCGCTGCTCGCGGAAGCGCTCGTCCTGCTCGACCTTCATGCAGAAGGTTCGATCTTCTTGACGCGGCGCTCGTGGCGGCCGCCTTCAAAGCCGTGGCTCAGGAAGGCCTTGAGAATTTCCGCAGCCAGGCCCGGGCCGACGACCCGCGCACCCACGCACAGAAGGTTGGCGTCGTTGTGCTGCCGACTCATGGACGCGCTGAACACGTCGCCACAAAGCGCAGCGCGTACGCCGGCGTGACGATTCGCCGCCATCGACATGCCGATCCCCGTGCCACAAACGAGAAGGCCAAGCCCATCTCCGCGCGCCACGGCACTGGCGACCTGGTGCGCATAGTCGGGGTAGTCGGTGGACTCGCTGCTCTTCGTGCCGAGGTCGACGACTTCGTAACCAAGCTCGGCGGCGACGGCCGAGAGCTCGCGCTTGAGCTCCAAGCCTGCGTGGTCGGAACCGACGATGAGGGTCTTAGCCATGGCTAAGGGGCCTTTAGCACGAGGGCGCAGTTGGTACCGCCGAAGCCGAACGAGTTGTTCATCAGGGCGCGAATCGGTCGCTCCTGTGCCTCGTTGGGCACCAAGTTCATCCCGTCTGCCGCCGGGTCGGGCTTCTCCAGGTTGATCGTCGGCGGCAACAGGCCATCGCGCATCGAGAGCGCGCACAGAACCGGCTCGAGCCCACCTGCCGCGCCGAGCAAGTGCCCGCTCATGCTTTTGGTGCTCGACACTGCGAGCCGATCGCTGGCATGCGCACCGAACACCTTGCGAATGGCTTGAAGCTCCCCGACGTCGCCCTGCGGTGTCGAGGTCCCGTGTGCATTGATGTAGTCGATGTCGGCCGGATTGAGCTTCGCGTCCGCCAGCGCGAGCTTCATCGCGCGCTGGGCGCCTTCGGCCTCGGGGGCCGGTTGCACCATGTGGTGCGCATCGGAGGTCGCACCGTAGCCGACGATCTCGGCAATGATCTCCGCGCCGCGCGCCATCGCCGCCTCGCGCTCTTCGAGCACCAGCACGCCCGCACCCTCGGCGATCACGAACCCATCCCGGTCGCTGTCGAAGGGGCGGCTCGCAAGCTCGGGCTCGTCGTTGCGCCGGGACAGCGCACGCATCGACGTGAACCCGGCCACGCCGATTGGCGTCACCGCAGCCTCGGCACCGCCCGCGACGGCAGCATCGATTTCGCCACGCTGAATCCAGCGAAACGCATCCCCGATCGCATGCGCGCCCGACGCGCAGGCGCTCGTATGCGTGTAGCTCGGCCCCTTGAACCCCCAGTCCAACGTGACCTGGCCGGGCGCAAGATTGGAAATCACCGAGGGGATGAAGTACGGCGACACCCGACGCGGCCCCTTGTCGAAGAGGGTTCTGCAAGTGTCCTCGAAGACCTCGAGCCCGCAGAAGCCTACGCCGATGAACGTGCCGACTCGCTCCTTCTCTTCGTCGCTGGGATCGAAGCCCGAGCCTTTGATCGCCTGCGCACTTGCCGCAATGGCGAATTGAATGAAACGCGCCGCTTCCCGGAGGCGCCGCTTCGGCATGTACTGGAGCGGATCGAAGTCCGTGCACTCGCCCGCGATCTGCGAAGCGAAGTCAGTGGGATCAAATCCCTCGATGCGCGCGATGCCGCTCCGCCCCTCGGAAACGTTTCTCCAAGTGGTCGCGACATCCGCGCCGCACGGGCTCACTGTGCCCACGCCTGTGATGACTACTCGCCGCATCGACCCGCCCGGTGAAGGAGGCGCAGTGAACTGCTAGCCCTTGTGGGCCTTGATGTATTCGATCGCGTCGCGGACCGTCTTGATCTTCTCCGTGTCCTCGTCCGGAATCTCAATCTCGAACTGTTCCTCGAGGGCCAAGACCACTTCGACGATCGCGAGTGAGTCGGCCTTGAGGTCTTCGATGAAGTCTTGCCCTTCTTGAATGTCGGCGCCGTCGACGTCGAGCTTGTCCGACACAATTGCTTTGACCTTCTCCGCGATGTCCATCTGATTCCTCCGTCATGCCCGCCTTAGACGTGCATGCCTCCATTGACTCGGACTACTTGCCCGGTGATATAGCCCGCTTCCTCGCTGGCTAAAAACACAACTGCAGCGGCGACCTCTTCGGGACGGCCAATTCGGCCCAGCGGCGTCCGATCCACGATACCCTGCCTGGCTGCCTCGGGCAGATCTGCAGTCATATCGGTCTCGATGAAGCCCGGGGCCACGGCGTTCACTGTGATCCCCCGAGAAGCGTATTCGCGAGCGAGCGAGCGCGTAAGGCCCAAGAGGGCCGCCTTCGACGCAGAATAGACCGCCTGGCCGGCGTTGCCGGACTCCGCCACCACGCTCGAAAGGTTGATGATGCGCCCCCAGCGCTTCTTCATCATCGGGCGAATGCAAGCCTTCGCGCAGTAGACGGCTCCATTCACATTCGTCGCCCAGGTCATCTCGAGATCCTTCGCAGTCACTCTCAACAACAACTGGTCGATCGAGATTCCGGCGTTGTTGACGAGAATGTCGATTTGCCCGTGCCGAGTCACGGCCTCTTTGATGCTTCGGTCTACTGAATCGGGGTCAGCTACATCGAAGGCAACGAGCTCGGCTCGCCCACCGGCCTCTTCGATGAGCCGCACGGTTTCGCGTGCTGCCTCTTCGTTCGAGCGGTAGTTGACGAGGACGAGGGCGCCGGCCTGCGCGAGTGCAACGCTGGTCGCCCGGCCGATGCCTCGTGACCCCCCAGTCACGATGGCGATTTTCCCGGCCAGATCGAACACGCGCTACTCGAGCTCTTCGTTCTTGCCCTTGATCACCTGCCGGCCCTTGTAGAAGCCGCAGGCTGGGCACGCCCGGTGCGGAAGCATCACATCACCGCAGTTGGGGCATGCGCTCACGTTCGGGGCGGTAATTTTGTCGTGGTTGGCGCGACGCTGGTCGCGCTTCATTGGGGTGGTTCTGCGTTTCGGTACTGCCACGGAATCATTCCTCGTTTTTCGTAAGTGCTTCTTTGAGTTTGAGTAGAGGAGCGAAGCGCGAATCGGCCGCCGCATCGCCAAACACCTCAGCGGGGGGCCGAAGATGATCCGGAATCGCGATTCCTTCGCACGCATCGGAGCAGAGCGGTTTCATGGGTGCTTCGAGCAGCAAATACTCGCGCACCATGGAATCCAAGACGACCTCGCCTCCGCTGTAGTAATCCCGGTTGACCTCGTCCAACTGAACGTCGATCTCATCGCTACCGTGCGGGCGCATGTGCTCCGGGCTGAACAGCGCGGTCAGCGGAAGGTCAACGGTGATCGGAAGGTCGGCCAGACAACGCGCGCATGTTGCGGCAAGCTCGGCTTCGACATGTGCCTGAACGAGCACATCCATGGCGGTAAGCTGCGCATGCACAGTCAGTCGGCCGTCCCGTGCCCCTGCATGCAGCTCAGTGTCGGCAAGCGCGGACGCCAGCCAATCCGTGCCGATGGCAAAGTTCCAATCCTTCCCGACCTCGTCGAGGTCCTGGAGCTTTAGGACGAAGGTAGACATTGAACTCAGCGTGATAGGCGACGACCAAGCGACCCTCCCAGGCCACAGGAACGGGCTACTATTCGTTGTGGTCTTGGGGCTGTCAAGGAGGGTG
>CBESWY010000065.1:0-13553 GCA_965533395.1 uncultured Myxococcales bacterium
CCAAAGCTCCCCCCGTGAGCACCGACAACCTCCTCGAGGTCCACCCGGCGCGCGAGGAGCTCTACGAGGAGCTTCACAGCCGTCCCCCGCCGCTGGTCGAGACGCCCTGCAGCATCACTCACATCGCTGTCCAAATCGCTGCAAACGAGCGTGGGGCCGAGCACGGGCACTTGGCGGAGCTCTGTGCGCAGTTCGGGACGAACCCGCCCTCCGAGAGCGCTTCCTGCTTCTATCAAACCTTCGAGGGTTTCGAGCTTCGCTGGGAAAGGCACACGGAGTTCTCGACGTATACGTTCATCCACAGAGTGATGGGCGACCCCCTGCGGCAGCCCGCCGCTCTGACGCACATCCCCCCCGAATGGCTCGGAAAGATGCCCGGCAGGGTCACCACGGCTCTGCATCTGGCGTTCAGCTGCGCCGACGGAGCGCTCGATTCCGCCGATCTCGAGCGATACTTTGAAAATCAGTCACTTCGAGGCGGTGTCGTTCGGCAGGGCACGGCCTATCTCTACAGCAGCTTACGGCTCCACTCCGATGGCTTTGGGCGCATCGTGCTTCAGGCGCGGGATCTGACGCCCATTCAGGCGGGACGGCTGGTGCAGCGCGTGCTGGAGGTCGAAACCTATCGTCTCATGGCGCTCCTCGGGCTGCCGGTCGCACGCAGGATCGGCCCCGAAGTCAGCGAAATGGAGGCAGACCTCGCGCGGATCAATCAAGAGCTGGCCCAGGAGCAAGACGAGCCGGGACAGCACGCCTTGCTGCGTCGGCTTTCAAACCTTGCCGCCCGCGTGGAGCGCCACCGCTCCGACACGACCTATCGGTTTGCGGCGACGAATGCCTATTACGACCTGGTTCGCGAACGCCTCGGCGAGCTCGGTGAAGAGAAAATCCCCGGACTACAGCCGGTCAAGGTCTTCATCGAGCGGCGCTTGGCGCCTGGGATTCGGACCTGCAATGCGATTCGCGACCGGCTCGAGGGCCTGTCGGCTCGCATCGGACACGGCAGCGACCTGTTGCGCACCCGCGTCGAGCTGGCAATCCAGGGGCAGAACCGGGAGCTTTTGACCTCGATGAACCGGCGAAGCGAGGTGCAGCTGCGACTCCAACAGGCGGTCGAAGGGATCTCGATCGTGGCGATCACCTACTACCTGATGGGTCTGCTCGGCTACGTCTATGAGGGGCTCGCCTACGCAGGGCTTCATGTGAACAAGAAGATCGGCTTCGCGCTGGCCGTGCCGGTCGTGATGCTCGTGGTGTGGCGGGTGATCCACAGGGTCAAACGCCGGGTCCAGCTAGACGACAACTAGACGACTAGAGGCGCGGGGCTACGCGAAGTCGCGCTCCATCCGCTCCTCGTCCTCCTTGCAGCGGATGCAGAGCTCGGTTTCCGGACGTGCTTCGAGGCGCTTGGCGCTGATCGGCTCTTCGCAATCCTCGCAGACGCCGAAGTTGCCTTCGTCGAGCTTTTTGAGGGCCTTCTCGATCTTCTGAAGGAAGACGCGCTCACGGCCCCGGAGGCGAAAAGTGAACGACTGCATGTATTCGCTCGATGCGAGGTCCATTTCGTCGGGGAGCTCGGACGCATCGAGGGTCATGTCCTGATCCATCGTCTCGCGCGCGCGGCGGATGACAGCGTCCCGCTTTTCTTCCAGGTCGGCCCGAAATCTCTTCAGCTCGGTCTTCTTCATGCTTGTGACCCCCTTTGAGGGAGGGCGATAATAGTGATGGCCGGTGTCTAGTCAAGAAGCGAACCAACAAACGTCTGGAATCACAGGCAAAGCGCTAGGCCAGGGCGTCGAACGGAGAGCGTTCGGACCTCAGCCCGGGGCCCCAAAGCAGCGCCTCGACCTGCTCGCCAGCGGCCAGCTCAGCCTTGTCAGCGGGGAAGATGACCAGGGCGTTGGTGCCCACGAACGACGGCAGAGAGCCCGAGCCCTGGCGGTCGTGGAGCGCCACGACGATTTCGTCGCCCTCGCGCGTGGCGGTTGCGCGGGCGATTTCGACGCGGCCGGGACGCCGGCGATATGAATCGCGAAGCCGGGCGAGGACCGGCTGCGGATGCGGCCGAGGGTCGCCGAGCATCTTCCGAAGGCAGGGGGCGACCAGGATCTCGAATGTGACCATCGCGCTGATCGGGTTGCCAGGGACGCCGATAACGGGCTTGCCCTCGAATTGGGCAAAGGCCAGGGGCTTGCCGGGCTTGATGCGGACTTTCCAGAACCCGGGCTTGATCCCCACGTTCACGAACGCTTCTTGCACGAAGTCGTAGGCACCCACCGAGACACCGCCCATGGTGATGACGACATCAGACTCGAGCGCCTTTCGGAGCGCGGCTTCGATCTCAGGGAGGCTGTCGGGCGCGGCGGGGAGGGGCAGGGCAACGGCGCCCAGCGCGCGTAGCATTTCGGTAAGCGCGTAGACGTTGGAATTGACGATCGCGCCGGGCCCGAGCTCTTCGCCTAGCGGGCGCAGCTCGTCGCCGGTCGAGAGAAGAGCAACCTCGGGTCGCCGATAGACGTGGACTCGATCGATGTTCTGACTCGCAAGCAGCCCGATTTCGCCTGGCCATAGGCGGTCACCCGGGCGTAGCAGCAAGGCGCCTCGCGACACATCGCTGCCCTGGGCTCGCACGTGCTTCGACCTGGGCGACGCCTCGCGGATCTGGACGCGGTCCCCAACGCGTTCGGTGTCCTCTTGAATGACGACGGCGTCAGCGCCTTCGGGCATAGGCGCTCCGGTGAAGATGCGGCAGGCGGCGCCTGACCCGAGTGGCCCGGCAAGAGGTGTCCCGGCGCGAGATTCGCCTCGAACTGGAAGCTCCACGGCGTGGCCCGGGCCCGCGGACTCGACGTCGCTCGCGCGAACGGCGTATCCGTCCATCGCGCTGTTGTCGAAGGGCGGCGAATCGAATCGAGCCGTCACCTCGCGCGAGAGATAGCGCCCGGAGGCTTGGGTGAGATGCACCTCTTCCTCTCCCAGCGGCGCAAACGCGGGCAGCATCGAAGCGAGGGCCTCTGCGATCGATCGCATGCAACGGCGAGCCTAGCACGACTTGGAGGCGCGACTGGCTAGCTGGGGCAGACGCAGTTGCGGCCGGCGCGCTTCGCTTCGTAGAGCTGTGTATCGGCTGCGCGTACGAATTCGTACGCGCGCCAGCCAGGCTGAAGCTGCGCGACACCGCAGGAAATCGTGACATCGATGTACTCGTCCTCGAAGACGAAGGTCTCGTCGTCGATCATCTTGCGAAGCTGGTCGGCGATTCGAATGCCCCCGACGACGTCGGTCTCCGGCAAGATGATTGCGAGCTCTTCACCACCGTATCGCGCGACGACATCATCGGGGCGGATGCGGCTCTTCGCGAGCTGCGCGACTTCCTTCAGCACGTAGTCTCCGGCGAGATGCCCGAACTCGTCGTTGACCAGCTTGAAGTGGTCGATGTCGCAAATTACGATGCTCAGCGGGCGACCGTGCCGCGTTGCGCGCGAGAGCTCGCGATCGAGCTGCTCGACGAGGTAGCGCTTGTTGTGGATGCCCGTGAGGCCATCCATGATGGTCATCCGGTAAATCGTCTCGTGATACTGGGACTCGAGGTCTGCGCCGCTGAGGAACTTCAGAATCGTGTCACCGATTTTAATCTGGTCACCTCGACGGAGCTGACAGTCCTGTACGAGCTCGTCGTTTACGTACGTTCCGTTCGTCGAATGCCTGTCGATCAGGTAGTAGCCCCCGGCCCGGATTTCGATGCCGGCATGGCTCCGCGAGATACTGTCGCTGTTGAGGATGACCGTGTTGTCGATGCCGCGGCCGATGCTGACCTCACCGTCGACCAGGGAGAATCGTTTTCCGAGCTGCTTACTGCTCGGCGCATAGATCACCACGAGGCAGTCCTGGCCTGCTCCCGCCGTGATGTGAGGCTCCGAGAAGGGGGCAACCCTCGTCTTGATCTCGCTGTCCACGGGTCTCCCCTCAGGGTAGAGAGGGGCGAATCGGGCGTCAATGTCGCCTAATGAAGGTCATGTTGCGCTGATTGATCCCAACGTGGGCCAGCACCGGACCCCAGAGCACGCCGGTCAACTCGAAGATCGAACCAAAGAGGAGACCCATGACGAAAGCCCAGAAGGTCCACGCCAAAAAAACCTTCTTCGGCCCGACGTGAAGGGCGCCGAAGATGAGCGAGGCGAGAAGCAAGCCCAGGACCGGCTGCAGCGCGCCGCGAAAGAAAAGCTCCTCGCCCAGGCCGGAGGCGAGGGCGAGCAGGGTGATCTCGGTCGGCGAGAGTGGGGAGATGATTTCCTTGAGCTCCGCATGAAGCTCGCGCGCCCAGGCGGTTCGTTTGACCAGCGCAGGGGTCGCGGCGACGACGACGAACGCCAAGGTTAGGCCCAGCGCAAGAGAGAGCGCCAGCCGAACCGGATACGAGGCCGAGAACCAGTAGGAGTCGAGCGACCACGCGAGGCGATCGCCGCCGAGCCAGGCCCAGGCCAGCGCAACCAAGGCCAGCGGAACGTAGACGATCAGCGCGATCTTGGTGATCGGAGTTGGCGATGGCAAGGTCGAGCGGGATGTATCAAAGTGCCCTCCACACCGCAATGCAAGGGAGACAGTCAGTGGACAGGAAAACGCGCGGCGGAGGACTAGCCATGGCCATACGCGCATGAGCGAGCGGCCTGGCGAAGACGTCGCGAAGGTCCTCGTGGTCGACGACGAGGAAGTGATTCGGGAGATCCTCGCGGACTTCCTGACCATGGAGGGCTTCTACGTGCGCACCGCTGAGGACGGAAGCAGCGCCCTGGTCGAGCTTTCGCGAGACCGATTCGACCTGGTCCTGAGCGATTTGAAGATGCCGAACATGGGCGGCCTCGAGCTGCTCGGCGCCATTCGCAAGCACACCCCTCACGTGGTGACGATCATCATGACCGGCTTCGGGACGGTGGAAACCGCTATTGAAGCGATGAAGCAGGGCGCCTACGACTACGTCCTCAAGCCGTTCAAGGTCGAAGAGGTCGTTCACACGATACGGCGCGGGCTCGAAAAGCAGCGCCTCCAAGCGGAGAACTTCCGGCTCAAGGAGGCGCTCTCGCTCTACAAAGTGAGCGAAGCCATTGCCGCGAGCCTTTCGCTCGAACAGGTCGTGCACACCCTGACGCGGGCCGCCATCGACGAAGTGGACTCCGACGTTGTGACCGTGCTCCTGAGCGACGGAGGCGGGAGCTTTTACCGGCGCAATACAGAGCTCAACCCCAACTTCCGCTTGAGACGGGAGCCCGACGTCCTGAGCATCGAGGCGCTGAACGAACACTTCGTCCATGCGCCCGCGCTCCTCGAGCACGGCGAGCGCTGCTTTCGCTTTTTCGAAGCAGCCGGAGAGGAGCCACCGCCGCACTCTCTGGCGGTGGCGCAGCTGACGGCGCGCGGCGACACGATCGGTTTTCTGTGCGCGCTCAGCTACACCAAGGGCAAGCGCTTCGACGAAGGCCAACGAAAGCTTTTGCACGCCACCGCCGACCGAGCCTCTGCGGCCATCGAGAACGCGCGGCTCTACGAGGACCTTCAAGCCACGTTCAAGCAGACGATTCGCGGGCTCGCGAGCGCGATCGACAAAATGGATCGCTACACGGCGGGCCACTCGGCTCGGGTTGCGGCCTACGCGCAGATTCTCGCGATCAAGCTCGGCCTGAGCGATGCCGACATCGAAACCGTTCGCCAGTCGGCTCTGATGCACGACATCGGAAAGATCGGCTGCGTGATGAACCTCAACAAGCCTGGCAGGCTCTCACAGCAGGAATACGAGATCTTCAAGCAGCACCCGGAGCACGGCCGTGACATCCTGCAGCCCATCGAATTTCTGCATCCGCTCATCCCGGGCGTGCACCTGCACCACGAGCGCTGGGACGGGCTTGGCTACCCTCTGGGGCTTCGGGGCAACGACGTGCCGCTGGTCGCGCGCATCATCGCCGTCGCAGATACCTACGATGCAATGACGAGTAACCGTGCGTATCGAAAGGCGCTCCATCACGACATCGCCATCTCCGAAATCCATCGCTGCGGCGGAAGCCAGTTCGACCCGGAGCTCGCGCACGGGTTTCTACAATCGCTCGACGAGTTCCGCACCGAGGGAAGGTCGCTCGAAGAGTTTCCCGACGTACGGGAAACCCGCTCGGGGCTCATGGCACCACGGACGTAACCGCGCCCTGTGGCGGCTCGGGCAATGCGAACGCGGCGCTCCAGCGGCGCGAAGACGCCGGTGCGGACCACCGTCGAGTGAGAGGCACGCCGCTTCGCAAGCGGAACGTCGTCACGAGAGTGACGCGGGGGCGGCCGGTCACCCTGAGGCTGCGTGGAACGACGGAGACGAGCGTCAGGGTTTGAGACGGCCCGATCGACGAATCGGCATGGTCGAGCGCGTCGAAACCCTCGGCTGCGAGCCGCAGGATGGTCTTTTCGTCGCGGAACGAGCGCGTGGTCGTGACGACAACGCCGTTGCCGTCCGTCCAATCGGTTGCGTTGGTGGCAAGGGGAGCTGGATTACCCAACTGGTCGCAGCCGCCGAGCAGGCACAAGGCTCCGATGAGCCAGGCGCCCCTAGGTCGACTCACGGCTCCGCTCTCGCGCCACGTCTCGCTCGGTCGCGATGCCCGGCACGGGCAGTGGCGCTTCTCCCTCGTCTTCTTTGTCCTGCCACGGATACTTAATTCGGTTGTGGTAGGCATTGCAGAGCGTGTCGATCAGCGTGCTTTGAATCACGCGAAGGTCTTCCATCGTCAGCCCGCAGACATCGAGCTGCCCCTGACGTAGCTTCACGTTCATCACCCGCTGCACGATCGCCTCGAACTTCTCCCGGCTCGGTTCGTCCACTGTGCGCGCGGCGGCTTCGATCGCGTCGATCAGCATCAAGATGGCGGTCTCTTTGGTGCGCGGCCGCATGCCGGGGTACCTGAACGCCGCGTCGGAGAGGCCCTTCGGATTCCCGTCCTCCAGGCACTTGTGCCAGAAGTACTCGATCACGCTCGTGCCATGGTGGGTGTAGGCAAACTCGACCACGGGCTCGGGGATACCGCCTTCGCGGAGGATGCGCGCGCCTTCCACCACGTGCGCCATTATTGCGTCGGCGCTCACTTCGGGCTCCAGATCGCTATGCGGTGAAGGCTCGCCCGCGACCAGGTTCTCGACGTAGTACTTCGGCTGAATCGTCTTTCCGAGGTCGTGGTAGTAGGCGCCGACCCGGGTCAGCAACGCGTCGGCGCCGATCGCTGCCGCCGCACCCTCGGCGAGGTTGGCCATGGCACGGGCGTGTTGCCAGGACCCTGGGGCCTCGCGCGACATCTTGCGCAACAGAGGATGGTCGACGTCGGTGAGGTCCTGGAGCCGGTTTCGCGTGACGACACCAAGCGCGGCCGTCGCGACCCGCTGGAACGCGAGCGCAAGAACGCCGGAAATCATGCCTCCAGCGATGGTGGAAAGCAGCGCCGACTGATTGAGCTTGGCCAGGTCACCGATGACATCGATCGGGCTGTCGGCGGACATGGCGACGACGATCAGCACCAGGGCAGCAAACAGGCCCGCCGCCGTGCCGGCGACGAGCACGTGGGTCGCGTGCTTTCGATCGTGGAAGAAGACCGTGACGCCGAGGGTCGTTGACAGGTAGACCACGACCACCGGCATCGAAAAGCTTACGAAAGATGCGCAGACGAGCGAGATGACCAGCCCTGACGCGGTCGCGGTTGCCCGATTGAAGTAGAGCGCGGCCCACAGGGGCACGGTCGCCAATGGCAAGACGAACGGAGAGAGGCCGGTGAACAAGAGGAGCAGCTTGGCGGTGAGGCAGGTGGCGCCCACCAACACGAGAAGGCCCGCCTGGGTACGCAGCAAGCCGCCGCGGCCACCGGTAAACAGGCGCAGGTATGCGAGAAAGATGTATGCGATGAGGAAGTAACTGATCCACACGCCCAGCAGCGTTCGCTGCTCCGGCGGACGGCGCTCCCTTTCAAATGCCCGGACCAGTCGCTGAACCCCCGGATCGCTCACCGTCTCGCCCCGACTGAGGACGAGGGGCTCCGGCATGCCGCGATGATGCGGGCTCAACTCCGGGGGCAGATAGCTGCTCGGAATGCGCAGTGTGACGGGCGCGGGGCGAGCCGGATCGACGCGGAAAGGCTCGAGGACGACCTCGACCTGGCTTGCCAGCATGATGATCGACGCAAAGACCGCGCTTAGGATCAAGCCCGAAGTGCGACCAGCGATGAGGCGTGTGCGGAGCATCGTGTGGGGATCATCCCGCCGAGCAGGACCCTAGTGAGCCGCCTCGTGGGTTTCAAGTGTTTGCGGGCTTTCGCGCTTCGGCAAACGATCTCCGGCACGCTGCAATGGTTCGCTCTTCTCCAACATCTCGTCAGCTGGCCCCTCGAACGCCAGGATACCGAATCGTGATGGCACATGGAAATCGCCAATTCCCAGGGCGGACCACGCGGCGGCCTGCTGCCGCACCGCGCCAAGGTCCATCGCATAGAAATTTGCGCGCCATTGGTCCCCGATCGAGGGCGATCGAACGGGCTTGCCGACGAGACTGAACGCCTGCCACGGGATCGCGAGCTCGACTGTATATCCCGCATCGGCCTCGCGATCGTCGATCTCTCCGCGAGGCGACACGCCAAGTCGGACCTGGCTGTCCCAACCGAGGTGGCCGAAGGGTTTTGGAACGCGTTGCGCATCGTATCGGGTGTCGAAGACCACGCCGCGCGGCGAGACTTGGATCTCGAAGTAGTCTTTTCCATCGCCGTCGGGATCGAGCATCAGCTCGACGCAGTCTTGTTTCCAGAGATGGGCATCGCGCTTGCGATCGCTCGCGCGAAGCCATGCGTCGTTCACGTCGACGCCTACGTACAGGTACTGCGCATCCCAAAGGAGTTTCGCCGAAGCCTGAATGCCCGCGACGTCTCCATTTCGAGTTTCGACGAATGCACCACTCGTCTGCGCCACGGCCCAAGCGGGATCGTCGAGCGACCCGTCGAGTCGCGGAGACCGTGTCGTTTGGAGGACAGCGAGCCTGGGCACCGCGGCCAGCGATGGGCCCCGGGCGGGCGGCGGGGGCTCGACGTCGCTCTTGCAGGCCCCGACTAAAGCGAGGGAAAGTATGGCACCGCCGAAACTGAAGCGCATGAGGCTTGGAGTCATCGTCGCGATTTGCGGCGCGACTTCCGTTGCATCTTTCGTTTGGACTTTTTCTTGTTCTTGTCGACCACACGACGCGGCGACCCCGGACCTCCAGGGCCGAAGCCGCCTTCCTGAGCGACCGCGGCCTCCAGCAAGGAATCAGCCAAGTTTGCCATCATCGGGTTTCCTTCGAGGCCGCCCGTCTTGACCGCGTCGCGAAGTCGATTCGCCGCGGCCATCTGCTTCATGCCGGGAACCTTCGAAAGCATGCCAGCCTGGGAACCGATGCTGCCCATCATCTGCTTCATGAAGGTGAAGCGCTGAAGGATCTCGGCGACCAGCTTCTCGCTCGTGCCCGACCCCTTGGCGACGCGCACCAGGCGCGTCGGCTGCTTTTGGAAGAGCTCCGCGCCGGCTCGCTCCTGGCGGGTCATCGAGCTGACGATGGCTTTGATCTGGCCGATCTCTCGCTCATCGACTTGGAAGCCCTCCGGCATGCTGTCGGCGAAGAAGGGGACCTTGTCGAGAAGGTCCTGGAGCGGACCCATGTTCTGCAAGGTCTGAAGCTGCTCGAGGAAGTCATCGAGCGTAAACTGCCCGCGAAGCATGCGTTTGGCGTCCTGCTCGGCCTTCTTCTCGTCGACGACATCCTCGAAGTCCTTCATCAGGCCGACGACGTCGCCCATGCCGAGAATGCGGCTCGCCATGCCGTCTGCGCGAAACTCTTCGAGCCGGTCGAGCGTCTCTCCGGTGCCGGCGAACTTCACCGCCGTCCCGGTGGCGTTCTTGATTGAAATGGCGGCACCGCCGCGGGCGTCGCCGTCGAGCTTGGTGAGGATGACCCCGCTCAAGCCGAGCAGGTCGTGGAAGGACTTTGCCGTCTTGACGGAGTCCTGGCCGATCATCGCGTCGACGACGAGAAAGACGTTTTGGGGATCGACGGTGGCACGGATCTCGTCGAGCTCCTTCATCAACGGCTTGTCGATCGCGAGGCGGCCCGCCGTGTCGTAGATGACCAAATCGCACTTCAGCTTCTTCGCGTGGGCAAGGCCGCGCTTGCAAATCTCGACCGGCAGCCCGCCGGGAATCGAAAAGACCGGCACGTTGATTTGCTCGCCAAGCACCTCGAGCTGCTCGATGGCGCCAGGGCGCGCGACGTCTGCAGCAACTAGAAGCGGTTTGCGCGCGCTATTGGTTTCGAGCAGCCGCGCGAGCTTTGCCGAGGTCGTGGTCTTACCGGAGCCCTGAAGGCCGACCATCATGATGCCGGTGGGCTTGGGTTTCTTGGCGAAGTCCACCGCCTCGCCTTCGTAGGCCATCATGGACTCGAGCTCGTCCTGGCAGATCTTCACGAACTGCTCGGCCGGGCCGATTTTGACCTTTCGCTTCCCCGACTTGGCGCTTGTCTCGACGACGGTGCCGACCGCCTTCTCCTTCACACTCGCGAGGAACGACTTCGTGACGCCGAACTCGACGTCGGCTTCGAGCAAAGAGAGGCGCACGTCGCGGAGCGCCTGATCGATGTTCTCCTCGGTGAGCTCGGTGACTCCCGAAAGCCGATTGCGGGCGTTGCGAAAGCCCTTGGTAAGCGTCTCAAACATGTGTGAATGGTTCCGGAGGCTGCGGCTCGGCGCGTAGCATGCGTCAAAGCCGCCGCGCAACCTGCTTCGCACCTTGACCTCTGGTTTCGGGCGTTGGATGGTGCCGAGCCATGCCCGAGGCGCTGCCGAAGAAGGGAGATCCCAAGACGATCTACGTGATCGACATCAGCTCCTACGTCTTTCGCGCCTACCATGCCCTGCCGCCCCTTTCGAACAGCAAAGGCGAGCCCACGCACGCCGTCGCAGGCGTCGCCAGCATGCTGCTGAAGCTGCTTCGCGAGCGCGAGCCGCAGGGCGTCATCGTCGCGATGGATTCCAAGGGGAAGTCGTTTCGAAAAGAGCTCTACCCGGACTACAAGGCCAATCGACCTCCGGCGCCACCCGATCTCGAACAGCAGATGGTTCGCGTTCGCGAGCTTGCGGAGGCCTGGGGGATGTCGCCCATCGAAGCGCCGGGGTTCGAGGCCGATGACGTCATCGCCACTTTGGTGACGCAGGCGCGTGACGAGGGGCTTGGCGTCGTCATCGTGAGCGCGGACAAGGACCTGCTCCAGCTCGTCGGTCCCGACGTCGTGATGTACGACACGATGCGGGACAAAGTTTTTGGAGCCGAAGAGACCAGAGAGAAGCTCGGGGTCGAGCCCCAGCAGGTGCGCGACCTGCTCGCGCTAATGGGCGACAGCTCGGACAACGTCCCGGGTGTTCCCTCGGTGGGACAGAAGACCGCCGCCAAGCTCCTCGCGGAATACGGGAGCTTCGACGGCATCTATGAGAACCTCGAGGCCATCACGCGCAAAGCGCTGAAGGCGAAGCTCGACGAGCACCGGGACAAGGCGCTGACCTCCCGCGAGCTCGTGACCTTGCGCTACGACGTCCCGATCGAGAAGGACGCCGTGAAGCGCCGGTACAGCGGCGGGGACACTGCCGCGCTGCGAACGCTTTTCAGTGAGCTCGAGCTCACGCGCCTGCTCGCCCAGCTCGACCCGGCTCCCACGATCGAAGGGCACTACGAAACAATCACGACCGCGGAGGGCCTTGCGCGGATTGCCGCGACGATTCGCGAAGTCGGAAGCTTTGCGATGTATTCGGTCCTGGACATCGAGGATCCGATCAGAGCCGAGCTCGTGGGGGTCGCCCTGAGCTGGGTCGAAGGCGTCAGCGCATACCTCCCGCTCGGGCATCGGTACATCGGGGCACCCGACCAGCTGGACGCGGAAGATGCAAGGGCAGTGTTCGGCCCGCTGCTGGAAAACTCGCTCATCCCGAAGCGGACGCTGGCCAAACGCGAAGAGGTGTTTTGGGCACGGCGCGGGGTCACGCTTCGGGGGGTTCGCTTCGACCCGTCCTTGGCGAGCTATCTGCTCGACCCCGGACGACACGCACACCGGCTCGAAGACCTTGCGCGCCAAGAGCTCGACGGTGAGCTCAGCGAAGAAGACGCGGTCCGAGGGAAGGGCAAAAAGGCCCTGAACTGGGACGAGGTCGAAGTGGAGGCCGTCGCCCAATACGCCAACGAGCGCGCCGACTATACCTCTCGCCTGAGCGACCTCCTGACCCCGCGGATGCACGAGGGCGAATTCGAGCGGCTGTTTTTCGACGTCGAGCTGCCGCTTGCCAGCGTGCTGGCGACGATGGAGCTGACCGGAATCCGGGTCGACACCGGCCTCCTCGACGAGCTGTCGAAAGTGGCGGACACCGAGCTCGCGCGCCTCCACGCCCGGTGCACCGAGCTGGCCGGCCACGAATTCAACGTCTCCTCTCCGCGACAGCTCGAAACCATTCTCTTCGACGAGCTCGAGCTGCCGGTCGTCAAAAAGACGAAAACGGCGCGCTCGACCGACCAAGGGGTCCTCGAAGACCTTTCGCTCCTGCACGCGCTTCCACAGGCGATTCTCGAATATCGCTCGGTTTCCAAGCTCAAGAGCACGTATTTAGACGCTTTACCACGGGAGGTGAATCCGGAGACTGGGCGCATTCACACCCGCTACAACCAGCTGGTTGCCGCCACCGGCCGCCTGTCGTCGAGCGACCCAAATCTGCAGAACATCCCGATTCGCACGGAGATGGGCCGCAAGGTGCGCGACGCGTTCGTTCCGAAAGAGGGCTGGTCGATGCTCTCCGCGGACTACTCGCAGATCGAGCTTCGGGTGCTCGCGCACCTCAGCCGGGACCCAGCCTTGGTGGACGCCTTCTCGCGGGGGGACGACGTCCACGTGCGAACCGCCTGCGCGCTCTTTGGCGTCAAGCCCGAGGAAGTCACGAAGCCGATGCGCGGCGAGGCCAAAACGGTGAACTTCGCCGTCATCTACGGCCAGACCCAGTTCGCCCTGGCGCGAAACCTCAAGATCGAGCGCGCCGAAGCGCAGCGCTACATCGACGCGTTTTTCGATCAGTATGCGGGCGTCAAGTCGTTCCTCGACGAAGTCGTCGAACAGGCGCGGGCCAACGGCCTGGTGACGACGCTCCTCGGCCGCCGCCGCTCGCTTCCCGACATCCGAAGCAAGAACCACAACCTGCGCGCTGCAGCCGAGCGAATCGCGCGCAACACGCCCATTCAGGGAACGGCCGCCGACATCATGAAGGTCGCAATGGTGCAAATCCAGCACGAGATCGAAACACGGCGTCTCCAAAGCCGCATGGTCCTGACGGTGCACGATGAGCTCGTGTTCGAAGCGCCGGCCGACGAGCAAAAAGACCTCGAGCGCCTCGTGCTCGACCACATGCAGAACGCGGTACCTCTCTCGGTGCCGCTACCGGTCGAGGCGGGGTGGGGTGCGAACTGGGGAGCGGCGCACTGAGGGG
>CBESWY010000066.1:0-13514 GCA_965533395.1 uncultured Myxococcales bacterium
CGGCGTCGGGCGACCCATGAAGCATGGCCGACTCGGCTTGCCGATTCGCACCTGCGCCGTGGTGGTGAGCAGCGCCGTGGACAAGCTCACCGTGCTCGGCGCAGCGGCTATGCTCGACCAGAAGCATATGGCCGCCGCTCGAACCCAGCAGCACGAGCGCGAGCAGGGCCGTCAGGGCACAAGCGCCCCGAATCATTCGGAATTCGAAGAGAAATCGCTGCGAGGGGGCCATTGCTCGACAGTCAGTATGAGCGAAGCCGGTCGGAGATCAATCTGGCGACGAGGTGCGCTGGAGCCCCTCACCCTCCGGGGCTACACCCTCCTTCGGTCCTGCAGGCTAGGATCTAATGGGCTTCGAGGGCCCGCCGCCTGATGTCGCGACACGATCCCACCGAGGTTACACGCCAACACGTGTTCAAGCAGAAGGGCCTCTCCAATAAGGAGGAGCAGGCGCGCATCGTCGTGCTCGCGGGCAAGCTGGCGGGCGACAAATTCCAGATTGGAAAAGAGCTGACTTTCGGCCGAGGAGAGAAAGCGGACGTACAAGTCGACGACACCCTCGTGTCCCGCGTTCATGTACGTATCTTTCGGCATGAGAACGGTTCCTACGTGATCGAAGATCTCGCGAGCCGAAATGGAACCCAGGTCAACGGAACGGCGGTCACCCGGCGAGTTCTCACCTACGGGGACCGAATCCACATCGGCAGCTCCTTGCTCCTGTTTGCGCATCACGATCCGATGGAGGAACAGGTTGCCCAGAGGCGCAAGCTCGAGGCGATCGGGCGGCTCGGCACGGGTGTAGCGCATGATTTCAACAATCTTCTGGGAGCGGTGAGATCGAGCATCGATTTCTTGAACGGGCTTCCGGGCGAAACCAAGGTCAGCGACTCCGACGTCCGCGAAGCATTCAACGACATCCGCTCGGCGGCTGCGGCTGCGACGGAGATGACCAGCCGCTTGCTGGGTTTTGCGCGCGAGGTCGAGCGAAGTCATACGGAAGTCGACCTTTCGGAGCTTTGCCATCACGTCGTGCAGCTCGCGCGTCATACCTTTCACCGTGGGATCGCCATCGAAGCTCGGATCGATCGTGGGCTCAAAGTCAGTGGTGATCGTGGCCAGCTCCACCAACTGCTGATGAACCTGCTCATCAACGCCCGCGATGCCATGCCCAACGGAGGCAAGCTCAAGCTCAGCGCCAAGAAGGCCGATCCGGTCGACCTGGAAAAGGCGCCGCTCAACCCGCTGGTTGCGCACGCCATCGTCACGGTCGAGGACACGGGCATCGGCATGGACGACGCAACGCGAGAACGCGCGTTCGATCCCTTCTTCAGCACCAAGGGCGCCCAAGTCGGGGCAGGTTTGGGCCTCGCCGCGGTGTACGAAATCGCAAAGTCGCACAACGGCCATATCACCCTGCACAGCGTTCCCAATCGGGGAAGCGAGTTCCAGGTGGTGTTTCCGCTCACGAGCGAGCAAACCGTGGTGCCGACCGAGCCGAGCCTCCCAGCGATCAAGCTACCGAGGACTCAGCTCCTCATCTTGCTGGTCGACGACGAGGACGTGGTTCGCAGAAGCGCCGGCCGTGTGGTTCGGCAAAGCGGCCACCGCGTGATCTTCGCTCGAAGCGGCGAAGAAGCGCTTCGGATCTACGATGAGACCCAGCCGCGGCCCGATTTGGTCTTGATGGACCTCAACATGCCCGGGATGACGGGCGATCAGGCCTTCAAGAAGCTCAAGCAAGTCGATCCCGAGGCGCCGGTCGTCTTCGTCTCTGGCTACTGGGACCGCGACCTCGAGCGTGAGCTTCGGGGCATGGGTGCTCTCGGATTCGTCCAAAAGCCCTACGAAGCTGCTACGCTCCGGGACGCCATCGTGCAGGCGATGACGTCCCAGACTTCATGATCAAATACATCGGATCGAAACGCCTCTTGGTGCCGCACATCGTGAGTGCCGTTTCGGCGTTTCCCGAATCGGGGCGTGTGCTCGACTTGTTTTCCGGGACTTCCCGGGTGGCGCGCGGGCTGAAGGAAACCGGCCGCTTTGTGATTGCGAATGACCATTTGGCCTACGCGGCTACGCTCGCGCGCTGTTATGTACAGGCCGATGCCAATCGTTGGCTCGACGAGGCGGGGCGACTCATCACGGACCTCGCGCGCGTCGACGCCAAACCCGGGTACTTCACCAAGGCGTTCTGTGAGGACGCACGGTATTTCAAACCAAAGAACGGCGCGCGCGTCGACGCGATCCGAGAAGAGATCGCCCGTCGCGACTTGCCTGCCGAGCTCGAAGCGATTGCCCTGGTCTCACTGATGGAAGCTGCCGATCGCGTCGACTCCACCACTGGGGTCCAGATGGCGTATTTGAAGCAGTGGGCGGCCCGTGCCTCCAACGACCTCGCGCTGCGAGTTCCGGCGATTCTTCCCGGTCGAGGCGAAGCCCTCCATCTCGATGCCGTCGAGGCGGCTTCGCGGGTCGATGCGGACATCGCGTACATCGACCCGCCCTACAACCAGCACAGCTACATGGGCAACTACCATATTTGGGAAAGCCTGGTGCGCTGGGACAAGCCCGAGACGTACGGGATCGCGAACAAGCGTGTGCAGTGCAAGGAGTACAAGAGCGACTTCAACTCCAAGCGCCGCATTCACCAGGGGCTCAGAGAGGTCTTCGCAGCCCTGCGCTGCAGGCATCTGCTGGTCTCGTTCAACAACGAAGGACATGTCGACCGCGAAGAGATGATCGCGCTCTTATCCGAACGAGGGCGCGTAGGTGTAGTCGCGGTGGACTTCAAGAGATATGTGGGCGCACAAATCGGCATCCACAATCCCAGCGGCGAGAAGGTCGGGCGCGTGAGCCATTTGCGGAACAAGGAGTATTTTTTCGTCGTGAGCGATCGGCAAGACACGGTGGATTCCGTCGTCGCAGCCATCGAGTCGAGCATCGAGACCGCAGCGCTTGCGTCGAGCCAGTCCAAGCGCAAAAGGAAGGGTCATGAATCTGAACGACGTGTTGAGTGACGAGGCCAAGCGGGCTTCGATCATCGAAGATGTATGCCGCCTGGTCGACGACGAGGTCGGGAAGCAAAAGGGGCTCGGCGGTATTGCCGTAAAAGCCGGCTACAAGCTGGTCCAGGGTGTGAAGCCCGGCTTCGTACGCAGGGTCGTCGAAGCCCTGCTCCCGGAGTTCGCTGCTGCGCTCGAGCCGATTCGCCAGCAGGCCCTCTCCCAGGGGCAGCCCGTAGGAAGCTACTTCGCAACGCACCAGCAGGAGGTCGCCGACGCGCTGCTGACGGTGACGGACGCGCGCGCGGGGAGCTCCGAGCACGGTTCCGTCAAGGGCGCTTACGGCAAGCTTCGGAGCTCCGCGCGGAAGAACGTCCAAAGCGCGGTTCCCGGCTTGGGCGAGATCATCGAGAGATACGGCTGAATGCGCTACTTCGAAGACATCCGAGTGGGAGATGCGCAGGAGTCCAAAAACGACTACGAGCTGACCGAGGCGGAGATCGTGAGCTTTTGCTCGAAGTGGGACCCCCTTCCTTTTCATGTCGATGCGGAGGCCGCCGCGGCCACGCCCGTCGGCAAGCTCTTCACCTCGGCGATTCACTCGGTCGCCATCGCGATTCGGCTCGGACATCAAATGCAGACCGAGCCAGTGGCGACCGTGATGGGGCTCGGTTGGGACGAGGTTCGGTTTCAAACGCCGGCCTGCGTCGGCGACCGCCTACGGCTTCGAGGCGAAATCATCGAGACCCGCGCGTCTGCGAGCAAGCCCGGCCTTGGGATCATCCGCAGCCTGCTGACGCTCAGCAATCAACGAGGCGAAACCGTGATCTGCCTCAAAGCTGCCGCGCTGATTCGGCAACGGCCTGCTCGGAGCTAGCCTCCGAGAGCATCCGGACTACGGCGGCGCGAGTCCGGTCGCGGAGGTCGGCCACCGCTTCGGGCTCTTCGAGCTCGAGGTTCGGGTAGAGCGGATCGCCGATTTGCACGGTCACCAGCCGGTCGTCGCGGCTTTTGCTCCCGCCCGTGTCGACCTCGTCGCGCGACATCAGGCTGAAGGTTCCACGCAGTGCAACGGGCACCACAGGTTTCCCGGTCAACACCGCGGCCTGGAACGCACCGTTCTTGAACGACTTCAGCTTGCCGTCTGCAGTGCGGGTCCCTTCGGGAAAGACCAACAGCGGCTTCTCGTCGCGGAGCACGCCCTCGAACGCCTCGGTGACGGCGACCGCGACGTCTTTGCCTTTGTTGCGGTCAACGGGCACATGCCCTGCCAGCCTCAGGTGCCAGCCTAGGAACGGAATGTTCATGACGGTGCGTTTGGCTGCCCATTTGAAGTCGCCGGGCAGCGCTGCGCCTAAGACCAGGATGTCGACCAAGCTCTCGTGGTTGCTCGCGTAGACGAACCCACCCGTCGGAACACTTTCTTGCCCCGTTGCCTCGATGTAGATGCGCAGGCCCTTGGCCGAAGACAGACTCCACTTCTTCGCCGCCCAGGTCGACGCCTTCCCTTTCGTGAGCGGGCCCGCCGTCAGTGACACGGTGGCCCAGCCCACGGTGCGGCCCCCAAACGGAACCCACTGCCGCAGCCAGCGCCCGCGTTGGCCCCAGCCCATCTCGCCACCTTTTCGGAAGATTCCCCACTCGGTGCGCGCCCAGTCGACGGTGTTCTTTAGACCCATCCTGGGCCTGTGTACCACTCCGGTCGAACGATGAAAAGCGCCTCACGTTGGACTCGGGCCTCGGGCGAATTGGGCTCGGCTAGGTCACCCGGGTCGCGGATTGGCAGCTCAGCGCGCTGGAGTTGGATGTGCAGTCAAGAGCGCGAGCAATGCGTCGGGAGCATCCACGTGGACCCAATGCCCGGCGCCTTCGATGAGGTGCACCGCAACCTGCGGATTTCGTTCGGTGATTCGCTCAGCTCGCTCGCGATCGGCCGATGAAAATGCCGTGGACTCCGCTCCGATCACGAGCCCCAGCGAGCAGCCTGGGGGCGGCGCCTCGACGATGTCCCAGCAGTCGGTCCGTGCGTAGTCCTCGATGAGCTCTCGAATGACCGAGAGCTCCGGTCCGAAACGGCGTGCGCCTTCATCCGTCTTGCGAAGATTCATCGCGAGCCACTCTGCGATCCCTTTGGGCTGCCCAGCGTCGACGAGCGCCGCGACGAAGGCCTGCCGAGACGGCCAGTTCCGGGGAAGGCTCTCCAGCGTTCGCAGCACCTCTGCGGTCGCACTGGTATCGCTGTTGGCGTTGCTCGCAGACGGAGACGCATCGATGACCCAGGCCTCCGTGTTTTGTTTGGCACGCGAACGCAGCCATTCGAGCACTACTTTCCCGCCGAAGCTATGGCCGATGGCGCCGCCGATCGTAAGAGCGAGCGACCGTTCGAGCTCCGTGAGATCGTCGGCCACCGCGTGCAGGTCATGTGGCGCCTGGACGCCGAGGGAGTCCCCGTGTTCGCGCAGGTCGACGAGCACCGCGCCCCAGTCTGGCCGGGTTGCCACGAAACGTCGCGCGATGCCGCGCCAGTTGGCGCGGTTGCCCAAGATCCCATGGAGAAAGAGCATGAGCTTCGCCGGGTCGGCCGATTTGGGGGGAACTAGACTATGGGCCAGCACGAGCCTGGCTTACCACAGTCGACCCCCGAACCCGATCAGCCAGCGGGTGCAGGCGTCGGCACCGCGGGAATGAGCTGCATCAGTGCCTTTTCGAGCCGGTGAACGGCGCTGTCTGACATCGGTCGCCGCCTCGCCCGCGCCAGGCCCCTGTCCAGGCCGTCGAGATAGCCCCGCATTTTTCGCCGCGATTCGTGGATGCGCCAGGCGATCGTTCCCTCGGTCGTCTCGAGGACGACCGCGGCTTCCTTATAGTTGAGGCCCTGCAGTGTCGTAAGCACGACCGTCGTTTGGAGAAGGGGAGAGAGCCGATCGAAAGCCTCGAGCAAGGCACGGTATCGGTCGCGAAGCTGAACTGCGCGTTCGGGGTCGCCATGCGCGTCCGCGGCGATCGCGGCAACCAGGCGAGGATCATCGAGCGGAACCGTCCGCCTTCGGCTCTTGTCGCGTTTTGCATTGAGTGCCCGGTGCAGCGTGATCCGGTAAATCCACGTGAAAAACTCGCTCCGTCCCTCGAACTCCGGGAGCTTGTGATAGGCCTTGAGAAAGGCATCCTGCGTGATGTCGTCCGCGTCGCTCGCCTGACCTGTGAGATGGAGCGCCAGTGCGTAGACACGCGGGCGGTACTTTCGCACCAGCTCATCGAAGGCGTTCGAGTCTCCGCGCTTGGCTCGCTCCACGAGCTCGGCCGCTTCCGCCCCGCGCTGTGCGGCTTCCGATAGCTGCTGTTTCTGGCTCAATCACCCACCGTCTGTTCAGGACCCCTAAAGGCTACTCAGTTTCTTGGCCTGAGCCCAAATCGATCGGCGATGACCATCTGTACGACGGTGTAGGATAGCTGTCAGGGAAGCGACACCACCTTGCTTGAAACGCCCAAACCAAGCTGATACATGCAACCGGCTGCACTCTGAAGCCCTTGGAAATGGTGGGGAATTCTCTCTCTAGTTCTCCTTCTGGCTCTCGATTGGGACCCCGCTCACACCCATGATCACCGACTGGTTCTACGGCCTATTTTCGAACGACCTCGCCATCGATCTGGGCACGGCGACCACCCTGATTTACGTCAAGGGCCGGGGAATCGTGTCCTGCGAGCCGTCCGTGGTCGCCGTCCAGGCCGATCCGCGCGGCGGGAAACGGGTCCTGGCTGTCGGCAAAGAAGCCAAGGAGATGCTTGGTCGAACGCCCGGCTCGATCCGCGCTGTCCGCCCGTTGCGCGACGGCGTCATTGCGGATTTCGACATCACCGAGGCGATGCTTCGGTACTTCATCGCCCGTGCTCATCACGATCGCAGAACGCTCGTCAAGCCACGCATCATCATTTGCGTGCCGTTTGGAATCACCGAGGTCGAAAAACGCGCGGTCAAGGAGAGCGCCGAAGGCGCGGGCGCCAGGGAGGTGTTCCTAATCGAAGAGCCCATGGCCGCGGCAATCGGTGCCGGCCTGCCGATCACCGAGCCAAGCGGCAACATGGTCGTCGACATCGGTGGTGGCACGACCGAAGTAGCCGTCATCTCTCTTGCTGGAATCGTCTACTCGCAGTCCGTTCGAGTCGGCGGCGACAAGATGGATGAAGCGATCATCGCGTACCTCAAACGCAAGTACAATCTCCTGATCGGCGAGCAGACGGCTGAGCGCGTCAAGTGCACCATTGGTACCGCCTATACAGACGGTGAAGCGGCGACGATGGAAGTGAAGGGTCGCGACATGGTCGCCGGAGTCCCAAAGACGGTGATCGTCAATGCCGACGAAATTCGCGATGCGCTCACCGAACCGATCAATGCCATCATCGAAGCGGTCATGATGGCGCTCGAACGAACCCCGCCCGAGCTCTCGGCCGACATCGTCGACAAGGGTATCGTGCTCACGGGTGGGGGCGCGCTTCTCAAGAACCTCGACGTGCTTTTGCGCGAGGAAACAGGGCTCCCCGTGATGGTTTCGGACGATCCGGTATCCGCCGTCGTCCTCGGTTCCGGCAAGGCGCTGGATCATTTGGATCTTCTCCGTGAGGTGACGATCGCATAGCGCGACGAGCAGGGACGCGGCGATGAACTACTTCCAGACAATTCGAGATGCCGCCATCTTGCTCGCCCTGCTGATCGTCCCCGCAGTCTTCCTGCGCGCCAACCTCCGAGACCCGTCGGAGCTTTCCTGGCTCGACCGTGCGTTGCTCCAGGTGAGCGGGCCGGTTCAGTACGTCGCCGAGTGGGCGGCAGATGGCGTCACGAGCATAGTCGAAGACTACGTTTACTTGCTGGACGTCAAAAGCGACAACGATCACCTGCGGGCCGAGAACGATCGGTTGCAGCGTGAGATGCGGGTGCTCCGGTCGGACGTACAACGAGTTACAGAGCTTGAATCGCTGATGGGTTTGCGGGAACGCATGGCGACCGAGACGATGACAGCCCGCGTGATCGCCAAAGACATCTCGCCTTCATTTCGGGTCGTTCGGCTCGCGATAGATCGGGGGGAGCAAGCGGGCGTGCACGCCGGCATGCCGGTGGTCGCCAACCAGGGGCTCGTCGGACAGATTCGACGCGTGTCGGGTCGCTTTGCGGACGTGTTGTTGACCATCGATCCGGAAAGCCGCGTCGATGTCGTGGTCGGTGAGAGCCGCACCCGCGGCCGAATCGAAGGGCTCGGCGAGCGCGGCCGCTATCGCTGTCGTATCCAATTCGACCGAATGGACGACCGAGTAGCGGTTGGGGATGAGGTTTTCACCTCTGGCCTTGGGAAGAAGTTCCCCGCATCGATTCTGATCGGAACCATCAGCAAGCTCGGCGGCCAGGAGCTCGGCCTGCAACAGGAAGGCGAAGTGACGCCCGCCGTGGATTTCACGAGGCTCGACGAGGTGCTGATCCTCACGTCCGGGCCCAAGGACCCGAACGCCCTCTAGGGTGGCGAGCATGCACGGCGCACGAGGAAGCATCATCATCGTTTTGGTCGCATTCGCGATCTTACTTCTCCAGTCCGTCTTCTCGAGGCTGCTCGCCCCTTACCCGTTCTCTCCCTACGTCGGCCTTCCCTTCGTCTTCGCCTTGGCAACCGCGCCAGGCATTCGCTTGCTTCGCGGCGCTCTGACCGCCTTCGCCATCGGCTACCTCTACGACCTCTTCACTGGGAACCCGCTCGGGCTGCACACCTTTGTGTTCGTGGTCGGCTATTTCACAGCCTGGCTGCTCGGCTACCTTCTTTCGTTTCGAGGCATCGTCTTCGAGATGGTGCTCAGTTTCGTGCTGACCGTGCTCCTCGGAGGCCTGCTCGAGCTGATTCGGGGATTCACGCCCGGAGGTATCGCTCGAAGTGGGGCGACCTTGGCGCTTGCCCTATTTGCCTCCGCTTTCGCCACAGCACTGCTAGCACCGATTCTCTTTGCGTTGGTTCGCTGGGTCGATCCCGAATCCGAGCGGGCGCCAACATGATCACGCTCTCTCAGAGACGCGAAGTCGGCGAGTTTCGAAAGCGGTATCGCTGGATGGCGCTCTTCGTCGTCCTGGTGTTTGGCGGCATCATCGTCCGTGTCGCCCAGGTGCAGCTCTTCCAGCGCGATCGTTGGTCGGGCATTGCACAGCAGAACATCACCAAGACTCTGGAGCTCCCGGCCACGCGCGGCGTCATTCGAGACCTCGCAGGCCGCGTCGTCGCCTCGAATCGGCCTTCCTACGACGTCTACACGACCCCGCGATTGCTCCAACCCGACGACCTGGATCGAATCGCGTCACTGATGGACTTGAGCAAATCAGACCAGGCTGCGCTCCGAACGCGCCTGGACGAGATTCCGCTTAGCCGGCGCAGCCAGCAGCTCGAGCTGTTCCGCGATATCGATCGCGAGCAGCTCGCAGCCCTCGAGACTCACCAGGCGGAGCTTCCAGCGCTCGACATCGTCACCGTTCCTCTTCGCGATTACCCGTATGCGACGCTTGGTGCGCATCTGATCGGCTACCTGAACGAGGTGAATGCGGAGGACATGAAGCGTGCAGCGGACCCGAGCACATATCACTCCGGCGATCGAATCGGCCGCAGCGGGCTCGAGAAGCGCTACGAGGCCCTGCTCAAGGGGTCGCGCGGCTTTCGAAGGCTGGTGGTCGACGCCCGAGGCAAATCCCTCGAAGGAGCACGACCCGACTCGCTCGAGGTCGAGATGCTAAAGCAGCCCGTCCCAGGCCATGAGATCCAGCTGACGCTCGACATGCAGCTGATGGAGGCCTTTGACCGCGCGTTTCAGCCGTTTCCTTCGGGGGCAGCGGTCGTCATCGACATTCACACCGGCGCCGTCCGCGCGCTCTACTCGAAGCCTGTGTACGACCCGAACGAGATGAGCAGCGGCCTCAGCACGAAGCGCTACGCAGTGCTCACCGGTGACCCATTTCGGCCCTTGATCGACAAGACCATGTACGAAACCTACTTCCCTGGCTCGACGTTCAAAGCGTTCACGGCACTGGCCGCTCTCGAGGACGCAGTCGTCGACCCCATGCAACGGGTCGAATGCCTCGGATCGCTCAAGATCGGTCGGCAGAAATTCCGATGCAACAAGCGTCACGAATGGGTGGACCTATACGAAGCCGTCGTCCAATCCTGTAACGTCTACTTCTGGGTCCTCGCCGAGGAGGTCGGTATCGAGCGAATCAATCGCTACGCGAAGGCGTTCGGATTCGCGGAGCGCACCGGCATCGGCGTCAACAGCGAGGCCAAAGGCTTTTTGGCGACGCGCGAATGGTATGAGGAGCACTATGGGAAGTTTCGCATCGGCTATACGCTCAACACCGCGATCGGGCAGGGCAACACGCGTGTGACCGTTCTTCAGCTCGCGCTTGCGTATGCGGCCATCGCCAACGGAGGCAGCTTGTACGTGCCGCAGGTCGTCCAAAACGTGAGGTCGCCGGACGGCTCTCTCTCCGAAACCTTCCAGCCGCGTTTGAAACGGGACGTCGGCGTCGCGCCGGAGCATCTCGACCTGATGCGCCGCGCACTCATCGACGTGGTCGGGGATGAATCCGGCACGGCGTACCGGGCGCGTAACAAAGACGGGGTGCGCGTGGCTGGCAAGACCGGGACCGCCCAGGTCGTGAGTCGCAAGGGGCGTTCCGGGGAATCGTCGAGTGCCTGGTACCTCGACCGTTCGCACGGCTGGTTTGCCGGTTTTGCCCCCGCGGATGATCCTCAGGTGGCTTTTGCGGTGCTCGTCGAGCACGGTGGATCGGGCGGCGCAAGCGCAGCGCCGATTGCCACGTCGGTCATGCAGCAGTACCTGAGTGAGACGGAGCCCGAGGAGGCCAAGTAAGCGATGGCGATCGGCAGAACCATCCGCGATGACTTCGATTGGCCGCTTTTCATCGCGGCATCGACCATCGCCTTGTTTGGGGTGCTCAACCTCTACAGCGCGACCGACGGCGGCACGACCTCGGATGCGTACGTACAGCAGCTATATTGGCTGATCCTTGGTTTCGGTGTGGCGACGCTGACCGTGGCCATCGATTACCGTCACTTCGAGCGCTATGGCTGGGTGATCTACGGTGGTTGCATTCTGGCGCTGGTGCTGGTGTTCGTCCTCGGGCGGAGCGTCCGCGGCTCCACGCGCTGGATCGCGCTTGGCGGGTTCTCGCTACAGCCGAGCGAGCTGATGAAGATCGGCCTCATCATCGCGCTTGCCAAATACCTGCACCACGACACGAAGACCGGCGGCCGAACGCTCGTGGACTTGATCATCCCCGGGCTGATTCTAGCGCTGCCGATGGGGCTCGTTCTTCTGCAGCCCGATCTCGGGACCGCAATGGTCCTCGCGTTCATCTTCGCTAGCCTCATGATGCTCACCCAGCTCAAGATGCGCTCGGTGGTCACGCTGCTGGCAACCTTCGTGTTCGCAGCTCCCGTGACCTGGTTCTACCTCTTGAAGGACTACCAAAAGGAGCGAATCACCGCCTTTTGGAACCGCTTGGGAGGGACGCAGACCGATCTCCTGGACTCGGGCTGGCACACCCACCAGTCGCTGGTGGCGATCGGAAGCGGTGGGCTCACCGGCAAAGGCTTTACTCAGGGCACCCAGACCCGATTTCGCTTTCTCCCCGACCAGCACACCGATTTCCCCTTCCCGGTCTGGGCCGAGGAGCATGGGTTTCTCGGCGCGGTGCTTCTGATCAGCCTCTACCTGTTCCTGGTGCTTTGGTCCCTGCGGATCGCGTCCCAAGCGAAGGACCGTTTCGGCGCGGTGGTCGCCGTTGGCGTCGGCGCCATGATCTTCTGGCAAACGGTGGTCAACCTTGGGATGGTCTCGGGGCTGCTGCCTGTCGTCGGGATGACATTGCCTCTATTCTCGTACGGCGGGTCGAGCCTGCTCTCGACCATGTTGGGCCTGGGCTTGTTGATGAATGTCTCGATGCGGAGGTTTTTACATTGAGCGAGTCAAAGCGAGTGATGGCAGGCGTCGTGCAAATGACTTCCACGGCGGACGTCGACGCCAACATGGAAACGGTCCACCGGCTGGTTCGTGAGGCGGCCCATCGAGGCGCCGAGATGGTGCTCGTCCCCGAATGCTTTTCGTACTTGGGTCCCGAGAAGGGGAAGGTTGGCATCGCGGAATCGCTCGACGACGGAGGACCGATTCTCGACCGCTGTAGGGACGCAGCCGCCGATGCGGGAGTCGATGTCGTCTACGGTGGTTTCTGGGAAAAAAGCCAAGCGCCGGGGAAGGTTCGCAACACCTGCATCTACATGCGCGCCGATGGCTCGATCACTGCGGTCTACCGAAAGATTCATCTCTTCGACGTGGACTTGCCAGACGGCACCAAGATACTCGAGTCGCAAACCGTGGAGCCTGGCTCCGACGCCGTCGTCGCAGATGCGCCTTTTGGGACGCTCGGGCTGAGTGTCTGCTACGACCTGCGCTTTCCGGAGCTCTACCGCCGCCTAGTCGATCAGGGTGCCATTGCCCTTGCCATTCCTGCGGCGTTCACCCTCACCACCGGCAAGGACCACTGGCACGTACTGCTTCGCGCCCGCGCGATCGAGCAGCAGTGCTACGTTCTGGCCGCTGCGCAAACGGGCCATCACTATGGAGAGCGACGCTCCTATGGCCACGCCTTGATCGTCGACCCTTGGGGGACCGTCATCGCGCAGTGCGCCGAGGGAGAGGGCGTTGCGGTGGGTCCGATCGAGCCTGCATATGTCGACAAAGTTCGCCGGGCGGTGCCAAGCCTCGCCCACCGTCGCATTCGCTAGCGCTCTAAACGCATCGAGCCCCGACGGCGGCACCGACGGGGCTCGACTTCGCGTTGACGACGAACGTCTCTACGTGAGCGGCGGGAAAGTGAGCGTGGGCACGCTGTTCCAGACGCAAGTCGGGTTCTCGCCCGCAGTCGACAGGTTGAGCGGCACCGGTGCTGTGATCACGAAGTTGATGTCCGTTGCTTCGAGGACAATCGAGCCATCCACGTCGGTCCAAGCCCCGGCTTCGACCGGCGTCGTGACGATGATGGGGCCCGGGGTGCCGTTGTTATCGGGGTCATCGGAGAAATCGACGGTGCACGGAGTAGTTGCCGAAACGCTGACTACGGCGCTGCCTTCGGCATCGTCGACATCGACCGATGCGTCACCGATGGTTCCGTCCTTAGCCCTGGCTCCGATTTTCCCGACGGTGTCCTCCGACAGATTCAACTGAGCCTGAAGCTCGAAGTCGACTTCGCCGGCGATGTCGCCCATCGGTTTGGCCGCAAGCACGATCTCGATCGGCACCTCGAGGACGCCGAGCCCGTCGCAGGTCACCATGCCGGTGTCGGTCTCAAAGCTCTCGTCGAGCGATACGCCCGCACCGCAGGCCTCTAGCATGGCGCCGCCTCCAGCACCTCCGCTGCCCGTCGTGCTGCTGTCGTCACCGCAACCCACCAGGCCGAGTGTGCCAGTCAGCACA
>CBESWY010000067.1:0-13464 GCA_965533395.1 uncultured Myxococcales bacterium
CAAGGCCGTATGCTGCTCACCTCGCGCATACTTCAGCAAGAAGATGCGCACGCCTTGGATGCGTCCGAAGTCGTTCTGGTAGTACCGGAAGGTGATCGGCAGCCGAACGACTCGCAATGCATCGTCGACCTCGACGTCCGAGGCGACGTAGTTGAGCGAGGCGAGGTCGAGCTGTTCGTCTAGCTTCGAGCGTTCGTAGAAGGCGACGGGCGGGCAGCTGGTCGATGCGCAGACGAGGGCAGCGTGAATTCGGGGGTCGACGTGGGAAGGGCAGAGTCCGAGTCTGGGGTCATCGTCGC
The DNA here is from genome assembly GCA_965533395.1 of uncultured Myxococcales bacterium. Taxonomy (GTDB): domain Bacteria; phylum Myxococcota_A; class Polyangia; order Polyangiales; family Houyiibacteriaceae; genus SG8-38. Next base: position 300 of record CBESWY010000067.1, read on the forward strand.
CGAACAGTTGGGCACCGGTCGCTGGGTGCGGCGCGTTGCGACGAAGGACGCCGTTTTCGATTTCGTCGAGGGTGAGCACAAAGTCGCCAACCCGATACGCGACCACGCCGAAGAACGACGGGATTTCCATCACGGACTCGCGTATGCCCAACTCGAGGACGCCGTGAATGGCGAGCACGTTGTAGAGATTGATCCAGAACGCGATGCGCGAATCGTCGTCGCGCATGTCACCGGGATCGATGGCCTGAAGCAGTCCGCTGATGGCCTTCATCTCGGCGAAGGTGGGCGAGGCGCGGAGCTTCGTGTAGTCGACCTGGCCGTTCTCATCGAGCGCCTCGGCCTTCAGTTGATTCCGAAGCTTGCGTAGGGCTTCGGCGATTTCGCCCGGAGACGCCGCCGACGAGGCGGCCGGGTCGTCGTTCAGGACTTTCCGCGTCAGCCACTGATTGGGCAGCAGCGCCTTGGCGAGCTCGGCCGGGTTGCGGGCGCGCTTGAGGATGTCGCCAGCGTCGCGAATGTTTCGTATCCAGGACTCTCCCATCGGCGCCTAGGATACGGTCGAACACGATTTTCGTCACTCGACAATGGACCCGGGTAGGCGAACGAAATTGCCGGTCGAGGTTTCGACGGGCCGCACCACGATGGGTGAATCGCTCGAGTCCTCGCCGGCGACCGGATGCCGGGCCCAGATCCACACCGACCCCGCCGGCACGCCGCGCAAGACGAACCGGCCATCGGCATCACTCCGGCTCGCGCGCGGCCAGACCGGCGGGTCGCCCCAGGCCACCTCGGCGCTCGGGACGGGTTCGCTGTAGGCATCCAGCACCTGCCCCTCGATCGACCCGCCTGGCTGCAGTCGAACCCTGTCGAGCTCCTGGGGCTGGTCGACGTAGCGCGGCGGTTCGAGCACCACGCGCTGCGTCTGCGTTTCGTAGTCGGGATGCGAGAACGAGACTTCATACGTCCCCGTGGCCGCGCGCCGAAAGACGAAGGTGCCGTCGCTTCGGGTCTTGCTCTCGAGCTTGGCGGGGCCTTCGAGCCGAACGCGCACGCCTGGGAGCCCCTCGTTGCTCCAGTCGTCCAGTACTTCGCCGAGGAGGGTCACGCCTGCGGATAAGACGACTCGAACATCCTCCATGCTGTCGACGGAGCGGATTCCGGTGGAGCTAAACGCGGGGTGCGCGACGTCGAGCGCGAAGGGCGGCTCGGGAAGGGCGGGCACCGAAAAGGCGCCATCGGGGTCGGACTTCGCGCTTCGGCGAACCGGGGTCCTCGCGTCCTTGGAAGAGACGGAGATCAGCGCACCGCCGACGCCGAGGCCTCGCTCGTCGACGACCCGTCCGCGCAGGGTGTAGAGCGTGCTCGACAGTGCGAGCTCGACGGTGACCAGCGCGTCGTCGTCCATCGCGACGTCTTCGCGCACCGGCGGGAGGTCGTAGGGCAGGGCGGTCACGCTGACTTCGCCACGCACCCCGCGAAACGAAAATGAGCCATCCGTCGCGGTCACCGACATGCGCGGGAGGCCCTCTGCGGCCCCGCGAAGCTCGACCGGGATCCCTTCGAGGCCGTCGCCGCGCTCATCGACGACGCGCCCGGCGATCTCGGCGCCCGGTCGCATGACGAGCTCGATGTCGCCGAGCGCAGTCCCGGCACGGAGTTGAAGGCTTTCGGATTCGGCGGGGGCAAAGTCGTCATGGCTTGCCACGATCCGGTAGGGCCCAGGCCGGAGGTTGGTCAGGCGAAAACGTCCGTCCCGCCCTGCCTCGACCTGACTGACGTAGGCCAGGGCTCCGCTCGTGCCGGCCGAGATCGGTGGCACCGGACCTGAGGTCACCCCGAGTGATTCGGTCGTGCCGAGGGTTGCTTCGCGCAGCTGCCCTTCGCCGAACGCACGGACGAGCGCCGCTTCGATCGGCATGCCCCGCGCATCGACGACGCGCCCTTCGATCGTCGAGGCGCGCCCAAGCCGAACGGTCATCGCAGGATCCGAGGAGCTCTGCCGAAGCGGCCCTGAAGTTACATAGCCGTCCGCTTCGACGTAAAGGCTCTGCTCGTCCCCAACTACGCCCGCGAGCTCGAACCGCCCGCGTCCGTCGCTGCGCGCGCGCCGTGTGTGCAGGCCAAGCGCGCCGGAGGCCACCGTGATTTCAGCGTTTACAATCGCGCGGCCGCTCTGCGCGTCGATGACCTGACCTGCGACGGTCCAGCCCGCCACGAGCTGGACTCCGAATGCGCGCTTGGCCCCAGGATCGAGGATCAGCCCTTCGAGCGGCGGTGCGACGAGCGCCCCCTTGGAGACCCGGAGCTCGTAAATGCCCGCTGGGATTTTGGTCCAGAGAAACCGCCCGTCGATCCCGCTTCGAACCGAGCGCGCCGGCCAAAAACCGCTGCCTGCGAGCGAGATGGTCGCCCCTTCGAGAGGGGCGCCTCGCCCATCGTAGATTCGCCCCGACAGGGCCGCCGATCCCAGGTCGAGCTCGTCCGAGTGGACGACCCCTGGTCCCGTCGCGTCCCGACCCGCTGAGGAGATCTCTCTTTTCGGCCCGTAGGTGCTTGGAATTACAAACATCCCGAGCACCAGTAGCCCCGTGATTGCGCCCGCCGCTCGCATTCTGCTTGGTTTTATCGTTGATTCGCATCCGACGCGAGGCCGCGTTGTTGCGACCCCCCATCAGCGATGCTACATCGCGGCTTCCTAAGGATTCGGAAACCGACCATGGCACAGACATGTGATTTCTGCGGTAAGAACCGCCACAAAGCTCACAAGGTGAGCCACTCGAACATCAAGACCCGTAAGTGGCAGCAGCCCAATCTGCAGTCGATTCGAGCCCTAGTCGACGGTGAAATCCGCAAGGTCTCGGCCTGCACGCGCTGCATCCGCTCGGGTAAGGTTGTCAAGGCCGCCTAGACGTCCACGGGCTCCGCTCCCGCCGGGCTGCGATCCCGCCTCCATCATCCTCACGTTTCCCGTCGCGCCCGAACACGCGGGCCAGCGGCTCGACCGGTTCATCCAGCATCGAATCCCGCGGCTCTCCCGCACGCGCGCGCAGGAGGTCGTCCGGGCGTGCGCGTATCGGGCCGATGGATCCCGCCGCCGAGCAAGCGAACGCGTTCGCAGCGGTGAGCTCGTGGTCCTCGTCCGGCCTCCTTTCGCGGAGCCAGACGTCCCGCTCTACTTCGATGTGCTCTACGAGGACGACGCCGTGCTCGCGGTCAACAAGCCCGCCGGGCTCCCGGTGCATCCATCGGCGTCGTACCACAAGAACACGCTGACCCATCTGCTCAAGCAGCGCTTTGGAGAGAACGCGCCGCAAATCGCGCACCGGCTCGACCGCGAAACGAGCGGCCTGCTGGTGTGTGGCCGCACCCGCGACTCGGAGCGTACCCTGAAAATAGCCTTCGAGAATCGCCGTGTCCGCAAGCGCTACCTCGCCATTGTGCGCGGGGTGATGCCCGAAGACGAAGGACGCATCGCATTTCCGATGGATCGGGCCAAGGAGGGGCTGCACATCTTGATGGAAGTGACGCCCGAAGGAGAGGGCTATCCGTCGGTGACGCGCTATCGCGTAGTCGCACGCCGAGACTCCGCCACGTTGGTTTCGCTCGCGCCGGAAAGCGGGAGGCAGCACCAACTCCGGGTCCACCTGAGCGCGATTGGTTTTCCAATCATCGGCGACAAGCTCTACGGGCCCGAAGGCTCGCAGCCGTTTCTCGACTACATCGAAACCGGCATGACCGATGAGCTCCTGCAGCGGCTCGGTCACGATCGGCAAGCCCTTCATGCCTACGAGCTCGAGCTCAGCCATCCCACCAGCGGCGAAGCCACGACGCTGACCGCCCCATTTCCCGAGGACCTGGTCAGACTGTGGGGGACGCCGCTCGACGAGTCGGCGTTCGCTTCAGCCCGAGCGTGCTAGGATTCGCTCTATGCGTGCGCTGATTACAGCCATCGCTTGCTGGGGGATTGGATGTGCCACGGCTTCGTCCAACATGCCTGCACCTGATTTCCGTCCTTCGGACGCGCCGCTCTTCGATAATGCGGTCGACCTCGTCGAAGCGCCCGTCATCGTCAAAGGCGATTGGACCGGCGCGTTCGAACGTCGCGTGGGCCGTGCAGATCTGATTGCGGTCGTGCGGGTCGACTCGCTTTCCTCCGATTTCGTCAGCCGGCGGTCGTCCTACCGGCTCACCGTCAAAGTGAAAAATCGCCTCAAGGGCAGCTCCGCGAAAGAGCTCATGCTTCGCGTGGGCGACGACGAGCCGGGCTATGAGACCGTTCGCGTCAACGAGGACCGGCTGCTCGAAGGCGCGTTTGTGGTATTCCTCAAATGGGCGGCCGATTCAGAATCGCTCCAGCCGATCGCCCGTTGGCACCTCTCGCCGGATTCAGACGCAGTCCGAGAGAAAATCGATTACTTCCTTCGTCACCCGATGAAGGATGAGCGCACCGAGGTCGAGGTCGTCGAACCATAGCTTGGAGTTCGACGTAACCTCGACCTACGTCGTAGACTAAGCACGGAGTGATGAATATGCGTATGAGATATGTTTCGATTCTTGTCTTGCTCGTAGGCCTTGCAGGATGCGAACGAGGAGCGCCGTCTCCAAAGGCGGACGCGCACGACCACTCCAAGCACATGCACGACAACGCTGCCGCGGAAGCCGAGGTCGAAGAGAAGGCCAAAGGGCCCGCGGGCCCCCGCATCGAGACTGGTTCGTTTTTGCTCGCGGTCGCGCCGTCGGCGGGCGGGTACCGCATTGGCAAAACCGGCGAAGTCGAGATCGCGCTCGAAGGCCGTGGTGATTGGCATGTAAATCAGGAGTACCCCATCCGGGTCGACCTAAAGGCGGCGCCCGGGGTTGCCTTCGCGAAGAGCGAGCTGGTGAAAGACGACGCGAAGGAGTTTGGCGAAGAGAAGGTACGCTTCCTCGCCGGCGTCGAGCCCTCCGCCGCAGGGGAGCACGAAGTGACCTGCGACGTTTCCTTTGCCATGTGCACCGAAGAAAACTGTATCCTCGAGAAGCGAACGGTGGCGATCCAACTCAAGGTGGAGTGAGATGAGCGAGGGGGGACTCAAGGCGGCACTCGAAACAATCCGCGCGGAGGTCAAGACGCGGTTCGACGCGCAGAAGAGGGTTCTGTCGTTTCGGGAGTACCTGGAGCTCGTCGAGGACAACCCCCGACGCTACACCCGCGACTCCAGCCGCTATCTCAAAGACTGCTTGGACTTCTTCGGCTCTTACGAAGTCGAGCGTCCCAGTGGTAACCTGAGGCGTTGGAAGCTTTTCGACCTCGACTTCGGGCAAGCCAGCAGCGGCCACCAAGCAGAGCTGATGCTTCGAGATCGCCTCGCCGGCCACGAAGTCACCCAGGAGTCGTTCTACCGAATCCTCGACGGCTTCGAGAGGGAAGGCCGCGCGAACCGGCTAGTCTTGCTCCACGGCCCCAACGGAAGCGCCAAGTCGACCTTCGCCGCCTGCCTGATGCGCGGGCTCGAGTTCTATTCCGACACCGACGACGGCGCCCTTTATCGCTTCTCATGGATCTTCCCCCGGGCGCGCGAAGGGGCGGGGATCGGTTTCTCGACGTCTTCGGACGAGCTGAGCCCAGGCGAATCGTTCGCGCACCTGCCCGAAGAGCGGATCATCGCCAAGCTGCAAAGCTCGGTCCGCGAGCATCCGCTTCTCCTGCTGCCTCGCAATGTTCGACAGCAGCTGATTGCGAGAGTCTACGAGTCGGGCGGGCTTTCGGAAGCGGCGCCCGATTGGGTGTGGAGCGGCCAGCTTGCGCGAAAGAACCAGCAGATCTTTCAGGCGCTGCTGACGGCCTACCGCGGTGACCTCGACCGAGTCCTCGCCCACATTCAAGTCGAGCGGTTCTACATCTCGCGCCGCTACCGCGTCGGCGCGGTCACCATCGGCCCACAGATGTCGGTCGATGCCTCCGAGCGCCAAATCACCGCCGACCACTCCATCGAATCGCTCCCCGCTTCCTTGAGCGCCCTGACCCTGTTCGAGCCCTATGGAGAGCTTGTCGACGCCTCGGGCGGGATCGTCGAGTTCAGCGACTTGCTCAAGCGGCCGCTCGAAGCCTGGAAGTATCTGCTGCTAGCCATCGAAAACGGCGAGGTCTCGCTGCAGATGTCGAACCTCCCGATCAACGCCGTGATGATTGCGAGCTCCAACGAGCTTCACCTGAGCGCGTTTCGCCAGCACCCGGAGTTCAACTCCTTCCGCGGCCGCATCGTTCGCATTCGCATGTCGTATCTGCTCGACGTGCACCGCGAGCGCGAAATCTACGACGGGCAAATCGTCCCGCAGATCCCCAAACACGTAGCGCCCCACACGACCTACGTGGCGGCCCTGTGGTCGGTTCTGACTCGCCTTCGCAGGCCGGACGCGTCGCAGTTTTCGGACAGTGAGCTCGGGACCATCGCCGCCTCGCTTACGCCGTTGGAGAAGGCCGACCTCTTGGCCGACGGTCTGGTGCCTTCGCGCTTGGAAGCCGATCAGTCCAAGATCCTCGCCGGCGGCGTTGCCGAGGTGGAGGCACAGGGCGGCGCGTCGTCCGACTACGAGGGCGTCAACGGGGCCTCGCCGCGAGAAATTCGCATGCTTTTGCTCGACGCCGCCGCCGGCTTTGACGAGCCCTGCGTGTCGCCGGTCAGCTTCTTGAATCGCCTCGTCGAGTTCTGCGAGCGCGACGACTACGAGTTCCTCAAAGAGCAGACCGACGGCCCCTATCGGGACCACCGCGCGTTCGCCGACGTGGTCAAAGAGCGATGGCTCGACATCGTGGAAGGCGAGCTTCGCGCGGCCAGTGGCCTCATCGACGAGCACAGCCATCTCCAGCTTTTCGACCGCTACGTAGCGCAGGTAGCGCAGTGGGTGAAAAAGGAGCGGGTCTTCAACCCCGTGACAGGCAAAGACGAAGAGGCCGACGTCGATTTGATGGCCAGCGTCGAGAAGAAGCTCGACTCGGACGGCGCGGAGGCGTTTCGCAACGAGCTCTTGAGCGGAGTCGCCTCTTGGGCCATCGACCACCCCGACCAAGACGTCGATTATGAAACGCTGTTCCCGCGCTACATCGAAAAGCTGCGGCAGGCGTACTTCGGTGAGCGGCGCGGGCAGGTCGGCGAGATCGGGCAGGCCATCGTCGCCCTCATGGAAGACGACGACACGCTCGAGGAGGAGCAGCGGGAAGCCGCCCAGCAGGCGCTACAAGTTCTGGTGGGCGTCTACGGCTACGAGCGTTCGAGCGCCAAGGTCGCCGTGGGTGCATTGGTCGACGCGCGGTATCGCGATCGCGACTGAAGCGCCGATGGCTCGCCCTTAGACGAGGAATTTACCGGCGCGGAGGCGCTGCGCTTCCATCTTCTCGAGCTCTCTGGAGCCAGAGATCACGATGTCGGGGTCGGGGACGAAATCGAGGCTCTCGTCCATGCGTTCGTAGGGAACGGAGTTCAAGATGACCTTGATGGCGTTCAGCCGCGCTTTGTGCTTGTCGTTCGAGCGAATGATTTTCCAGGGCGCATGCGTGGTGTGCGTGCGCTTGAGCATTTCGTATTTCACGTTGGTGAACTCGTCCCAGCGCTCTTGGGCCTGCACGTCGACCTCGCTCAGCTTCCACTGGCGAAGCGGGTCCGCCTTGCGCCGCCCGAAACGCCGGTTTTGCTCGTCCTTGGTCACGCTGAAGTAGAGCTTGATGAGGACGGTGCCCTGGCGCACGAGATCCTTCTCGAAGCCGGTGACGCCGCGCATGAAGTTCTTGTAGTCCTTCTCGGAGCAGAACCCGAACACCGGCTCCACCATCGCCCGGTTGTACCAGCTGCGGTCAAAGAGAACCACTTCGCCCGCGCGCGGAAAATGCCGAATGTACTTCTGGAAGAACCACTGGGTGCGCTCGTGCTCGGTTGGTTTGCCGAGCGCGACGACACGGTAGTGCTTCTCGTTCATGTAGCGCGTGACGCGGCGAATGGTGCCGCCCTTGCCGGCCGCGTCGCGTCCTTCGAATAAAATGACCATTCGAGTGCCGCTCTCTTCGAGATACTGCTGCATCTTGATCAGCTCGGCCTGATAGGGCTTGAGGGTCTGCTCGCGAAGGTAGCGGCGTAGCGCCTTCTTCTTCATGGTCGACGCGGTCAGCGGATCTTCCGGCGCTGTCGACGTCTGCTCGAGCGACTCGACCTCGTGCTGGAGCTCGTCCGTGGCCTCTTGGCGCTTGGCGTTCACCTCGGGGGCTGTCGGCAGCGCCTCGGCGCCGTTGTGGGCCTGTGCGGCGGCCTCGGGGTTGGTCTGTTCCTCGTCCATGGTTCTCCTCGCGGTCGCTTTCGTAGGTCCGTTCGTTCGCCGGGGAAACGCCCGCGGCCTTTCGTCGCAGATTTCCGATGAAAAGGGCCGAGGCTTGGAAGGGACGCCGTGAAAATAGCAGCCCCGTCCTCCGAACGGATAATCGTAAGTTCCGTAGGTCCAATCGTAGCCCTGGCCAAAGGGCGAGACCAGCTCGAGCAGGTCTCGCTGGGAGTAGACGCGCAGGGTGCTGATGAGCGCGTCCCAGGTTCCGGCGGCCAGCGCGATCGGGGTTAGCCAGGTCCATGCGGCTTTGGCGAGCCGGTCTCGCGGTGAAAGCAGCGGGGTTGCGAGCAGCGACGGGATACCGATCGGGATCAGCGGGAGGGCTCCTCTAGGGTCCCGCTCGAACGATTCGGAAATGAAAATCGGCGCTTGGCTCCGGACCGCGTCGCAAAGGATGTCACCGGCGAGCTCCGGTGGGAAATGATGAAAGGCGTTGACGATGACGCGCGCACGGCCGTCGGAGAGAGAGGCAGGGATCCGCGTGGCGTCGACCGGTTCTGCAACGAAATCGATGCTCGCCGGATGCTGCGCTCGGGCGCGGGTCCAGATCGGCACCCGCGGGAAGAGATCGGTAATCAAAAAGTGCGGCGCGCGGATACCGGCGCGCTCCGCCTCCTCGGTAAGGATCTTGGCTGGGCCGGCTGCGCCCGCGCAGAGGTCCAACACGTCGCGGGTCCCTGCGGCCGAAAGAAAGTCGTCCAACACCGGCACGAGCGGCCGAAGAAAGCCACCCCAGTCGAGCGAGCGGCTCAGCGTTTCGATGATCGTGTCTCGCAGGCTCGCCGGAACCCAGTCGCGGTCGTTGAACTCGAAAAGGTGCGCTCTAGGAAGTAGGGACATGGGGTTTCAGTTGCCGGGGGAGGTGGTTGGATCAGGCCGAGCGTTCGGCCGCGCGGCGTTGCGTGCGGCGCTCGGCGGCTTGGGCAGCGACCCGGTGCTCGTCTTCGTTTTGGCTGAGCAGCGGAGGGACGGGGCAGGGTTTTCCGTCGTCGCCGAGGTTGACGAAGGTCGCCCTCGCGTCGGCGCACAGGGAGCGCGCCCCGGTCACGGCATGCTCGACTTCGACGCGGACGGCGATTTCCATCGAGGTGGTGAACGCGGCATTGAGGCGCGCGGTCAGGCTCACCACGTCCCCGACCTTGATCGGCGCTTTGAACTCCAGGGCATCGACCCGCGCCGTGACGCAGACGTTGCCGCAGTGGCGTTTCGCGGCGATCGAGCTGCAGATGTCGATCCAACTCATGATGACCCCGCCGAACGCGGTGCCAATGGCATTCGTGTGCTGGGGCAGCACGAGCTCGGTCATTTCGGTGAACGACTCCGAGGAGGGCTTCGCATCCATCGGCGAAGCATAGGGTGCGCCCCTTGCCAATTAAAGGCATAATCGGACCGTGGAGCGGCTTTTTACACGCAGCGAGTCGCGCGATGTCGATCGCGCAGCCATGGATGAGCTCGGGATCGCCAGCCTGGTCTTGATGGAGAACGCCGGCCGCGGCGCATGCGATGTGATTTGCGACCTGTTTGGCGACCGCCTCGACCGCGTCACCCTGGTCGGAGGGCCGGGCCAAAACGGGGGCGATGCCTGGGTCATCGCGCGGCGTTTGGCACTCTTGGGCCATCGGCCCCTCGCGGTGCTAGTTGGCCATGCGTCGCGGCTACGCGGTGACGCGCAAGTCAACTGGGCCCTGCTCGGCGCGCTTGGCGTCGAGGCGGTGGAGGTGTCTCCGGAGGACGCGCAGTCGATTGCCACGCGCCTCGAGGACGCGACGCTGATCGTCGACGGTCTCTTTGGCACGGGTCTCGATCGGCCGATCGTCGGCGGCTACGCCGAGGCGATTGCCGCGATGGACGCAGCCCCGGTTCCGCTGGTGTCGTTGGATCTTCCAAGCGGGCTCGACGCGGATACTGGCGGCCTCTTCGGCGTCGCACCGCTGGCGTCGCTGACCGTCACCTTTGCAGGTCAGAAGCGTGGGCTTCACCAGTACCCCGGTGTCGAGCATGCCGGCGCGGTGCGCGTCGCCGACATCGGGATCCCAATCACCGCCTCGACCGCCGCGAGCCTGTGGACGAGTGAAGACCTCGGCGCGCTCATCGCACCGCGCGCCGCCGACGCGCACAAGGGCAGCAACGGGCACCTGCTCGTCATCGGCGGCGCACCGGGAAAGACAGGTGCAGCCGTGCTGGCCGGTCGAGCCGCGTTTCGCGCGGGGGCGGGGCTCGTGACCATCGGCGCGCGCCCTGATTCGCATGCCGCGCTCGAAGAGAAAGTCATCGAGCTGATGACCACGGCGCTTCCCGAGCAAGCCAACCAAGCCAGCGTGGAAGCGCTCTGCGAAGGCAAGCGCGCGGTCGTCCTCGGGCCGGGGCTGGGGCTCGATGCGCTTGGACGTGCATGGGTGTTGGCGTTTGCCATGCACGCGTCGGTTCCGGTCGTGGTCGACGCAGACGGCCTGACCCTTCTCGCCGAGGAGGGGCTCGACTCCCTCGAGGGCGCCGCCGGCCCCAGGATACTCACCCCGCATCCAGGCGAGGCGGCGCGCCTCCTCGGGCGTTCGACTGCGGACGTTCAAGCCGACCGGTACGGCGCTGCCGAGGCGCTTGCAAAAGAGTCCGGCCAAATCGTGATCTTGAAAGGCGCACGGAGCATCGTCGCCGGCGCGGGGGAGCTTCGCGTCTGCGCGGAAGGAACTCCGGCGCTCGGGGTGGCAGGGACGGGCGATGTCTTGAGCGGCGTGGTCGGGGCACTGACGATGAGCCTTGCCGCCATCGATGCCGCGATTGCAGGAGCGCTCTTGCACGCCCTCGCCGGTGAGGCCGCCGCCGTCGGCGACCGAGGTCTCATCGCGTCCGAAGTCGCCGACGCGGTCCCCGCGGTGTTGGCCGCCCAGCTCCAGGGCTGACTCGAACTGCGCGGACGCTCAGGGGACAGCTTGACACGACACCGTGTCAGCGAACGGACAAGCTGGCGGTTGGGCCGCCGAGCCGTCCGCGAAATGTTTGGGTTTTTTGGGGTGGCATTCGGGTTGCAATGAAACTGGGGTGGAGACCGCCAAAATGAAGAACCAAGCACAATACAACGAAGAAATCCTTCCCTGCGTACCCGAGCTTTCTCGGGCCGCCCTCCGACTGACACGCGGCACCGCCCTTGCGGACGACCTCGTGCAAGAGACCCTGGCTCGGGCCTGGCAAGCGCGCGCGAGCTTTCGCCCTGGCACCAACGCGCGCGCCTGGACTCGGCGCATCTTGTTCAACACCTACATCAACCACTATCGAAAGAAGAAGCGCGAGCGCGAAGTCCTCGAAGAGCTTCGCGGTCTGGCATCCGTGCGGGGTCGCTCCACGCACGATGGATTCAGCGACGAAGTGCTTGCTGCGCTCCGCTCCTTGAAGCCTGAGTTCCGCGAAGCCGTCGAGCTCGTTGACCTCGGTGACCTCTCCTATCAGGACGCGGCCGAGCGCTTGGCCTGCCCCGTGGGCACCGTGATGTCCCGGCTTCACCGGGGGCGGAAGCGGCTCAAGAGCACCCTGGCCGGCTACGCGCTCGACCAGGGCATCGTCCGATCCGCCGCCTAACCCCGTGCCTGGCAAAGCGATACCCGACAAAACCGATGTGAAAACCAGAGTATAGGGGCTAAGGCCCCGTTAGCCTTGACGAAACCGCCGAAAGTTACATATTGGCGGGCATGGCAAAGACATACGCTGACTTGCTCCAAGAGGTGAAGGCCGCCATCCGGCAGGTCTCCCTCGAGGACCTGAAGGACCGCCTCGATTCGGGCGAGGGCGTCATTCTCGTCGACGTTCGCGAAAAGGATGAGTGGCGGCAAGGGCACATTCCCGGCGCGCTCCACATCCCGCGAGGCTTTCTCGAAATGCAATCGGGCTCGAGGCTGCCCGACAAGGACGCGAAGATTGTCACCATCTGCGCAGCCGGCATCCGGTCGGCCTTCGCGGCGAAGGTTCTTCAGGACCTTGGCTACCACAACGTCGAGTCGGCAAACCCAGGCTTCAATCAGTGGAAGGACCAAGGCTTCCCGACGACGCAGCCGTTCGCGTTCACCGACGCACAGCTCAACCGCTACTCGCGTCATCTGCTCTTGCCGGAGGTTGGCGAGCAAGGGCAAGCGAAGCTGTTGCAAGGTCGCGTGCTGCTGCTCGGCGCAGGCGGGCTCGGCTCACCGGCGGCGCTCTATCTCGCGGCCGCAGGCGTCGGGACGATCGGCCTGGTCGATGGCGATACGGTCGACGAGTCGAATCTCCAGCGCCAGGTCTTGCACGGCCTCGATCGCGTCGGGGAGTCCAAAGTCGAAAGCGGCAAGCGCACGATTGAAAACCTCAACCCCGACGTCAACGTCATCCCCTTCAACGAGCGGCTCACGCGGCAAAACGTCGATCGAATTTTCGATCAAGATTGGGACGTGATCGTCGACGGTCTCGACAACTTCGCCACGCGCTACCTCGTCAACGACGCCAGCGTTTGGAAAGACATTCCGGTAGTCCACGGTTCGATCTTCCGGTTCGACGGGCAGGTCACCACGTTCTGGCCGAGGCACGGGCCATGCTACCGCTGCCTCTACCCGGAGCCGCCGCCGCCGCACTTGGCTCCATCGTGCGCTGAGGCCGGCGTCCTCGGCGTCCTTCCAGGCGCCATCGGCACGCTTCAGGCGACCGAAGCCGTCAAGATCATTCTCGAGCGAGGCGACCCTTTGGTGGGGCGACTCCTCCAGTACGACTCGCTCCAAATGCAGTTCCGCACATTCAAGCTCCGGCGCAACAAGGACTGCCCGGTGTGCGGCGACCACCCGACCATCACTGA
>CBESWY010000068.1:0-13458 GCA_965533395.1 uncultured Myxococcales bacterium
GTCCATGGACGCGCGGCCCGTAGCCGTGCATGATGGGCCACCTCGAAAAAGGAGTGACCAGTGGCCGACAAAGACACCACGAGCTTCATGCGATCCCTGTGCATGGGCCGCATCGAACAGGACGTCATCTTTCCGTTCCCGACGCTCTCCGACGCAGAAAAAGAAACCCTCGGTGACGTTTCCGGAGCGCTCGAAGGCTTGCTCGGTACCCGCGCCGAGGACCTTCGGGCATGGGACGTGGCTGGCGAGCTCCCTCAGGAGTTCATCGACGAGCTGAAAGAGTTCGGGATGTTTGGCTTGGTCATCCCAGAAGCGCACGGCGGCATGGGGCTCGGCAACAAGGCCTACTCGCGCACCCTGCAAGAGGTCGCGAAGTACGATGCTTCCATTGCCGTGACGATTGGCGCACACAGCTCGATCGGCATGCGCGGCTTGCTGCTGTTTGGAACCGAAGATCAAAACAACCGTTACATGGAAAAGCTCGCTTCGGGTGAAATGATCGCGGCCTATTGCCTAACGGAGCCCGGCGCCGGCTCCGATGCCGCTGCGCTGAAGACGACTGCCGTCAAAGAGGGTGACCACTGGGTGATCAATGGCAACAAGCTTTGGATCACCAACGGCGGCATCGCCGACTTCTTCACGGTTTTCGCAAAGACGCCCGAGGAAGGCGGCCGCGGCAAGATGACCGGCTTCATCGTCACGACCGACATGGAAGGCGTGAGCATCGGCCCACACGAAGACAAGATGGGGCTCCGCTCCAGCTCGACGACGACGGTCCACTTCGACAACGTCAAAGTCCCCGACAACAACGTCCTTGGCGACGTTGGCCAAGGGTTCAAGGTTGCGATGGCGATTTTGAACAGCGGCCGCACCGGGCTTGGTGGCGGCTCGGTCGGCGCGATGAAGAACCTCATCAAGATGTCAACGCTTCAAGCCAACGAACGAAAGACCTTCGGCCAGCCCATTTCGAGCTACGGCCTCATCAAAAAGAAGGTCGCTCGGATGGTCATCGACTGTTACACCGCCGAAGCCGCGGTCACCATGGTCGGCGGGCTCATCGATGAAGGCTACCAGGAGTACCAAGTCGAGGCCGCGATCTCCAAGGTGTACGCCACCGAATGCCTATGGCGTACGGCGGATGAAGCCCTGCAGATCGCAGGCGGCAACGGCTACATGCGCGAGTACCCGTACGAGCGGATCGTCCGCGACTGCCGAATCAATCGGATCTTCGAAGGCACCAACGAGATTTTGCGCCTGCTCATCGCTCTGACCGCGATGAACGATGTGGCCAGCCAGCTCAAGGAGCTGGCCTCCACCATGAAGGGCATCTTCAACGAACCGATCAAGGGCTTTGGGGTGCTTTCAGATTACGCGCGCAAGCATGCCGTGCTCCGGACTGGCATCGGAGCAAACGCGAAGTTCTCTGGAATTGACCCTGCGATTCAAGATCAGGCTCAGATTTTCGAAGAAGAGACACGCTACCTGGCGCAGGCGGCCGACCAGATTCTGCGCAAGCACGGCAAGGGCATCATCGGCCAGCAGTTCGACAGCCACCGCCTGGCCGAAATCATGATCGACCTCTTCGTCATGGCTGCGACGATCAGCCGCGTCCAGGCCTCGATCGAAGCCAAGGGCGTCGAGGCTGCTGCGCTCGAAATCGACATTCTCAGGACGTTCACCCGCGCGGCCAAGGTCCGCATCAAGCACAACTTTCGGCGTATCGAAACGAACGACGACGACATGTTGAAGACCATCGCGGACGATGCGTTTGCGACCGAAGGGTTCCGCTGGGACACGCTCTAGCCGTGACGCAGTATTCGCGAGACGAGGTCGAAGAAATTTTGCGGCGCGCGCTGGAAACGCAGCCGCTCGAAACGCTCTCGCATCGAGATCTCGTCGACTCCGCGGTCGAAGCCGGAATCAACGCGGCCGACGTCGAAGCTGCGGCAACGCAGATCCACGAGGAGCGCGAGATCCTCGTCGAAGAAGAGCAAATCGTCAGCGCTCGAAAGAAGCGCTTCCTTCAAAGCATCTACACCTACGTGGTGGTCAATGCCGGTTTGTTCGTGATCGACATCATGTCCGGGCCGGGCTGGTGGGTGCAGTGGGTGCTCGCCGGCTGGGGCATCGCCCTGGCTTTGGGCGCGCGGCGTGCGCTGATGCCCGACCGAGACCGACTTCGCGCCCGCGCTCGCCGCCGCATTGCTAGGCGGAGTCGCGGAAAATGGGAGAAGCAGGTTCGGAAGGAGGTCGACCGCGCCATTCAAGTCGGAGTGGACGCTCTTGTGGAGGTCGCATCTCGGAAGCTCTCCGCTCGCGCGCAGGGTGCGTCACAGCCAACCCGGCGAATGCGAGTAGAACAGCCCGACGCGGAGGTCGTCGAGGCCGAGGTCATCGAACGACCCGAGCAAAAGCGGCGGCGCTAAGCCGGAGCATTGCGCCCGGTCGTCAGTCGAATTCGAATGCGGCCTGAGCCAGCGGCTCGAGGCAGCGAGGGTCGTCGTTTTCAATTCGGTTGATTCTCGCCGAGACTGCCGTTCTGGTCAGATGCGGGGGCTCCGATAGCTCACCCTCGTTCAACCATTGCTGCGCACGTTCGCCGCTCAAGACCACAGGCATGCGGTCGTGGATGTCCTCGACCTCGCCGGCCGAATCCCGCGTCAGCACGACGTACCGGCCGTCTCTCCAAAGGCCAGCCATCGAGAACAACGAACCGTCGTCGGTTTGGAAGAGATACGGCTGCTTGACTCGCCCTTCCCTTCGCCATTCGATGAAACCATCTGCCGGAACGAGGCATCGTCCGCTGCGAAAAGCATCGCGAAACATGGCCGTCCGCTCCGCGGTCTCCGACCGTGCGTTGATGACGAGCCCTTCTGTCGAACGCTCGAATCCCCAAAGCGCATTTGCGAGGATGAGCCTCCCTTCATTGCGATAAATCACCGGGCTTCGTTGCCCTGGGGCGACGTTGTATCGTGGGCGGAGCTCGATTCGAGTCTCGCTGAACGCGTCGAACGGCAGGTTAGCAATGAGCGTATCTGCGTCGGTGCAAGTCAGCGTGTATCGCCCGCACATCGCTGGTCAGGCCGGTTCTCTGTGAACCCCGATGCCCGCGTACTCGAAGCCTTGCTCGGCAAGCTTGTAGGTGACCCAGATGTTGCGGCCGTCGAAGATGACGGGCGTCCGCAAGAGGTCCCGAATCCGATCGAACTCGGGGTACTGATACTCGCGCCATTCGGTCAGCAGCACCAGGGCGTCGGCGTCCTTCACAGCGTCGTAGGCGTCGTCGACCAGGGTGATGTTGTCGCCGAACAGCTCCTTGATGTTTTCCATGGCTTCGGGGTCGTGGCCGACGACCTCGCAGCCTTCATTGAGAAGAAATTCGATTGTCGTGATCGACGGCGACTCGCGAATGTCGTCGGTGCCCGGCTTGAACGCGAGGCCCCAAATTGCGATTCGTTTCCCAGTAAGCTCGTTTCCGAAGTGGCGCTTGAGCTTACGCACCAAGAAGCTGCGGTGCCGCACGTTGACGCGGTTCGTCGCATCTGCGAGCTCGAGCTCGATGCCGTGGCGTCGCGCAGTCGCCACCAGCGCTTTTACATCCTTCGGGAAGCACGACCCGCCGTAACCAGGGCCTGCGTGCAAAAACTGAGAGCCAATGCGCGGGTCGCTTCCCACGCCCTTGCGGATGCTCTGCACGTCGGCCCCGACCTCTTCACAGAGGACCGCCAACTCGTTCATGAACGAGATGCGCATGGCTAGCATCGTGTTGGCGGCGTACTTGGTGACCTCCGCGCTTTCCGGATTCATCCATACGATCTTGGTGCTCGAGAGATTGAGTGGATGGTAGACCCGATCCATGAGTCGGCGCGCTCTGTCATGTCCAGGACGAACGCCTACCACGATGCGGTCCGGATACATGAAGTCGTTGATCGCCCCACCCTCCTTCAGGAACTCCGGGTTGGAGGCTACTTGAATGTCGTGCTTGGCATCGGCGACGAGCTTTTGGACCTGCGCGTTCGTCCCCACGGGCACCGTGCTCTTGTTGACGATGACCAGGTCATGGGTTGCGTGTTTCGCCAGCTCCTGGGCGACCGCAAAGACAGCGCTCAAGTCGGCTTCGCCGTCGTGCGTGGGAGGCGTACCTACCGCGATGAAGGCCAAGTCGACATCCTGAACCGCGGAGGCGAGGTCGGTCGTGAAGGTGAGGCGGCCTGCGCTCGCGTTCTCCTTCACCATCTCTTCGAGGCCCGGTTCGTAGATGGGAATCTCGTAGCGCTGGAGGCGCTCGATCTTGTCGGCATCCTTGTCGACGCAGACCACACGCTGTCCGGTTGCGGCGAAGCATGTGCCGGTGACGAGGCCGACGTAACCTGTACCAATGACGCAGAGTTTCACGGCGCAGCCATAGCACGTTTTCCGCCTCCCGAAAGATGCCAGTTCCCGGTCTTCGGGCTAACCTCCGTACGCGAAGGAGCTCATTTGATTCTCACCAACATCGACAGCGTGCCAGGCCGGCAGATCGTGCAGCACTACGGACTGGTGCAGGGGAGCACCATCCGCGCCAAGCACTTTGGGCGGGACTTCGCCGCCGGCCTCAAGAACATCGTCGGCGGAGAGCTCAAGGGCTACACGGAGCTGCTCCAGGAAAGCCGCGCCGAGGCCACCAGCCGCATGGTCGCGCAAGCGAGCGAGCTGGGTGCAAACGCCGTCATCAATGTGCGCTTCACGACCTCCTCGGTCGCTCAGGGAGCCTCCGAAATTCTCGCCTACGGCACGGCCGTGCTGATCGAGTAGCCGAATGGGTTCGGTCGAGCTCTGGATAAGCCTCGGAATCCCTGTCGTCCTGATCGTCGTCGGCAAGTTCGTCGGCGCGAGCCTCGAACGCAATCACTACCGAAGCATCATCGAGCGCGAAGCCCTCTTTCGCACTCGGCCGGCGGTCTCGACGAAGCAGCTCGACGCACCCGGCCCAATTCGATCGGCAAGTCTTGCCGCCGGTTCCGTGGTGGTGTCGGTCGACCACTTCAAGCGTTTCTTGAGCGGGTTCCGAATGATCTTCGGCGGAGAGATCCGGTCGTACTCCTCGCTCATCGACCGCGGGCGCCGCGAGGCGGTGCTCCGCATGAAGGAATCCCAGCCCGACGCGGATGCATACCTCAACACCAGAATCGAGACCTCGACCATCTCGAGCACGACGGGAAACGAGGGGATGGGGACCATCGAAGTGCTGGCCTATGGAACGGCAGTCCACTACGATCGCGGCCCATGAACGACGAACGGCCCCGTGTGCTGACCGAACGAGACGGACGCATTTTTCACATCGTCCTCGATCGCGCAGAGAAAATGAACGCCTTCGATCTGCGCATGCTTCGCGAGCTTGCGGAGGCAGTCACCGAGTACGAAGCAGACGAATCGCTCTGGTGCGCGGTGGTGTACGCGAATGGCGAGCATTTTACCGCGGGTCTCGACCTGGCCGAGGTGGGCCCGGCCGTCCGAAGCGGAGCCGCGCTTTTCCCGGATGGCTCGGTCGATCCGCTCAATCTGCACGGGACGATGCGCGAAAAGCCACTCGTCATGGCCGTTCAGGGCTGGTGCCTCACCATCGGCATCGAGCTGCTGCTCGCGGCCGACATTCGTCTGGCGGCCGAGGGCGCCCGTTTTGGACAGATCGAAATCAACCGAGGCATTTTTCCTTTTGGCGGCGCAACGATTCGGCTTCCGGAAATCGCCGGTTGGGGCAACGCCATGCGCTGGCTCCTCACCGGTGACCGTTTCGATGCCAACGAGGCCCTACGGCTCGGCTTGGTTCAAGAGCTCGCGCCCGAAGCCGCCCTGCGCGAAAAGGCCATCGAGATTGCCCGCACCGTTGCAAAGCAGGCCCCTCTGGGGGTCCGGGCAACCCTCCGCTCCGCACGGACGGCTCGACTGAACGGGCCGGAGGCAGCCGCCTCCGAGCTCTTGGTCATCGCCCGCGAGCTCATGGACAGCGAAGACGCGGCCGAGGGCATCCGCTCGTTCGTCGAGCGGCGCGAAGGCAACTTTAAAGGCCGCTGACCCTTCACCGACCGTCTGATCCGAATCGTGCAGCGCGTTGAACCCGCGGTCAGCTGCGCCGCTTGACCTTCGGAATCGCCTTCTCGATCCGAATGGTGCAGTCCTTCCCGACGACGTTCCGCAGGGCCGGCTCGATGACGCCGCTGCGTACGTACTCTGCGCCGACCCCGAAGGCCGCCCGGCCGGTCACTCGAACGACCACCTCGTCTTCGCCGACGTCCAACAGCTCGATGCCGCTCGCGTCTTTTTGAAGGAGCGGATTGAGAACGTCGTCGATGACTCGCTGCACCGCCTGGAGCACCTGACCAGCATGCGAAATTGCAGCCCCCAACGCAAACCTCTCAGATTTGCAGCGCGAAGTCGAAGCTGAGCTATAGTCCGCCTTGCACGATGCAGCCCGCACGCACACGTCTCCAAGTCGACGTCCGCCGACAGCAATTGCTGGAGCTCGGGCTCCAGCTTTTTGGGAACCAGACCTACGATGAGCTCTCCATCGATGAGATCGCGAAGCGAGCGGGCGTTTCCAAAGGCCTTCTCTACCATTACTTTTCCAGCAAACGGGCCTTCTACGTCGCGCTGGTTCGGGAGGCTGCAAGGGAGCTCTTGGAGGAAACGGACATCGATCGGCAGCTCGTGGGACACGAGATAGACCCCGAGGGGATTCGCACCCGGATTCGCGCCTTCCTCGAGTACGTTTCGCGCCGCCGCGCCTCGTACTCCTTTCTCCTTCGCGGAGGCATCGGCGCCGACTCGGAGGTCGCCGAGATCGTCGAGGAGACCCGACAGGCTGTGCTGAATCAGATGATTTCGCGTTTGTCCCGCTTTGGCGCAAATCCGGACGCTCCGGCCACTCGGCTGCGTCTCCGGGGATGGCTGGGTTTTCTCGAAGCCGCGAGCCTCGATTGGGCAGAACGCCAAGAGCTCGAGCTCGAGGCGTTTTTGGAACTTCTCGTCCAAATGGCCGGCGCCGTGTTTGCTGCCATTCTCGATCCCACAGAGCCGTGATGGCGCGACATGAAGTCTTTGCCGCTGCGCTCGTCGCCGCGGCCGTGACCGCGTGCAGCCCTGCCCAAAGGCCCGTTTCGACTCCGGCGACGGAAACCGAAGAGACTACGCCGGTTTCCGAGAAACCCGAGCCAGAGCGCCAAGGTTACGCAATGGACTGGAGCGCTTTCAACTCCACTTCGCTCCGGAACCCCAACGACGGCACATTGCGGGGCGGTGTGGCGCTGCCCCTCAACGCTCCCGGCTTGCGCTTCAACCCGCGCCGCGATCCAACTGCCCGATTCGGGACCGTCGAAGTCGTTCGCGCTTTAGTTCGCGCCGGCGCACGGGTCGATCAAGAGCTTGGCGGGCTACCGGTCACGATCAACGACCTCAGCCGCGAGCACGGCGGGCCGATCCCCCATCATCGCTCACACCAGAGCGGTCGCGACGTCGACGTGCTCTTCTACCAGCTCGGCCCCCACGGGACGCCCGTCGAGAGCGTGGGGGCGTTCTTCGACCCCGAGGGCATAGGAGTCGATTTTGGAGACCTGGCCGACCCGAACGACGACATCTTATTGCGGTTCGACCTGACTCGGACTTGGGTTTTTCTTCGGGCGCTCATCGAGGACCAAGAGGCACAGCTTCAGCAGATCTTCGTCGCCGAGCACCTGAGAACGCTGCTCCTCGAGTACGCCCGTTCAAAGGGCGAGCCCGCGCCTGCGGTGAAACGCTTCGCAATGATGAGCTGCCAGCCTAGCTATCCACACGACGATCACTTCCATTTCCGCTTCTTCTGTGCACCCGAAGACATCGAAGAGGGCTGCCGTGATTCTGCTCCGCTCTACCCCTGGCACCGAAAGCAGCTCGAGCGCGCCGGCGTGCAATCCCGCCCACTTGCGACCAGACGCCCGAGCGCGAATGCCAAGATTGTGACGCACGAGGAGGCCCGTGCGGCCGCAGGGCCGATGGATCCCGAAGTCGAACGTTGGCTCGATCGCCGCAATCAATGGGCCGAGCAACCGCACCCGGGCCGCCGTTACTGTCCCTGATCGGGCGGTTGAACCGAGATGGGCTAAGGTAACGCCGTGACCGACTTCGACTGGATCACCGAACAAGCCGAGTTCGATCAGCTGGTGGACCAGCTCAGTCAGACGGACGCGTACGCGCTCGACACCGAGTTCCATCGAGAACGAACCTACCTACCGCATCTAGCTCTGGTGCAGCTCGCGACCGCGGACCGTATCGCCCTCGTCGACCCTCTCGAGATCGACGTGCAAACGCTGGGCAAGGCATTTCAGAGCGAAGCCGTCTGCGTGATGCATGCCGGCTCTCAGGATCTCGAAATTCTCGAGCTCGAATGCGGCGCGGTGCCGAACCGTATGTTCGATACTCAGATCGGCGCCCTTTTTTGCGGGTATCGCACCAGCTCGCTCGGTAAGCTGGTGGAGGGGTTTCTCGGGGTCCAGCTCGATAAGAGCTCCCAGCTCAGCGATTGGACGCGGCGTCCCTTACCTCCGGACGATCTCCGATACGCCGCCTCGGATGTGGCACATCTGCTGGAGCTCCGTGATGCGTTGCTCGACCGCCTTCGTGACCAAGGTCGAGTTGAATGGGCGGAAGAAGAGATCGAGCGGCTACGCCTCAAGGACCGTTCGCCACCCGAACCCGAAACGCTCTGGTGGAAGCTACGTGGCAAGACCAAGCTCGGCGGAAGGGCGCGCGGCGTTGCGCAGGAGCTCGCTGCCTGGCGCGAAGGCGTCGCGAAGCAAAAGAACCGGCCGCCACGAACCGTGCTGTCCGACATGGCTCTCTTGGCCCTGGCCCAACGACCCGCGCGCAACGCCGAGCAATTGGGCGGCATCCGGAACTTCGACATTCGGCGCTTCAAGCACCGCGACGAGCTTTTGCGGGCGATCGAACGGGGAACCAGACTCCCAAAACACGAGGTTCGGGTGCCGCCGCAGAAGCCTGAGAACCTGCCGAGCGTCGAGGGCGTCATCGCGCTTTGTCTGGCCTGGCTTGCGCAGCGCGCCGGGCGAGAGGGCTTGGACATGACCGTGCTCGGCACGCGTGACGACGTGACCAACCTCGTGCTGGGTCAGCCTTCCCGCCTATCAAAGGGCTGGCGAGATGCTCTCGTCGGCCACCAGCTGCGAGCCATCATCGACGGAACGGCCGCGCTTCGCGTCGATGGCACCGCGCTCGAGCTGCTGGATCGCACGCCTCCCTGATCCGCGCTACATTGATTCGGTGGCTGTCACCAAGACCGGACGCATCGTTCTGATCGTTGCCGCCATCGTCGTGGTCGGAGCGGGTATCAAGCTGGCTGCGCCGCTGCTGGTTCCAGTTCTGGTCGCCGCCTTCATCGCGATCGTGACCGCGCCCCTCGTGATGTGGCTTTGCGACCGCGGTGTCCCGCGCCTCTTCGCCGTGTTGTCGGGCCTGCTTCTGGACGTGGCCGCAGGCGCCGCCCTGGGCGTTCCTCTCGCCGGAGCGGTCGGGACCTTCACCGCGCGCGTGCCGACCTATGCCCCGAGGCTTTCTGGCCAACTTGGGGAGCTCGAGCTCTGGTTGGCGGGCAACGGCATTCACCTCGAATCGATTTACGACTTCTCCGCGTCCACGTGGATGCTGAATCTCGCGACGACCATGGCCCAGTTCGCCGCGTCCTTCGTGTCACAGATGGTCCTGGTCCTGCTCATCGTCGCGTTCATGCTCTTCGAGTCCACCGGCCTTCGTGAAAAGCTCGCGAAGATCGCGACGCCCGGCCAAATCCAGGAGCTGTCTGCGGCCGCCCGCGAGGTCAACACTTATCTGGTCGCAAAAACGGTGATGAGTCTGCTCACCGGCGCCCTCGTGTTTCTCTGGTGCCTGTGGCGAGGAGTTGACGTTCCGGTGCTCTGGGGCCTGCTTGCCTATCTCCTCAACTACATTCCGACGGTCGGTCAAATCATCGCCGCGACACCGGCCATTGCGCTGGCGCTGATCCAATTCGGCCCTGGCCAGGCGCTCGTGGTCGCGGCCGGGTTTGCTGGCATCAATTTGGCAATCGGCGCGATCGAGCCAAGGGTCATGGGTCACGCGCTCGGGCTGTCGCCGCTGGTCGTGCTGGTTTCGATGGTGGTCTGGGGCTGGTTGCTCGGGCCTGTCGGTGCCCTGGTCTCGGCGCCGCTCACGATGGTCATCAAGCATTCGCTCGCCCACAGCGATGAGCTTCGTTGGTTGGCAGAGCTCCTCGGCCCGTCACCGAGGCCTGCGGGCAAGGCGAACGAGAAGAGCTCCGACACGGCCGACGAGCTCAGTCGCGCTTGAGTAATTCGTCGGCCCGCTCTGCGAATCGGCGAAGCACCTTCGACGCTGCAGCGCTCGCAGTCGTGCGACCTTGCCCAACGGTGTCCTCGAGCTCCGCGATGAGGGCTGACAGCTCCGGGTCGCTCCGGAGCGCACGGCGAAGCCCGTCCTCGACCATGTCCCACATCCATCGAACTTGTTGGGTGCGGCGCGTTTGCTGGAGCGCGCCGGAGGATTCACGATCTCGCCGGCTCTCGACGACGAGCGCCCAGAGCTCGTCCAGGCCGGTCCGTTCGAGCGCGCTGCAAGTCACCACCGGCGGTACGTTCTGCCCTCGCATCAGGCGCAAAGCGCTTTGGTACGAACCCTGGGCCCGAATCGCACGGCTCCGATTGTCGCCATCGGCCTTGTTGATCGCCAGCATGTCCGCAACTTCGAGAATGCCGCGCTTGATCCCCTGGAGCTCGTCGCCCGCCCCGGCGATCAGCAATACGAGGAAGTAATCCACCATACCCGCGACGATGGTCTCGGACTGACCGACGCCTACGGTCTCGACGAGAACCACATCGAAGCCGGCTGCCTCGCATAGAAGGATCGTTTCACGAGTCTTCCGGGTTACCCCGCCGAGGGTTCCGCTCGTCGGCGAAGGACGAATGAAGGCGTTGGGGTCGTTGCTGAGCGCGGACATCCGGGTCTTGTCCCCGAGGATGCTTCCTCCGCTGACGCTGCTGGTTGGGTCGACTGCGAGCACCGCCACGCGATGGCCTTTTGCAGTGAGCTGCGTCCCCAATGCATCGATGAAGGTACTCTTCCCCGCCCCGGGTACGCCGCTGATCCCAACGCGATAGGCTCCGCCCGTTTCCGGCAAGAGCGTTTCGAGGACTCGTTGCGCGAGCTCGGCATGCGCCTGCTGCTCGCTCTCGATCAAAGTGATGGCTCGGGCCAGTACCGCGCGGTCTCCGCCGCGAACGCCATCGACATAGGCCTGCACATCGAGACGCTTCACGACCCCCCGAGTTGCGCGTCGAGCCGATCTAGGAGCTCTACTGCAGCGTCGCCGATGACCGTCCCTGGTCCAAAGATCGCGGCAGCCCCCGCCTCGCGAAGCGCATCGTAGTCCTCCGGGGGAATCACGCCTCCGACCACGACGAGGATGTCGTCGCGGCCCTGGTCCCGGAGCGCTTGCTTGAGTTGCGGAACCAGTGTGAGGTGACCCGCGGCGAGCGAGCTCGCACCGACGATGTGAACGTCGTTTTCGATCGCCTGCTTCGCGCTCTCTTCGGGCGTCTGAAACAGCGGCCCGATATCCACGTCGAACCCGAGGTCCGCGAATGCCGTCGCGATCACCTTTTGTCCTCGGTCGTGCCCGTCTTGGCCCATCTTTGCGACGAGGATGCGCGGCCGGCGGCCGTGCTTGCTCAGGAACTCGTCACTTCGTGCCCGCACGCGGTCTACCGCGTCCGAATCTTTACCGACTTCACTTCGATACACGCCTTCGATACTCCGAATCGTCGCTTGGTAGCGGCCCCAGACACGCTCGAGCGCGTCGCTGATCTCGCCCACGGTCGCCCGGTGCCTGGCGGCGTCGATCGCCAGCTCGAGCAGGTTGCCTTCACCAGTTTCGGCGCACTTGGTCAAAGCCTCAAGTTTCGGTGTGAGAGCCGCCTCGTCGCGCTCCGCGCGCAGCTCGCGAAGGCGCGAGACTTGAGCCTCCCTAACCGCGGTATTGTCGACCCTGAGAACGTCGAGGTGGGGCTCCTTTTCGAGCCGATACTTGTTGATTCCTACGATGGTTTGCTGTCCGGAATCGATGCGCGCCTGTGTCCGCGCTGCCGCTTCTTCGATGCGTAGCTTTGGAAGACCCGCTTCGATCGCCTTGGTCATTCCGCCGAGCTCCTCCACCTCTTTGATGTGCTCCCAGGCTCGGAGAGCAAGCTCGTGGGTCAGACGCTCGACGTAGTAGCTGCCGCCCCAGGGGTCGATCACCTTGGTGGTGCCGCTTTCGAGCTGCAGGTAGAGCTGCGTGTTGCGGGCAATGCGCGCACTGAAGTCCGTGGGCAGCGCGATCGCTTCGTCGAGTGAGTTGGTGTGCAGGCTCTGTGTGTGCCCCTGGGTGGCAGCCATCGCCTCGATGCAAGTGCGAACGACGTTGTTGTAGACGTCCTGCGCGGTGAGGCTCCAGCCGGAGGTCTGACAGTGCGTGCGAAGCGCGAGGCTCTTGGGGTTCTTCGGACTGAACTGCTCGATGATCTTCGCCCAAAGGAGCCGCCCCGCCCGGAGCTTGGCGATCTCCATGAAGAAGTTGGTTCCAACCCCCCAAAAAAAGCTGATGCGGGGTGCAAACTCGTCGACGCCGAGGCCGGCCGCCATCCCGGTGCGCACATACTCGAGGCCGTCGGCCAAGGTATAGCCAAGCTCGAGGTCCTGTGTCGCGCCGGCTTCTTGCATGTGGTAGCCGCTGACGCTGATGCTGTTGAAGCGAGGCATGTTTGCCGCGGTGTACTTGAAGATATCCGCAACGATCCGCATCGAAGGCGATGGCGGATAGATGTACGTATTGCGGACCATGAACTCCTTGAGGATGTCGTTTTGAATGGTCCCCGTGAGCTGGCTCGCGTCGACGCCCTGCTCTTCGGCCGCCACGACATACAGCGCGAGGATAGGTAGCACGGCGCCGTTCATCGTCATCGACACGCTCATCTTGTCGAGTGGGATACCGTCGAAGAGGATGCGCATGTCCTTGATCGAGTCGATGGCCACGCCGGCCATGCCGACATCGCCCATAACCCGGGGATGATCGGAGTCGTATCCGCGGTGAGTTGCCAAATCGAAAGCGATCGACAGCCCCTTTTGACCGGCCGCGAGATTCCGGCGGTAGAAGGCGTTGCTCTGCTCGGCGGTGGAGAAGCCCGAGTACTGCCGGACGGTCCAGGGCCGGCGCACATACATCGTCGAATACGGGCCGCGCAAGAACGGAGGCATGCCAGGCATCGTCTGAAGATGCGTCACCGAATCGAGATCCTCGGCGGTGTAGACGGGATTGACTTCGATCCCTTCGGGCGTGTTCCAACGCTGGTCGGCTGGCCCACCAGCGAGCGCCTTCCAATCGGCGAGGGGTGAAGTGCT
>CBESWY010000069.1:0-13418 GCA_965533395.1 uncultured Myxococcales bacterium
GGGGTCAGCGCCCCCGAATACGACGCGGCCGGCCCAGCTGCGGTAGGCGTGTCGACTACAGCGGTTACCGACGGAGCTCGGGGCCGGACCCTTCCGATCGAAGTTTGGTATCCGATCGAATCCTCGGGTCCCGCATCCGGCGTGATCGACTTTGAAACTGATCCCGGGCAGCGCGCGGCACTGTCTGATCTGTTGGACTCAGCGCCTGAGGCCTGCGTCGCCAATACGACGACCGCTAGCCGAGACGCAGCCGCGAGTGCAGGTGAGTACCCGCTCGTCCTGTACTCGCACTGCTACACCTGCACCCGCTGGTCTGCGCATGCCGTCATGGAACGCTTGGCGTCCCATGGTTTCATCGTCGTAGCCCCGGACCACCGCGGCGACACGCTCTTCGATCGCCTCGATGGGAACGCCGCTCCGCTCAACAACGAGCTCGTCGATGTCCGGGAGGCTGACATTCGCTTCCTGCTCGATCGCGTCCTCGCGGGCGAGGTCTTGCCCGATGGCATTGCCGCCAACGCTGCTCAGGTGGGGATGCTGGGCCACAGCATCGGTTCGGTGACCGCTGGCAGGGTGGCACAGAACGATGCCCGAATTGTGGCCGTCGTGGGCCTCGCTGCGCCAATGGAAAACATCCTCTACGGGGAGGTGTCGGTGGAGGCGATCGAGGTCCCGTTGGGCCTTGTCGTCGCCACCGAGGACAATTCCATCACGGAGGCCGGCAACTTCTTCATTCGAGAGAACTTCTCGAAGGCGAATACGCCGGCATACAAGATGGAGGTCGTCGATGCCGGCCATTGGTCGGTCACCAACATCGCCGGGCTCGATGAGTTCTTCGCGCCCGGATGTGGCGACGACACCAGGCAGACCAACGGCGAGCCATTTACTTACGTTCCGGTCGACTCGGCGAACGGTCACACCGCCACCTTCGTCACCGCGTTTTTCGCTGCCCACCTGTTGAACGAGCCAACGGCACTGGAGCTCCTTCGCAGCAATCCGTCGCCTAGCGCAGCGCCAATTGAGGTTCGCGAGTAGCTAGATCCGCTTTCGGTAAATGACGCGGATCTCACGGAACCCCAGGGCATCGTGGGCGCGCCTCGCTCGTTCGTTTGCCGACCAGGTCGCTGATTCGATCACCTCGCAGCCAGCCGCAGCGAAACGCCCTTCGAGCTCGCGCAGCAAGGACGCGCCCGCCCCGGTGCCCCTCGAGGCCGGCACGACGTACCAATCTTCGACGACGCCCCTGCGCGGTAACACGCGCCTTGGCTCCACTGTGACTCGACCGGTGATGTATCCGACGGCAACGCCCCGGGATTCGGCCACCAGCACCTGGCTGCTCGGGTCGTCCAGGAGCCCCTGGAGGTCGTCGCGGAGAATGCGCTCGTAGTCCCGATATTCGATGAGCGGACGGTCTTGCTCAGCCACGACCCCGTCGCGGTGGTCTTGATAGAGGCTCTGGTGAAAGCCCATCAGCACCTGACGATCGGAATCACCTGCCTCGCGGACTTCGAACGTCGGGACCATGAGCCTGAATCTAGGCGGTTCGATGGGCGAGCGGTAGCGGCTAGTGCACGCGAATCGAATGCCGGATTCGACCGAAGGTTTTTCGGCCGATCCCCGGTACTCGAATGATGTCCTCGATGCGACGAAAACGTCGCTTTTTGCGCTCTGCGACGATTGCCTCGGCGCGGCTCGGGCCGATGCCCGGGAGCTTCACGAGCTCCTCGGGCGCGGCCTCGTTGATGTTGATGCGCGGGTCTTGCTCGACGCTTGGCGGCCCTTGATCAGGGGGGCCGACGCCGCCGTCGACCGCTCCGGCTGGCGCTGCGTGAAGCGCGCTCATTGCGAGCAGCAGAACGAACCGCCGCTTCATCAGGCGGCCTGGTCACGCGAGGCGCCCTCGCGGGCTTCCCTTGGTTGGTAGTCTCGGATTTGCAGCTCGCCGTTGACCGGCATCGCATCGAGCCGAACGTTGAGGCTTCCGTCACGATTGACGAACGCTGCACCCACGCGCACCCAGAATTTCCGCCCGTCCTTGCTTCGCTCCACCACGGTGTAGGCAATCTTCACTTTGTTTTCTTCGAGCATCTTTCCTCCTGCTTGAAATGAGAGACGAGCTGGATGCACACGCAGTGCCAGGGGTCGGTCGAGTGATCTCGGGTAGCTACGCGGTGTGAATTGGCGAATCGGCGGCGAGGCAACGGCGGCCGCCGGGGGATCGCGGTTGCGGTTTGGTTTGTTGGCTGCAGAACTTCCTGTCAGTATCTCGCCGACCAGGGGGCAAAAGGAGCCAGATGAAGATTTCACTTTCTGAGGGCACGTGGGACAGATCGACCGCAGACATCGTCGCGCTCGCGGTTCCATCGGGGAAGACCAAGCTCAACCGTGCCTTAGGGCGAATCGAAGGCGTCACGGGCAAGGGCAGCATCAAGCCCCTCGCTACGGATGAACGCTTCGTCGGGAAGGTCGCGCAAACCCTCAAAGTCGCGGCCGCAGGAAAAGCGAAGCCTCGCTGGCTCTTGCTCGTCGGTGTCGGTGATGAGCAAGACGCAGGAAAGATCGCTTGGAGCCTCGGGCATTCGCTGGCTTCGGCTGCCCGCGCGCAGAAGAGCGCCGCTCTCGAGCTTCCGGTCGTCAACGTCGAGACCGTTCGCGCCGCCACGCAGGGGCTCGTCGCCGGGGCGTACCGCTACACCGAATACAAGAGTGACAAGGAAGCCGCCGCAACGCTCAGTTCCGCCGTCATCGTCGGCGCGCCAAAGTCTGGCCCGGGTCTGACTGCCGCCATCCGCGCGGGGAAGGCCGTCGCGGAGAGCGTCAACTTCGCCCGTGACCTCGTCAATCGGCCGCCGAATGACCTGAATCCAGTGACCCTCGCGCGTGCCGCCTCGAGCGAGTCGCGAAAGTTGGGCTTGTCCTGCCGCGTCTGGAACAAGGCGCGAATCGAGAAAGAGGGGATGAACCTACTGCTGGCGGTCAACAAGGGCAGCGCGATCGAACCTCGGGTCATTCACGTGGTGTACAAGCCGGCGCGCCCAAAAAAGAAGGTGGTTTTCGTAGGAAAGGGTCTCACCTTCGATGCAGGTGGCCTCTGCATAAAGCCGGCGGCTTCGATGGTCGACATGAAGTGCGACATGGCCGGTGCCGCGACCACGTTGGGCATCGTCTTCGCCGCGGCGCGACTCAAGCTGCCTGTCGAGGTGCACGCCGTCATTGGTTCTACCGAAAACATGACGGGTGCAAAGGCGTACCGACCCGGCGATGTCTACAAGTCGCTGGACGGCAAGACCGTGGAGGTCATCAACACCGATGCCGAGGGGCGTTTGGTGCTTGCCGACGTGCTCACCTGGGCGGTGCGCAAGCTCAAACCCGACTACATGATCGACCACGCCACCTTGACCGGCGCGTGCCTGGTGGCACTCGGACCCTGGCGCGCGGCGCTCTACACCGACGACGACAAGCTAGCGTCGAAGTATCTCGACGCCTCCGAGGGGGAGGGCGAATCGTTCTGGCGCCTGCCGCTCGATTCGGATCTTCGCGCGATGCTCAAGAGCTCCATCGCCGACTTGAAACACGTGGGCGACCGCTATGGGGGCTCGATCACCGCTGCCCTGTTCCTCAAGGAGTTCGTCGGCGACACCACTTGGATGCACCTCGACATCGCCGGTCCGGCCTTCGTCGACCGGCCGCATGGGCGCCTACCCAAAGGGGGAACGGGCTTCGGCGTCGCGACGGGAGTGCGATTCCTCGAGGGGATTCGGTAAGCTGCTCGGCTCAGAGGCGGTACGGGAAGGTGACTTTAAACGTTGACTGCTTGAACCGGGGGACGCGCGCGCGCTTCACAGCCGACTCGATGCAGGAGCCGACCGGGGTGCCTTTGAACGGCCCGGAAGCGACCTTCGCACCGCTTGCGCGGCCGGTCTTTCCGCTGAATGTGACGTTGACGGTGGCTGTTCCGCCGCTGTCTTTCTTGCACGCCTTCACACCGCCACTCACGCCCTGAAGCGCGGTCTTCACGTCGTTTCGTGACGGCGCGTCGGGGAGGCTGGAGCTGCCTCGGCTAGAGGACGCGCTGGTTTGCTTCGGCTTTGTCTTCGACGGCGAGCCGCCGACGACCTCGTCCATGAGTGCGTCGAGGTTTCCGCTGCGCTTCTTGGGGGCCGGAGCTGGCTCGGGCGACGAGCTCGTCGTGCTCTTGGCCGCGCGCGGGCGTCGCTGGGTGTTGCTCGCGCTCCGCTTCTTTGGCGCCGGCTCCACCAGCTCGGGTGCGGGCTCCGGTGCGTTGTCTTCGATCGTCGCGGCCTCGATCGGCTTGGCACCCTCTGCGGCCGCGAGCGCCTCGTCAGGAGGCTCGCTGGGCGCCTGCGCAGACGCTGCCACCGCATTGGAGCCCGGAATTGGCACGCCGGGTGCGGTTTCGGTTTCCGCCATGATTTCGAGCGCGTCTTCCTCGGAGCCTCCGAGCACCACCCCGATCCCGACTGCTGACCCGAAGATCGCGATCAGCGCAATCGCGACGCCGCCGATCCAGAGCCAGCGATTTCCAAAGCTCGTTTCATCGGGTGCCGGTCCGAGCAGCGGCGCGCCAAACGCAGCACCGCCACCGGTTCCGATCGCCAGAAGATCGTCCACCGCCTGAGAAGGCGCGGCGCGGGTTCCTGGCGTCGTGGACTTCGCCAACGCACGGATGTCGATGAGCCCCGAGCCTTCCCCGGATGGAGGAGGAGCGCTTTGAGCGCCAAGCGATGCACTGGGCGGCTGGCTCGCGACCGAAGCGGAATCAGCCGGTGAGCCGCCGCGCGACGCGAGCTGTTGCAGATTGCTGAGTGAGAACAGAACCGAATTCTCATTCCGCTGGCCGGTCATACGCTGAGGCGCAGCCCCGCCCATCGCGCCCCCTCCGAATGAAGCGCCTGCGTCGTTGGAGCCCGCGGCTACCGGCGACTGCTCGACTCCGGCCGGCGTCGGCGTTGGGTTCTCGTCAAAGCCTGCGAACATGCTGCTGTTCGTGTCGATCTCGCTCGTGGGCTCGCGGCCGTCGTTGCTGCCGAACAGATCACCACCCGCGCCAAACGCCAAGGTGTCGTCGGTGGCGCCCTGCGGTTTCGCTCCCGATGCGGCGCCTCCAAAGAGCTGCGCGATTTCGGGCACGTCACTTGCGACTCTCCAGTCGTCGAAGCCTTCGTTCCAAATGTAGGACTCGAGACCCACGCTGCCCTTGGCAAACAGTTGACTAAGGTCGATCGGAGCAAATGGCCCCTTCTGCTCACCGTCGACGACGATGTACCAAGTGGCTTCGCCTCCGCGATCCGATGTCGCGCTCTGTTCGTTGCCAGCGTTCGCGTTGTTTTGATCTCCACGAACTTCGAGAACGGATGAGCACTTCTTGCATCGAATCTTGAAGATTTTTCCAGCGACCTTTTCGTCGGCGATGGAGTATTTCGCCCCGCAGCTATCGCAAACAATCTTCATCTATTG
Source organism: uncultured Myxococcales bacterium (assembly GCA_965533395.1). Classification (GTDB taxonomy): domain Bacteria; phylum Myxococcota_A; class Polyangia; order Polyangiales; family Houyiibacteriaceae; genus SG8-38. The sequence continues at coordinate 5,479 of CBESWY010000069.1, forward strand.
CCCCCGTCTCCTCTTCCCCAAGACCAGTCGATTGACACCTCGAGCTGCTCCCGATCGAAGATTCCCCTTTAGGACCGCGATCATAGCGGTCCTTTCCTATGCCAAGCAAGAAGTCCACCAAGGTTGTTCCTGCGTCATTGGACCCCGGCTCCCTGGAATCCTTGGCCTTTTTTTCAGTTTACCGCCACGAGCTCGGTGCCGTCCTGGCCGCAGAAGACATGGGCCGACGCGTGGCGTATCCCACATTCTGGGCAGATCTTGTGGATATCGAGCCTCAAGGGCGGCCGGGTCGAGCTGGCGGCGCCGTAGAGCCCGTAGGGCACCAATTCATCTGCATCTTCGGGGCAATAGCTCGAATCGAAGGGGTAGCCGCGCCGGCAGGTCGGGCAAATCATGCCCTGGGTGAAGGGGCCCGAGGACTGGCCTTCGATCAGCTCGGCACCGTCACGGACACAGTAGCGATTCCGCGTCGGATACCCCGAGAGACACACCGGGCAGCTTTTCGATGGCGTGGGGTCGGGCTCCTCCGCTGGCTCCTCCGCCGGCCGCAGGGTCTGGGGGCTTGCTCTTTGTGGGTCGGGACCCGGGCTGTCTGGCGGCTCCCCCGAAGGCCTTCTACGACCGCGCCTGCGCCGTGCCAGCGCGACCAACGCGACGGCGAGCACCACCAGAGCAGCGACGGACCAGGCCATCTCGGAATTGTGCAGGATCGGGAGAGCCCAAGGCCACAAAAGCGCCAGCCTTCAAGCAAAAGCCCGGGACGCGTGGCGACCCGGGCTTCGTCTGTATTGCGCTGCTGCGTAGACGTTTAGAGCTTCTTGACGGCCTCGGTGAGCGCAGGGACCGTGTCGAAGAGATCGGCGACCAGGAAGTAGTCCGCGACCTGAGCGATCGGCGCTTCCTTGTCCTTGTTGATCGCAACGATGGTCTTGCTGCCTTTCATCCCTGCCAAGTGCTGGATGGCTCCCGAGATGCCGATTGCGACGTAGAGTTTCGGCGCGACCACCTTACCCGTCTGGCCGACCTGAAGCTCCGGGGCCACGTAGCCAGCGTCACAAGCCGCACGCGACGCTCCCATCGCGGCGCCGAGGGCATCCACGAGAGGCTCGATGACGTTGGTGAAGTTCTCCGCGCTCTTGAGGGCACGGCCTCCCGACACGACGATGTCCGCATCGCCGAGATCGGGTCGTTCGCTTTTTACGACCTCGACGCCGAGGAACTCGACCTTGTCGGCGGCGGGGTCGGCCTGCACCGCGATGTCTTCCGAGGGGCTCGCGCCTCCGGAGGCCGCCGCCGGCTCGAACTCCGACTGGCGAACGGTCACCACCTGCTTGTCGGTGAGAATCTCGACGGTGCCAAACATGTTGCCCGCGTACATCGGACGTGTGTAGGACAGCTTGCCGCCGTCGGTGTGGACTTCGGAGATGTCGGAGGCGACGCCTGCGCCGAGCTTGGCCGCCACGCGCGGGAGCAGGTCTTTGCCGTACGCGCTCGCACAAGCAGCGAGAACGTCGTAGCCCTTGCCTGCTTCTGCGACGGTCGCCGCGTACTTCTCGCAGGTGTAGCCGCCGGCAATCTCGGCCTTGAGCACCTTGCCCGCGCCGTAGCCTGCGAGCTCGTCTGCGCCCGCGGCTGCGCCTTCTCCGATCGACAAGATGTCGAACGAACCGCCGGTCCCTTCCGCGATCTGTTTCGCGGCAGTCACCGCACAAAGAGTGGTTTTGCGTGCCTTGCCTTCAAGCAACTCCGCAACGACGAGAACATTAGCCATGTTTGATGGTTCCTTTCCGTTTCTCGAGGGTTAGATGACCTTGGCGGTGTTGTGGAGCTTGTCGACGAGGTCCGCGACGTCCTCGACAAACGTGGTCTGACCTGAGCGCGCCGGCGGCAGCTCGAACTTCTTGTAGTTGAGCGACTTCGCGGTGTCGACGCCGAGGTCACCGAGCGACATCTGGTCGATCGGCTTTTTCTTGGCTTGCATGATGCCCTTGAGCGAGGCGTAGCGGCCGCCGACCTCTAGCTTCGCGTACTGATGATCGTCGGGGGTGACGCCGTTCCGAACCGAATCCGGTTGAAGGATGCGGTCCGACGTGGTGATGACCGCCGGGCCGGTGACTTTCACCGTGGCGACGCCCGTATCGAGCTCGCGCTTGACCTCGAGGGTCTTTCCGTCGTCGCTGGTCTGAATCTTCATCGCGGAGTTGATCACCGGCCAGCCGAGCTTCTCAGCGAGCTCGGTTCCGGCGACGTTCGAATCGCCGTCGGCCGCCTGCTTGCCCATCACGACCAGGTCGGGGCTCTCCTTGTCCACGATGGCCTTGAGGATCGCGGACACGACGCCGGCGTCGAGATTGCCTTCGTCCGCTTCGACGAGGATGCCGCGCTCGGCCCCCTTGGCGAGACCCTCACGGATGATCCGCTGGGTGTGCTCGTCGTTCGGGCCGATCGAAGCCAGCACGACCTCACCGACACGCGCGTTCTTTTCGGCGGCGTTTTCGGTCAATCGCAGCGCAGCTTCGAGGCTCCAGTCATCGAACGGATTCATCTTCCATTCGAGGCCTTCCGATGTGACGGCGGTGCCGTCGCTGCTCACCTTGAGCTTGCTTGCGTTGTCCGGATCCGCAACGCGCTTGATGGATACGAGGATCTTCACACTTCCTCCTCAGATCGTTGAGCCGTGAAAGGCTGTTAACTGCTGAAAATCGCAGGCGATCTAGGAGCGTTTTGGAGGGCTGTCAAGGAGCGCGGCCCGGCGCACGACCGTTCGAGCCTTTCACCCGGCTCAGCTGTGCTAGAAGCGCATCGTGCGCGCGGAGACCAGAGCCACTCGCTACGCCTTGGTGACGGGTGGAAGCAGTGGAATAGGCCTCGAAACCGCGCGCGGCCTGAGCTCGCACATCGAAGTCGTCGGCATCGTGGGGCGCAACGCGGAGCGCCTCGAGGACGCCGCCAAACGGCTGCGTTCCGACTCTATCGGTCGCATCGAGACCTTTCAGGCGGATTTCTCTTCCTTGGCGCAAGTGCAGCGATTGGCCTGGGACGTCAGAAACCGTTTCGGATCGCTGGATGTCCTAGTCAACAACGCCGGGGTTTGGCACAGCGAGCGCACGCTCAGCAAAGACGGATTCGAGGACACCTTCGCCGTCAACCACCTCGCCCATTTCCTTTTGACGAACGAGCTGCGGGACACGCTTTGCGCCAGCGCCAGTGCGCGCGTCGTCAACGTTTCTTCTTCGATGCACGGCCGTCCGAAGTCCCTCAACTGGGATGATCTCATGTTCGAGAAGCGCTGGCGGGGATTCTGGGTCTACGGCCACTCGAAGCTGGCGAACATCCTTTTCTCGAACGAGCTCGCGCGCCGCTGGAAGGACCTCGGGATCACATCGAACGCGCTCAACCCCGGCAACGTACGCAGCAACATCACGCGGAACAACGTGTTCCTCAACGCGCTCCACCGCTCGCCGTTCGCGCGGTTGATCGTCATGACCGAAGCCGAGGGGGCCAAGACGTCGATCCATCTTGCAACGGCGCCCGAGCTCGAGGGCGTTACGGGCCGCTACTTCGACAAAGTGCGCGAGGCGAAGCCCAGCCGCGCCACCACAGATGAAGAAGCCGCAAAGCGGCTCTGGGAGCGGAGCCAAGAGATGATTGACGCCGTGGTTCGCTAGCCCCTGTGCAACGCAGCCCAAAGTTACGATCAATCTTCGAGCGGGTTTTCGAAATCCGGATCCAGTGTCTTGAGTGGGTGGCGCGCGGTGACCTGCCCCATGAAGGGCGGATGAATCGAGTACCCCAGCATGGCCTGCATGCGCGGCGACATTTGCGCGACCTTCTCGCAAGGGACCGCCAGAAAAAAATTCTCCTGCGTGCGTGCCCAAGGCTCGCAGTACTGATTGCTGATCGCTCTGCGTACGGCGGCCGAACGATTCGCACCGCCGCGGTGTACGAGTGTGCCGGCGAACACGGCGCACGAGCCGGCTGGCATGACCAACGGCCGAAGCAGAGGCTGATGGTGCGGCGCGAGCCCATCTGCATCATCACGGTCGTCGAGGTCGACGAGCTGCTCGTTGGTCCAACGGTGGCTCCCGGCGATGACCGCCGTTGCGCCGTTCGCTTCGGTGAAGTCGTCGATCGCCCACATGGTCGAGACGCTGACAGCCGGGCGCGGCCTTGGTATTGTGTAGAATGCATCGTCGTGATGCGCCGGTTGAGGCGTCTCGCCCGGAGCAATCGCGATCGCCTGACTGGCGGTGAGAAGATAGTTGGGCAGCAACAGCGCGTCCATCACCGAGAGCACTGCGGGATGCTCCACGAGCTCTTCGAATACTTTTCCGCGCGCCACCAAAGTGTAGACCCGCTGGGTCTTGATGCCTTCGAAGTCGTTGCGTCCCGATAGGCCCTGGGCAAGAAGCGGGGCGAGCGCATCGCGGACCTCCCCGAGCTGATTTCCGCTCAGCAACCCTTCCAGAACGACATATCCGTTGAGCTCGTAGGCTTCCCGCCAGTTCTGGTCTCTTCGTGAGGAAGTCATCGCTTTTGGCTCGCCTCCCGATGCAGTCCGCTAGCGCTGACGAAGGCCCTCGAGAAATAGGCTGGCGCAATGGGCAGCGGCTTTGCGCAGAGCAGCCGGGTCACCTTCCCCTAGCGCCCAGGTGAGTAGAATCGCGTCCAAGGCGCCAAACAAACTGCGCGCAACGATCCGGGGATTGAGGTCTTTGCGAAACGCGCCTTCCTTCTGCCCGTCACGGACGACCCCTGCGATCACATCGATATACTGCATGAAGAGCGGTGTCGCGTACTGCTTCAGCAGGCGCGACGATTGCCGAAGGTTCACCGTGATCACTTCAGCCAAGTCGCGCTGCTCCTCGAGCAAGCCTAGCTGCAGCTCTATGATTCGGCTGATGCGACTCTCGAAGGTATCCTCGGTTTCCGCCACTTCGCGTAGGATCGTCAGCAGCCGCTCGATGCCTTCCTCGAAGATGGTGATGAGTACATCGTCCTTGTTCTTGAAGTAGAGGTAGATTGTGCCGTCCGCGACCCCGGCAGCCTTTGCGATCTCGCTGACCCGAGTCGCGTAGAAGCCGTTCTTTGCGAACACCTGGATCGCGGCCTTCAGAATCCGGTCGCGCTTCTCGGGCATCGAGCCTTTTCGCTTCTTGGCTGTTGAATGAACCACCATTCATTTTTGGGTACCACAGGCTCAGGCTCCCCGTCAAACCAGGTCCCCGGCCGTGGCGAATATGTGTACCAGTACCCCGGAATCATGGGGTTTTGTGTTCCAAGCGCCGGTAGGTTTGTTGCCCGCTCTGGCCGTGCCTCGTAGCTTCGAAGACGATGCTGCAAGGTGCACACCGTGAAACTCTTCTTCCGGTGGCGCTCTACGCCGAGCTCGTCGCCGATGATGAGGTCTTGCCAGCCTTCGTGACGAGCCTCGGCGAACAGGGCTTGTTGCTGGATTCATTGGCCATTCTGAGCAATCGGAGCAGCGATCGTTTGCAGATTCGGCTCACCCTCCCGGGGGAGCCAGAGCCGCTCTGGATCGGAGCGGAAGTCGTTCGCGATACGCACGGCTTCCTCTTCAACGATACGGCGATTCGTTTCTTGGCCATGGCGAACGCGCATTGGCATTCGCTTCGCCGCTGGGTCCGCGTTCGAGAGCTGGTCTTGGCGACCCGACCCGTCGGCGTCCATGACGCCGCTTAGTGAACACCTTTGAGCTCTGCTTGCTACCCTGAAAGCGGGGACATGGCAGTCAGTCTAGAAAGCGAGCCACCACCAATTCCATCGGGCTCGAGTGCGCCGAAGCCTCGGGCCCGCGCGCATGCACGCGCATCGCTGAATCCGTTTGGCGGGCCCTTGCTGCCCACAGGCTCGCCCTTTGGCTGGAACGCCTGCGACCGCTCGCTCTACGTGCAGTTCCTCACGGCGCTTCTGATGCTGATCGTGGCCTTCTCTTTTGCCGCGCTCGATGGCTGGCCGTTCCTCCTCCAACGTCCCGACGACCAATCTGCGTTGCGGACGACAACGATCATCGCCGTTGCCGCTCTGCTCTTCTGGCTCGGATTCTACGTCTGGACCCGGCGATTCTACGTGAGCCGCGGAAGCAAAACCTCGCGGCTTCTACTGGTCACCATCGCGGCGCACATCGTGACTGGGACGGCCGTCTGTTACGCGCTCGGCCCGTATTCTGCGGTCAGCGGCTTGATCACAGTGGCCGCGCTTCTTTTGGGCATGGTGCTTCTCGAGCGCCGTTGGCTCTGGACGGCCGTCGGGGGCTGGCTGCTGTCGATGTCCTTGATGCACCTCGCGAGCAGAGCTGGCGTGCTTCCGTTTTTGTCGTTGTTCGAGGCGTCCTTCGAGCAACTCGATATTACCCAGGTCGCCGCCGAGCGCGCAGTGGCCGCGGCGCTCATCTACATTCCGCTCGCGCTCATCATGGATCACCTCATCAGCGTCTGGCGCCAGGACGAGCGGTCGCTCTTCGAAGCGGCGCAGCTCGATTCCTTGACCGGCGCCTACACGCGCGGATTTGCGATGAGCGTCATGGAACGCGCCCTCCTCAAGGCGGGGCGCGACGAAACGCCGTTGGCCATTTTGATGCTGGACTTGGATCACTTCAAACGCATCAACGATGCGCACGGGCACGCACGCGGTGACCTGGTGCTCCAGCAGACGACGCGCGCGATGCAATCCGCTCTGCGCGCCGGGGACATCGTGGGGCGTTTCGGAGGAGAGGAGTTCGTCGTTCTCCTGCCAGGGGCAGACCTGAAGCAAGCGATGGGCGCCGCCGAGCGCTGTCGGGCCGCAGTTCAGAAGATGAAGAGCTCGAGCGCGCCCTACCTGGCAGTGACCGCGAGCGTCGGCGTGGCTGCGTTTCCGGAGCACGGCGAGACGCTGGACACGCTCCTCAAGGCCTCGGATACCGCGATGTACAGCGCGAAGGCCAACGGGCGGAACCGCGTCGAGACGGCGCAAAGTCGAATGGAGTAGTGAAGAGGTGGTTGTGTGTAAGTTTATGTATGTCATTTGCGTGCTTCTGATTTCAGGGGCGGCTGCGGGCTGTGGCGACGACAGCACGGAGGCGGACCGGCTCGGCGTTGGCGCCCAGTGCACGGAGGCAGCCGAGTGCCGGGCGGAGACGACCGTCGAGCTCAGCTGTCTCACTCAATTTAAGGGAGGCTACTGTGGGCTCGCGGGCTGTCAGGGAGACACGGACTGCCCCGAGGGTTCGGCCTGTGTGACCCACGACGACCTCGAAAACTACTGCTTTCGGATCTGCGTGGACAAGTCGGAGTGCAACCTGAATCGCGCTCCCGAGAATGAGTCCAACTGCTCCGCCAATATCGACTTCGTTGACCCACAAGGTGGCACGAAGGCCTGTGTGCCGCCCTCCTCAGGGCTTTGAGCCGCGATTCCCTTGACTTAGCGGGGGTCGGCACGTAGTACAGCCGCCGCCGTCATGCTGGCGTAGCTCAACTGGTAGAGCACCGGTTTTGTAAACCGGCGGTTATGAGTTCAAGTCTCATCGCCAGCTCTACTCGAATACACGAATGACCATGGAGGGTTGCCCGAGCGGTCAAAGGGAGCAGACTGTAAATCTGCCGGCTTATGCCTACGGTGGTTCGAACCCACCACCCTCCACCAGGAGATGAACGAAAAGGATTACGCGGGTGTAGCTCAGTTGGTAGAGCCTCAGTTTTCCAAACTGAATGTCGCCGGTTCGAGCCCGGTCGCCCGCTCAAACAATTCAGACTATGCCCAGGTAGCTCAGTGGTAGAGCACCCCCTTGGTAAGGGGGAGGTCGTGAGTTCAAGTCTCATCCTGGGCTCCACAGGTTTCGCGGGTTCAAGCGACCCCACTCAGAAGAACGACGAAGTAGGGAACGAACGATGGCTAAAGAGAAGTTTGTCCGAGACAAACCACACATGAACGTAGGCACG
>CBESWY010000070.1:0-13297 GCA_965533395.1 uncultured Myxococcales bacterium
CTGACGAGCCTCATCGTCGCGCTAGCACTTGCGGAAAGCGTCGCGATCTTCGGTCTCGTCCTCGGTTTCCTCGGAGCGCCACCGATGGTCGTCGTGCCGTTCTTCGCGGTCGCCTGGCTCCTCATGGTCATCCGGTTCCCGACCAAGGAAAGAGTCGACCGCCACAGCGCTCGGCGCTAACTAGTCGAGGAACTCGATCAGCGACATCGGCGCATTGTCCCCGCGCCGATGGTTGACCTTGATGACGCGGGTGTAGCCGCCGCCTTTGTCGGCCTTGGCTCGTTCCAGGTAGCGGGGCGCAAGCTCGGTGAAGAGCTTGTGGATGAGGTCCACCTCCTCGACGGTGCCGTCGGGGTTGGTCTTGACGAGCTGCTTCGGAAGAAAGCGGGCCACCTGGCGGCGCGCGTGAAGGCGCCGAGACAGGATGCGCGCGCGTTCGCCCTCGTCTTTCAACTTCGCAACGTCGACTGTGAGGTCGTCACCGAGCCGAATGGCCTTGGTGAGCAAACGCTCAGCGATCCGCCGGAGCTCCTTGGCTTTCGCGTCGGTCGTCTTGATTTGCTCGTGCAAAACCAGATTGCCCGCCATGTTCCTGAACATGGCTCGGCGATGGCTGGTGTTGCGACCGAACTTTCTGCCTGCCTTTTGATGCCTCATGACGACCTACCCGCGACCCATCTATGACTACGTTACTGGTTGGCCTGCTGTGTCTTCCAACGTTCGAGCATTTGCGACCAATGGTCGATCTGCATGCCGAGGGAGAGACCCATGTCAGCCAAGATTTCCTTGATTTCCTTGAGCGACTTGCGCCCGAAGTTCTTCGTCTTGAGCATCTCGCCTTCGCTCTTCTGCACCAGCTCGCCAATCAGTTTGATGTTGGCGTTCTGGAGGCAATTCGCGGAGCGAACCGAGAGCTCGAGCTCGTCGACCGAGCGGAAGAGGTTCTCGTTGAGCGGCTCCTCGGAGCTCGACTCTTCGACGGGCTCATCGTGCTCTTCGAAGTTGATGAAGATCGTTAGCTGATCTTTGAGGATCTTCGCGGCGTAGGCGACGGCATCAGCCGGCTTCACGGCGCCGTCGGTCCAGAGCTCGAGGGTGAGCTTGTCGTAGTCGGTGATCTGTCCGACACGTGCGTTCGTCACCGCGTAATTCACCTTGCGAATCGGCGAAAACAGCGAGTCGATGGCGATAGTGCCAATCGGAATGCCCGCGGTCTTGTTGCGATCGGCCGGAACATAGCCGTGGCCGACGTTGATCGTGAGCTCGGCTGCGAAGCGGCCGCCCTTCGCCAGCGTGCAGATTTTGTGGTCTGGATTGAGGATCTCAATCTGGTCGCTGACCTGTATGTCGCCGGCCGTCACGACGCCGGGGCCTTCCTTCTCAATGCGGACCGTCTGGGTTCGCGCGGTATGCGAACGGACGACGACCTCTTTGAAGTTGAGGACCATTTCGGTGACGTCCTCGACGACGTCCGGGACCGAGGTGAATTCGTGCAGCGCGCCGTCGATCTTGACGGCTGTGATGGCCGCCCCTTGAAGGGACGACAGCAACACACGGCGCAGCGAGTTGCCGAGCGTGATACCGAAACCACGCTCGAGCGGCTCCACGACGAATTTGCCGTAGGTATCGCTGAGCGATTCCTGATCAACCGGAACGGTTCTTGGTCGAATGAGCTCTCGCCAGTTGCGTGCGACTAGGGTCGGACTCGTCATCAATTGCCTCCGCAGCCTTCTAAACGCGCCGCCGCTTTGGCGGTCGGCATCCATTGTGTGGGATCGGTGTCACGTCACGAAGCAGAGTGACCCGCATCCCAACGTTCTGAAATGCTCGAAGTGCAGACTCGCGGCCTGCACCGGGACCCTTCACGAAAATCGCGAGGGTCTTCATGCCTACGTCCTGCGCCTTGCGGGCCGCATCTTCGGCTGCGAGCTGTGCCGCAAACGGCGTGCTCTTGCGTGAGCCCTTGAAGCCACGCGAGCCAGCAGTCGACCAAGAAACCACCTCGCCGCCCAAGTCGGTGATGGTGACGATCGTGTTGTTGAAGGTGGACTGGATGTGAGCGATTCCGCTCGTCACGACCCTCTTGGTCTTACGCTTCTTGCCCTTGGGGGACTTTGCTTTCGCCTTCGCCATGATCTTAGCGCTTCCTGCTCATTGCGCCGCGTTTCGGGCCCTTACGGGTGCGCGCGTTGGTGTGCGTTCGCTGACCGCGGACAGGAAGCCCGCGTCGATGGCGGAGCCCACGGTAGCAACCGAGGTCCATGAGCCGCTTGATGTGCATGTTGACCTCGCGACGAAGGTCACCTTCGACCTTGAAGTTCTGGTCGATGCAATCGCGGATTTTTCTGACGTCATTTTCGTCCAGATCGTCAGCTCGCTTGCCCTCCGGGATGTTCGCGACCGCGCAAATCTTTTTCGCGTGGTGCGGACCAATTCCGAAGATGTACTGCAGCGCAATCACCGTGTGTTTCCGACCTGGGAGGTCGACGCCTGCGATACGTGCCATTCGCTTTTATCCTTGCCGTTGCTTGTGACGGGGGTTGTCACACAAGACACGCACGACGCCCTTGCGGCGTACGATCTTACACTTCTCACAAATCTTTCTGACGCTTGGTCGAACCTTCATGTCAGCCTCTCTTGGATTCGTCCTCTCGTCGGGTCGTAAGCGGAAATCGCAACCATCACACCGTCTCCAGGTAGCAGCTTCACCGTGACCTGTCTGGCCTTCGCGGACAGCGACGCGGTAACTTCCGCACCATCGTCGAGCCTCACTCGGTAAAGCGCCCTCGGTAACACCGTTTCGATGGTGCCTCGGGTGGTTCTGGCTTCAGTCATGCCGCTCGTTACTCGACCCCAATTGCTTTCTTGATACGTTCCGTAATCTCTTCTAATGACCCGACGCCTTCCACACCCTCGACGACGCCGTTCGCTTCGTAATGGGCGAGAACCGGCTCGGTCTTCGCTTTGTATTCTTCGTACCGCTTCCGAACGACCTCTTCGGTGTCATCCGAACGCTGCACAATCTTGTTTCCCCCGCAGGAGACGCACTCTCCGCTTTGGGGCGGCGGACTATAGCGGACGTGATAGGTCTGTCCACAGTCCAAGCAGACCCTTCTGCCCGTCACCCGTTCGACGATATCTTGAAGCGGAACGTCGAGAGAAACCACCCGATCGATGCGTCGATCGAGCTTCTCGAGGAGGGTATCGAGGGATTCGGCCTGCGCCACCGTCCGCGGGTAACCGTCGAAAATTGCTCCGTTTTTTGCATCGTCCTGGGTCAGGCGCTTCAGAATCAAATCGAGGACGAGACTGTCAGGCACCAACTTTCCAGCGGACATGTACTCCTCGAACTGCTTGCCGAGCTCGGAGCCGGACTTTCGCTCGGCGCGCATCATGTCGCCGGTCGAGATCTGAGGAACGCGCAGCAGGTCGATCAGAAACTTGGCCTGAGTGCCCTTGCCAGCGCCGGGCGGCCCGAAAAGTAGAAGATCCATCAGGCGTTCCTCGCTCGAATTCGGGAGCCTTTACTCCCGGTGAGGCCTTCGTAGTGCCGAGTGATGAGGTGGCTTTCGACTTGCTGAGCGAAGTCGAGGGCGACGCCGACGACGATCATCAGTGAAGTGCCACCGAGATAGAACGGAACGTTCCATCGCGACTGCAGCAGTGTGGGGATCGTGACGACCGCTGCCACATACAGTGCGCCACCCACGGTGATCCGAGTGAGCACCGCATCGATGTATTCGGCCGTGGCCTTGCCCGGACGCACGCCGGGAATGAACGCGCTTTGCTTCTTGAGGTTCTCCGCGACGTCGACCGGCTGGAACGTGATCGCCGTGTAGAAGAAGCAGAAAAAGATCGTCATGGTCGCGAAGACGACGATGTACACCCAGCCGCCCGGAACCAGGTTGTTGCTGATCCAGCGCATCGCATCTGAAATATACGGAATGTTGGTGCCCGCCAAGGTGATGGGGAACATCAACAAGGACGACGTGAAGATTGGCGGAATGACACCGGCCATGTTCACACGAAGCGGAAGATGAGACTGCTGCCCGCCATACATCTTTCGGCCGATCATGCGTTTGGCATAGGTAATCGGAAGGCGCCTCTGAGCCCGCTCGAAGAAGACGATGAACGCCGTCGTGCCGAGTGCGATCACGATGAGCAACATCAGGTCGATGGGTTGCAGCTCCCCGAGCTTGAATTGCTCGAGGGTCATGAACAGGGCGTCGGGCAGATTCGCCACGATTCCCGCAAAAATGATGAGCGAGATGCCGTTTCCGAGGCCACGCTCGGTGATCTGCTCGCCGAGCCACATCAGGAACGAAGTGCCGGTCGTGAGCGCGAGCACCGTCATCAAGCGGAAGCTCCAGCCCGGATCGGCGACGATGTCACCCGCCGTCGAGCTCTCGTTCCAACCCTCCCAAAGCATTGCGAGGCCCATACTTTGAAAAATACTCAGTCCGACCGTCCCGTAGCGCGTGTACTGGTTGATCTTGCGCTGGCCTGCTTCGCCTTCCTTGCGAAGCTCCATCAGCGAGGGCACCACGACCGTCATCAGCGACAAAATGATGCTCGCCGAAACGTAGGGCATGATGTTCAGCGCAAAAATCGAAGCCTGCTCGAGCGCACCACCCGAGAACAGGTTGAACATGCTCAAGAAGCCGCCCGACTGCCCGGCCACGTACTTCCGCATGGCCGACCGGTCTACGCCGGGTGTCGTAACGAAAATCCCGATGCGATATACGGCGAGCATTCCCAAAGTGAAGAGAATGCGGCGACGGAGCTCGGGGATTCGAAAGATGTTGGCGACGGTGCTCATGGCTTGCTGCGTGCTTTCGGTTAGGAGGCAGGTGCTGCGACTACTAGCTCGACCGTACCGCCCGCTTTCTCGATCTTCTGCGTGGCAGTCGCACTAGCTGCATGGACCCTGACGGTGAGAGCCTTATCAAGCTCGCCATCGCCGAGAACCTTGATGATGTCCACTTTGCGTTTGATGAGGCCAGCTTCTCGCAGAGCCGCCTCGTCGACGGTGGCCCCTGCATCGAAACGAGCCAAGTCCTTCACGTTGACCGTCCCCACCGTCTTGGTGAACGGATTGACGAAGCCACGCTTCGGAATGCGTCGGTAGAGTGGCATCTGCCCGCCTTCGAAGCCGAGCTTGCTGAAGTTACCGGGATGCCTCGCCTTTTGGCCCTTCTGGCCATGGCCAGCGGTCTTGCCGAGGCCGGAGCCCGGGCCGCGTCCTTTGCGTCGCTTTCCCCGGACGGCGCCCGCAGCGGGGCGAAGCCGGGAAAGGATTGGCGTTTTGCTCTGCTCACTCATTGACTTCCTCAACTTCGACGAGGTGGAGCACCTTCTTGACCATCCCGCGGAACGAAGGAGTGTTCTCGACCACGACGTTCGTGTTCATTCCATGCAAGCCGAGCCCGCGAAGGACGCGCCGCTGCTTGTCCATCCGCCCGATCTCGCTTTTGACCTGGGTCACTTTGAGTTTCTTCGCGCTCATGACTGCCTCTCTTACGATGCGCTTGCCTCCGCAGGCGCTTCGTCAGGCTCGGCGGCGGGACGTTCCGCCTTGGGCCCATGCTCGTACTGTTGAATGTCTCCCTTGCGACGACCGCGCCGGGTGGCCACCTCGGCCGGTGACTCGAGCGCTTTGAGCGCGGCTACAGTGGCGTTGACCACGTTGTAGGGATTCGTCGTGCCGAGGATCTTCGCCAAGACGTCTTTGACGCCCGCTGCTTCGAGTACCGGGCGCATCGCACCGCCGGCGATGACTCCAGTCCCTTCGGACGCGGGGCGCAAGACGATGCGACCGGCGCCCGAGTGTCCAACGATCTTGTGGGGAATGGTACGACCCGTCAGAGGAACCTTGAACAAGTTCTTCTTGGCAGCCTCAGTCCCCTTGCGAATCGATTCGGGGACCTCTTTGGCCTTGCCCATGCCGACACCAACGTGGCCATTGCTGTCACCCACGACGACCAGTGCGCTGAAGCTGAAACGTCGGCCACCTTTGACGACCTTGGCCACGCGGTTGATGAAGATCACCCGATCGGTGAGATCGTCGAGTGAGCTTGGATCGATGATTTGGTCTTTGTATGCCATCTCGTCCTCAGAACTTCAGACCGGCTTCGCGCGCCGATTCGGCCAGTGCGCGAACTCGTCCGTGATATTGATAACCGCCGCGGTCGAACACGACCTGCTCTACACCTTTGTCGATGCATGCCTTGGCCACCGCACTGCCGACCGACTTCGCGACGTCGACCTTGTTTCCATCGCCAGACTTCGCGACGCTGGACGCATGGGCAATCGTGGTGCCATGCGTGTCGTCGATGACCTGCGCGTAGATGTGCTTGGCGCTACGAAACACCGCGAGCCGGGGCCGCGCAGAGGTGCCCTGCACCTTCTTGCGAATCCTCAGCTTGCGACGAGCGCGCCCTGTGAGTTTCTGCTGCATGATCAGGCTCCAGCCTTTCCGGCCTTGCCAGCCTTCTCTCGAATGCGCTCGCCGGTGTAGCGAACGCCTTTGCCGTTGTAGGGCTCCGGGGGTCGCATCTGACGAATCCGCGCCGCGATCCGGCCGACCAGTTGCTTGTCGGGCGACTCGAGATGAACCCTTGGGAACTTGGTGCCGGCCTCGTCGATCGTCTCCACCTTGACGGCGACCGCCTTGGGGATGTCGATGACGGGCTGATGGGAGAGCCCAACCGTCATCTTGAGTTGGTCGTTCTTGAATTCCGCTCGGTAGCCAACGCCGCGGAAATCGAGCGAGCGCTTGTAACCATTGGCGACGCCCTCGACCATGTTGCGGAGAATCGCGCGGGTCAGGCCCTGGTACTGAAGGCCCGTCTTGCCGGTGCCAGGTGCAGGCCGGACCGTGAGCGCGCCCTCATCGTGAGTGACGACGACCTCCGGACGAAGGGTCTGGCTGAGCTCGCCCTTGGGGCCCTTGGCCTTGATGTCCCGTCCGCTGATGGAGATCTGCACGCCCTTGACGACTTGGACAGGCTTCTTGCCGTTTCTGGATTGCTTCCCTGTGTGTGTCTCGGTCATCACCAAACCTCGCACAGCACCTCGCCGCCCACCCGCTTATCGCGAGCGGCACGGCCGGTCATGATGCCAACGGACGTCGAGAGAATCGCGACGCCCATGCCGTTTTGGACACGTGGAATGTCATGGTGACCCACGTAGAACCTTCGCCCGGGCCGGCTCGCCCGACGCATGCCCATGAACGCACTCTGGCGGTCGCGACCGTACTTGAGGAAAATCGTGAGGCTGTTCTGGACCCCGTCTTCCACACGGTAGTCGTCGATGTAGCCCTCTTGCTTGAGAATCTCCGCCAGCTGCGCCTTGAGCTTCGACGAGGGTAGAATGGTGTGTTCGTGCTGAGCCTGTGCGGCGTTGCGGATGCGCGTCAGCATGTCAGCGATTGGATCGGTCATCATGACTGCACCTCCTTACCAGCTCGATTTCGTGAGGCCCGGGATGTCACCCGAAAGCCCGTATTTACGGAGACAGATTCGGCACATCTCGAACTTGCGGTAGTAACCCCGTGGGCGTCCGCAAACCTTGCAACGATTCCGCTGTCGCACCGAAAATTTCAGTGTCTTTTCCATTTTGGCAAATGCGCGCTTACTAGCCATCTGCGTCCTCTAGTTCCTGAACGGCATGCCGAGCGACTTCAGCAAGGCACGTCCCTGTTCGTCAGTTTCTGCCGTGGTAACAAGGGTCACGTTCATGCCCTTGATACGATCGATTTTGTCATAGTTGACCTCTGGGAAGACGATCTGCTCGCGAATGCCGAGCGTGTAGTTGCCACGGCCGTCGAATGACTTCGGGCTAATGCCCTTGAAGTCACGCGTACGCGGCAAAGCGATCGAAACGAGTCGATCGACGAAGTCGTACATCTGCTCGCCGCGAAGCGTCACCATCACACCAATCGGCATGCCCTCGCGAAGCTTGAAGCTGGCGATCGACTTTTTGGCGCGCGTGACGATGGGCTTGCGGCCTGTGATTGCCGTGAGCTCCTCGACAGCCGAGTCAATCAGCTTGGCGTTCTGCACGGCTTCGCCGAGGCCCATGTTGATGATGACTCGCTCCAGCTTCGGAACCTGCATGATGTTCTGGAAGCTGAAGTCCTTCATCAACTGAGGGATGATCTCTTCTTTGTATTTCTTGCGGAGTCGGGGTTCGTATTCACTCATGACGACCTCAATCCAGGACCGAGCCGCTTTTCACGGCCACGCGAACGCGCTTGTTGGGGTCCTTCTTGTCGGCTTCGATGCGGACGCGTGTGCGCTCTTCGGTCTTCGGGTCGACCAGCATCACGTTCGAGGCATGAATCGGCATCTCTTTTTCGACGATGCCTGCCTCTTTGAAGCGGCGCGGGCTCTGGTGCCGCTTCACGCGATTGACCCCCTCGACGAGGATCAGGTCCGCTCGGACCACCTGGAGCACGCGTCCCTTTTCACCGCGGTCTTTGCCCGCGATGACCTGGACCAGGTCACCCTTTTTGATGCGCGCAGTCATCACACTACCTCCGGCGCAAGCGAAACGATTTTCATGAAGCGTTTTGCGCGAAGCTCGCGGGCCACGGGTCCGAAAATGCGGGTCCCGATCGGCTCGTTGTCCTTGGTGATGAGCACGGCGCTGTTCGTGTCGAACTTGATGTAGGTGCCATCCGGACGCTGGTACTCACGCTTGGTGCGCACCACGACCGCGCGGGCGACTTCGCCCTTCTTCACGCGGGCGGTCGGAAGGGCTTCCTTCACCGAGACGACGATGACGTCACCGAGGCCGGCATAGCGCCGACGCGAACCGCCGAGAACCTTGATGCAGGAAACTCGCTTCGCGCCGCTGTTGTCGGCCACATCCAGCTGTGTTTCTGTCTGGATCATCGTTATACCTCCGGCGGCCTATCGATGAGGCGAACCACCTCCCAGCGCTTCGTTTTGCTGCGCGGGCGGCAGGCGCGAATCTCCACGACGTCGTTCTTGCGGTACTCGTTGGCCTCGTCGTGCGCGTGGAACTTCTTCTTGCGCTTGACGTATTTCCCGTAGAAAGGGTCTCGGGCGCGGCGGATGACCTCCACCACGACGGTCTGTTGGACTCGGCCCTCGGTCTGCGTCTCGTTCACGACGCGTCCGACCAAGCGACGACGGCGGCCACGCTCCTTGGTGGCTTTTGGTGTCGGTTGTCCTGGCTCAGCAGCAGTCATGGCCGATCACTCCTTGCTCGCCGCTTCGCTGCGGCGCTGGGTGAGAATGGTTTTCACGCGGGCGAGATCCCGGCGAAGCTTCTGAATCGAGCTCGTATCGTCGAGCTGATTGGTGTGATTGTCGAAGCGCGCCTTCCAAAGCTGGCGTCGCAAGTCGCCTTCGATGACCGAAAGCTCTTCGAGCGTGTTCGTACGAATGTCTTCTGGCTTCATAGCTCGGTCTCTCTCGACCGGAACGTCGTCTTGAGCGGGAGCTTGTGGGCGGCGAGTGCGAACGCCGCGCGAGCGAGATCCTCGGGCACGCCCTGGATTTCGTAGAGCATGCGACCGGGCCTGATGACTGCCACCCAGCCTTCGACGCTGCCCTTGCCCTTACCCATACGAGTCTCGAGCGGTTTTTTGGTGATCGGCTTGTCCGGGAAGATTCGGATGAAGAGCTGGCCTTGACGCTTCACCTTGCGCTGAATCGTCATACGAGCCGCTTCGATCTGTCGCTGGCTGATTCGGCCGGGCTCGAGCGCCTGCAGTCCGAAGTCGCCGAATGAGATCTTGCCGCCTCGGTAGGCCTTGCCGCGCATGCGGCCCTTCATCTGTTTTCGGAACTTGGTTTTCTTTGGTTGAAGCATGGCTCGTCCTTAGACCCGGGCGCCCGCGGCCCCTGCACCTGGTCGATGCGGAAGTTGCTCGCCTTTGAAGATCCAGCATTTGATGCCGACGGTGCCGGCCTTTGTGTGCGCCGTGACCTCGCCGTAGTCGATGTCGGCCCGAAGCGTGTGAAGCGGCACGCGGCCCTCGCGGTACCACTCGGTACGCGCAATTTCCGAGCCGCCGAGGCGACCACCGGCAGTGACACGGATTCCCTTCACGCCGAACTTCATCGCCGTCTGCACGGCCTTCTTCATGGCGCGGCGAAAAGCGACACGACGCTCGAGCTGCGTTGCGATGTTCTCCGCGACGAGCTGTGCGTTCGTCTCAGCCTTGCGAACCTCTTGGATGTCGAGGAAAAGCTCGTTCTGGGTGAGCTTCTGAAGATCGGCCTTGAGCTGCTCGACGCCCGCGCCGCGTTTGCCGATGATGATGCCCGGGCGTGAGGTGTAAATGACCACCTTGGCCTTGTTCGCAGCGCGCTCCATCTCGATGTCGGCGATGCCAGCATGAGCGAACTTCTTTCGGATGACGCGCTTGAGCTTCAGGTCTTCATGAAGCCACTTGGCGTAGTTCTTGTCCTCGTACCACTTGGACTTCCACGTCTTTACGACGCCGAGACGGAACCCATAAGGATGTACTTTCTGGCCCACGCTTCAGCTCTCTTCCCCATCGCTCACGACGACGGTGATGTGACTCATACCCTTGACGATGCGCGTTGCGCGCCCCTGCGCCCGAGGACGCCAACGCCGCATGTGCTGGTTCGGCGCCATGTCGGCAAATGCCGTCTTGACGAACAGGTCATCAAGGTTGAGCTCTTCGTTTTTCTGCTTGGCATTGGCGATCGCACTGCTGATGGCCTTGGCCACGATGGGAGCCGCCGACTTCGTCGTGAAGCGGAGCTCGTTGAGGGCCTCGGCAACACTCTTGCCGCGCACCATGTTGAGCACGACTCGCGCTTTACGAGGCGAAATCCTTTGAAACCGTGCTTTTGAGACCGCTTCCATGTTCACTTCTTCCCTGTCTGCGGGTTGATCTTGCGACCACCCTTCCTGTCGGACGCGTGACCGCCAAACGTGCGTGTGGGCGCGAACTCGCCAAGCTTGTGCCCAACCATGTTCTCGGTGACGAAGACGGTGACGAACTTCCGGCCATTGTGAACGGCGAAAGTGTGCCCGACGAAATCGGGCGTCACTGTCGAGCGGCGCGACCAAGTTCGGATCATCTTCTTGTCGCCCGACTTGTTCGCTGCCTCGACCTTGTCTTCCAGGTGCTGGTCGATGAACGGACCCTTTTTTACTGAACGCGCCATTACTTCTTCTTCCGCCTGCGAACGATGTACTTGTCCGTCGACTTGTTCTTTCTGGTCTTCAGGCCCTTCGCGAGCTGACCCCAGGGTGAGCAGGGCTGACGCCCGCCTGCGGTCCTGCCCTCGCCGCCGCCCATCGGGTGGTCGACCGGGTTCATGGTGGTGCCGCGGTTGTGCGGACGCCGACCGAGCCAACGACTTCGGCCAGCCTTGCCGAGAGTCAGGCGGGCATGCTGCGAATTGCTGACCTGCCCAACCGATGCACGGCAGTTGAGGTGCACCATTCGAACCTCACTGGAGGGGAGGCGAATCTGAGCATAGTTTCCGTCCTTGGCCATCAACTGGGCCGCGGTTCCGGCAGAACGCACGAGCTGGGCGCCCTTGCCGATCTTGAGCTCGATGTTGTGAATCATCGTGCCGAGCGGCATGTGGCGAAGCGGCATCGCGTTGCCCGGCTTCACGTCCGCGTGACGGGACGACAGCACCTGCTGGCCGATTTCCAGGCCGTCCGGCGCTAGAATGTACGCCTTTTCGCCGTCGGCGTAGTGCAGCAGCGCGATCCGAGCCGAGCGGTTCGGATCGTACTCGATGGCTTTCACAGTGCCTGGCACGCCAATCTTGTTTCGCTTGAAGTCGATCTTTCGGTAGCGCTGCTTGTGGCCGCCGCCCCGAAAGCGCGAGGTGATGCGACCTTGGTTGTTACGACCACCCGTCTGCTTCTTGGAATCGAGAAGCTTCTTTTCGGGCTTCCCGCGTGTGATCATGTCGAAGTCCGGCGCTTCGTAGAAGCGACGGGACGGCGACGTGGGTTTGAACTTACGGATTGCCATCTTTAGACACCCTCGAAGAAGTCGATCGTCTCACCCTTGCGGAGCGTAACGATGGCCTTTTTCCAATTTTGGGTTTTCGCGTAGGTCTTTCCCATGCGCCGCATGTGACCACGCATGACCAACGTGCGGACGTCGCGCACGGAGACTTTGAACAAAGTCTCGACTGCGTCCTTGATTTGGAGCTTATTCGCGTCGAGGTCCACCTCGAAGGTGTACTTGTTGTTGTCTTCGCGCAGCTTGGCGCCCTTCTCCGTGAGGTAGATCGGGCGCTTGATGACTTGTTCGGCGTGCATCACTGACACCTTGCTTCCAGAGCTTGGACCGCGGTCTGCGTAAGCACGAGATGCTCGTGACGGAGCAGGTCGTAGAGGTTCACGCCCTCGGGTGGCAAAACCGAATGGCCCTGCAGGTTGCGCGCGCTCAGGCGCAGCTTCTCGTTCTCTTTGGCGTCGACGATGAGCGCTCCGCCGTTGACCTCGAGCTTTTCGAGAACCTCGGCAAGCTTCTTCGTCTTGATTTCGGAGAGCTCGAAATCCTCGACGACCAGCAGCTGACCCTCACGAAGCTTGAGGCTCAACGCGCCCTTGAGCGCTCCGAGCCGCATTTTTCGCGGGGGCCTGTAGCTGAAATCCCGGGGCTTCGGGCCATGAACCGTCCCGCCGCCGACGAAAATCGGCGCGCGCTTCGAGCCATGACGAGCACCGCCGGTGCCCTTCTGCTTGTATATCTTGCGCGAGCTCAGGCTGACCTCGGCCCTGTTCTGGGACGAAGCGGCGCCTTTGCGTTGGCTCGCGAGCTGGGCCTTGAGAACATCATAGAGGAGGCTCTCGCTGACAGTCGCATCGAAGACGCTGTCCGAGAGATCCATCTCTCCGACACCCTTCTTACTCAAGTTGTAGACCTTCACCTTGGGCATGGACCTACCGCCTTATGACTTGATCTCGACATCGACACCCGCTGAAAGATCCAGCTTCATGAGGGCGTCGAGCGTCTGTTGAGTGGGATCCAAGATGTCCAAGAGTCGCTTGTGGGTCCGAATCTCGAACTGCTCTCGCGACTTCTTGTCCACGTGGGGACCACGCAACACGGTGTACTTGTTGATGCGCGTGGGCAGCGGAATTGGACCCGCGACCCGCGCACCGGTGCGCTTCGCCGTATCGACGATTTCCGTCGCCGATTGGTCTAGCAATCGGTGATCGTAGGCCTTGAGTCGAATCCGGATCTTGTTGGATGCCATCGTTCTACTCGATTATCTTGGAGATGACGCCTGCGCCGATGGTCCGGCCGCCTTCGCGA
>CBESWY010000071.1:0-13175 GCA_965533395.1 uncultured Myxococcales bacterium
TTGAGCATCGACTCTTGAACGCTCGGATCCTGATCGAGAAATGGACCGCTCGAACCGAAACCCGCGCAGTTGATCAACAGGCCGATCTCGATCTCGGCGAGTGCCGGTCGCAAGACTTCGACGATGTTCCGCGCGGTGAGATCCGCGGGCGCCACGCGTACGTCAACTTGGTACATGTCTTCGATCGTCGACGCCAGCGCCTCGAGACGGTTCCGACGCCGCGCCACCAAGACCACGTTGATTCCGCGCTCGGCAACGCGACGCGCAAACTCGGCGCCAATCCCCGCAGATGCTCCTGTGACGACGGCCCAAGGTCCGTACCGCTCGGCAAGCTGGCTCATCGATGCGCAGCGTACCATGCAGCTCCGGCGCAGACAGCCGCTAGCTCACGACTCGCAAGCCCCGAGGCTCGTAGTGAAAGCGTGAGTCTTTGGTGAGCGCCTCGTAGGAGCCAAACAGCGCGTCCGCATCCTGAACCGCGTCGAGCGGCTCGCTCGGGTCCTGATCGGATGTATCCCCAAACGCGCGAATCGTGCCGTAACTGGTGTCACGCTGGACAGGCACCCGCCCCGAATCTCTAATGACCCGGCGCAAGGTCGCTGGCGTCATCAGCTGTCCATGTCTCGCACCCGCGGCCGTCGAGATGCTCTCGTTCATCAGAGTTCCTCCGAGGTCGTTGACCCCACAGCTGAGCAGTAGCTGCGAGGTCCGCAGACCTTCTTTGACCCAGGACGCCTGAAGGTTTGGAATATCTCGGCCCAGCATGAGGCGGGCCGTTGCATAGAGGCGCAATACCTCGTCACCCGTGGGCCCTGGACGGACGCCCTGCACCTCGCTCGCGGCAAAGAGCGGCGCTTCCTCGTGCACGAACGAGAGCGGAACGAACTCGGTGAAACCGCCCGTCTCTCGCTGGACCCTTCGCAGAAGGTCCATGTGCCGCATCCGGTCCTCGACCGACTCGACGTGCCCGAACATCATGGTCGAGGTCGTTCGAATACCAAGCCGATGAGCGGCGCCAACCACGTCGAGCCATTCGCGGGTCGTGATTCGTGTCGGTGAGATCGTCTTGCGAAGGCGATCGTCGAGGATTTCCGCAGAGGTGCCGGGCAAGGTACCAAGACCGGCATCCATCAGCTCGGTCAAATACTCTGAGTACGAAACGCGCTTGAGCGCAGCGCCGAACTTCACCTCTTCCGGCGAGAAGGCGTGAATGTGAATCTCCGGTGCGGTTTCCTTCACGATTCGGCAAAGCTCGATGTAGCTGTCCCCCGTGAGATTGGGCGAGAGCCCGGCCTGCAAGCACACCTCGGTTGCGCCCATCTCCCACGCTTGACTCACACGCCGTGCGACCTCCTCGTGCGGAAGGAAGTAACCTTGCTCCGAGCGCACGCTGCGCGCGAACGCGCAAAACTTGCAGTTCTTGATGCAAACGTTCGTGAAGTTGATGTTGCGGTTGACCACGTAGGTGACGCGATCGCCCACCTGCTCACGGCGGAGCTCGTCGGCAACCATGCACAGCGCTTGGAGGTCCCGGCCGCGTGCCCCGTTCAGGGCGACGCCATCATCGATGCTGAGCTCGTGCCCATCGAGGCATCGCTCTAGGATCGCGCGGATTCCGCGCGAGACGCCTCCAAGACAGGTTTCGAGCGCGGTCGTCATGGCGTGGAAAGCTCCATCTGAAGCCGATCGATCCTGGGGCGCAGAGACGGGTCTACGAAGCCGTGCGCTTCGAGGTGCCCAGGATATACCGGCAATCGCGATGCGAGTCGAAACCCCTCGGCTGCGCAAGCCTCGCGGAGGCGTTCGAGGTACGGCCAGGGATGCTGGGGGTTGATGTAGTCCGGACTCACCGGCGAAATACCGCCAAAGTCGTTGATACCAGCATGAATCAGAGTCGCGGTCGATACAGGGTTGAGGTTCGGTGGCGCTTGGACGCTGATCTCGTCGTCCAGGATCAGTCGGGCCAAAGCGACGGTGACAGCAAGCTCGTTGGAACTCGGTTCGCCGGCCAGTCCCATCGGCGTATCGGGATGCGAGCGGAAATTCTGAACGATGACCTCGCCGATGTGACCGTGCGCGCGGTGCAGACGCCGAATCGCCAAAATCGTGTCGACCCGCTCTTCGACGGTCTCCCCGATTCCGATCAATAGCCCCGAGGTGAACGGTATCTGGAGCTCGCCGGCCTCCCGCGTCATTTGAATGCGCTTGGCGGGTCGTTTGTCAGGCGCCCGATGGTGCGGCATGCCTTTTTCGCACAAACGCTCGCTCACGTTCTCGAGCATCAAGCCGAGGCTCACGTTGACGGGCCTGAGCGCGATCATGTCTTCGCGTGACAGAATGCCGGCGTTCGTATGGGGCAGGAGCCCGGCCGCCAGCGCTTCTTCCGCCGCCCAGCGGAGATAATCAACCGTTCGCTCGTGACCCCAGCAACGGAGCAGGGCACGATATTCCCGAAAGCCCGTCTCCGGCGTATCCCCGAGGCAGAACAGGGCCTCGATGCAACCCTGGTCGCGGGCGCGATGAAGCCAATCGCGAACCTCGGCTGGGCTCATCGTCCATTCACCGGGATCGCCTGGCGAACGACGAAACGAACAGTAATCGCAGTGGTTGCGACAGAGGTTGGTGATCGGCAGAAAAACCTTGGGAGAATACGTGAGCGTATTGCCCCAAGCGCGATCGCGCCGTGCTCGCGCCACCTCACAAAGTTGAGCTGCGTCGAGCTCGCTCAGTTGATAGGCAGTTTGCTCGCCGACCGGCCCGAGACACGCGCGCTGTAGAATGGTCGACATCGAGGTCATTGCATCTTGGCAATGACGGTGTCCGCGAATCGGTTCAAACCGTCGACTCGCCCCTGCAGGTCACCGCCGACCATTGGAGTCCCGTACATGAGCCATGGAACGGTAATGATATCCGTCACGCCCGCGTCTTCGAGACGTTTGAAGCCGTCCGCATCCCAGACGTCAGTAACGACGGCCTGGTACTCCATCGGCAGATGACTGCGTCCGTACTCCTTTCGAAACGCTTCAATCTGGCCAACCAAGTCGAGTAGGTCCTTCGATTTCAGCATCGCCGAGGACCAGCCGTCGCCGTACTTCGCGGCACGCCGAAGCCCAGGCTTGCTGTGACCGCCAATGTAGATCGGAATCGGCTGGCTCGGCACCGGGCTCATTTGAATCTTTCCGAAATCGTAGTGCTCACCGTGGTACTCGACCATTCCTCCTCCCCAGATGAGGCGCAGGATTTCCAAGCATTCGTTCATGCGTTTTCCGCGGGTCTCGAACGCCGTGCCGCACCACTTGAACTCTTCGGGCAACCAGCCGAGCCCGCAGCCGAAGCCAAATCGGTTGTTCGATAGCACCGCAAGGGAAGCAACTTGTTTCGCCACCAATACCGGATGGCGGACCGGCAGCTTCACGACGCTCGTGTAGAAAAAGATCGATTCGGTGGCGGCTGCCATCGCGGCTGCGCCTACGATCGGCTCGATCCACGGCGTCTCGCCGTCCCACATGCGACTGCCGTCCTGGGTGTAGGGGTAAGGCTTGCTCACCTCTTCGGAAAAGAAAATCGAATCTGGCAGAACGATGGCGTGGTAGCCGAGTTTCTCCGCCTCCCGAGCGACTGGAATGTAGTGCTCCGGCGGCGCCATGGCGATGGACGCGCTGAACTTCATCGAACGGAGCGTAGCATAGGGGAGCCGCCAGCAAAGCCGCGATCAGTCGCGAATGCGGCCGGCGACGTTCTGCTGTTCTGCGACCTACGCTCGGTCTCGGGGAATTCGCGTGCCGATCACGCGCGTCACGTTGAGCCAGGCCAACATGCGAGCCGAAAGAAGCGGCTTTCCGGTGTTCATGAACGCAACGCTGATGTCGCGATCGGGGTCGGCCCATCCGAGTACGTTCGTGAAGCCGAGGTGACCGAAGGCGTTGGCGGTGCGCGGTCCGTAAAAACCAAAGCTACGCAAACCAAGCATGAACCCCATCGAAAGAGGGATCGGCATCATCAAAACCCGATCGACCTGGCCCGTCACCTGAGGCTCCACCGCACGAGCGACGGTGCGTTGTTCGAAGATCCGGACGTCTTGATAGGTGCCGCCGCAAAGAAGTGTTTCGAAGAAACGGGAAATTTCTTCGGGGGTGGCGATGACATTGGCCGCCGGCAAAACGCCGGTTCGGAACCGTGGGTCATTGCCGAGGTCTACGAGCTCTCGCATCGAAGCGCCGAAAGCCACTTGCACGAGGTTCCGGTACGGCCAAGTCGGCGTGGGACCAGTGAACGCGTCCACCGCGACACGGTCGAGTAGCTCCGGCGCAACCCCGTAGTTGAAATGCGACATAGCGAGCGGTTCGCGGACCCTCTTCGTCAAGAACTCCCGTATTTCTTGGCCGGTCACCCGCCGAATGATTTCCCCCAAGATGAATCCGCTCGTGACGGCCTGGTAGGCCTGTACGCTACCCGGCCGGTGTGTCGGCTCAAGCTCGCAAAATGCGCGAACGATTTCTTCGGGCTTCGAAACCAGGTCGAGGTTGATCGCTTCTTCGGGTGTCGCCGGAATACCTGCCCGATGGGTGAGGACGTCGCGAATGGTGATGCTGTGCTTCCGTCGCTTCGCAAACTCCGGAATGAAGGTCGCCACAGGCTCATCGACGTGCAGCTGTTCCTCTTCTTGCAAGAGATGAATGAGCATCGCCGTAATGGCCTTCGAGCCCGAGAAAAAGTTGTACAGTGTGTCCGGCGTCGCCTTCACGAGCGGCGTGTCTTCGGAATCCTGCGGACTGTTTCCCCGGGCGTGACCGATCGCGCGGTCGAGAATGATCTCGCCTCGGCGCCGAATGCAGAGGGCGATCGCGGGGTGCAAGCCCGTCTTGTAGAAAGTGACGACCGAGCTCCAGATCGCCTCGACGTCTCGAGTGCTCAGCCCCACTCCGCGCGGATCGATTTCCCGGTGACTCTTCGTCGTCACCTCTTCAGGATCGAACGCACGGACGCTGACAGGCAGCAAGTCTCGAAGCCGCGGTCGTTGCATCAGCTCTCTCGCTGATAGCCCAGATTGGGTTGCAGCCAGCGCTCGACCTCTGAGACGCTCATCTTCTTTCGGCGCGCATAGTCTTCGACCTGCTCACGGTCGACTGGGCCAACGGCAAAGTAGCGGGATTTGGGGTGGCCCAAATAGATGCCGCTGACGCTCGCGGCCGGATACATCGCGAAGTGCTCAGTCAGAGAGATCCCGACCTCGTCGGCCCCGAGCAGCTCCCAGAGAGCCGTCTTCTCCGTGTGGTCCGGGCAAGCGGGGTAGCCGAATGCCGGTCGAATGCCGCGGTACTTCTCCGCGATCAGCTCTTCGTTACTGAAGCCCTCATCGGCCTCATAGCCCCATTCGCGCCGCGCGCGCTGGTGCATGAGCTCGGCAAACGCTTCTGCCAAACGGTCCGCGAGCGACTTGACCATGATGGCGTTGTAGTCGTCGTGCTCCTGCTCGAACTTGCGAGCGATTTCGTCGGCGCCGATCCCCGTCGTGACGGCAAAGGCCCCGAGGTGATCGGCAACGCCGGATTCGACCGGGGCCACAAAGTCCGCGAGCGAGAAGTAGGGTTGCTCGTTCGGCTTGACCCCCTGCTGTCGCAGCATGTGAAAACGGAGTTTTTCGAGGCTGCGCGCCTCGTCCTCCCAAACGATGATGTCGTCCCCGTCCCGATTCGCAGGCCAGAACCCATAGACGGCGCGAGGCGTGAGCAGTTTCTCGGAAACGATGCGCTGGAGCAATGCCTGTCCGTGCTCGTAAAGCTCTCGCGCGGCGGCGCCGTAGCGTTCGCTGTCGAGGATCTTGGGGAACTTGCCCTTGAGTTCCCAGGCCGAAAAGAAAAAAGTCCAGTCGATGTACTTGGCGATGTCCTCGAGGCTCACGTCTTCGACGATACGCCGCCCTCGGAACACCGGCGTCGGCACGTCGTCGCTCTTCCATTCAATCGGAGTGCCGTTTTCACGCGCCACTTCGAGTGAAACCAGCTCTCGGTTCTGCCGGTGCTCGAAGAGCTTGCGCGACTTTTCCTGCTCGCTTCGATTTTTCGCATCAACTTCGCCTCGACGCTCGGGGCTCAAGAGGTCGGAAACCACGTTGACGACGCGGGACGCGTCGAGGACGTGCATCGTGCTGCCGTCGTAACCCGGCGCGATCTTGACGGCAGTGTGCGCGCGACTCGTCGTCGCACCGCCGATGAGGAGCGGAAGGGCCATCCCGCGACGCTGCATCTCCGACGCCACGTAGACCATCTCGTCGAGCGAGGGCGTAATCAGGCCGCTCAGGCCGACAACGTCGCAGCCTTCAGCCTCAGCCGTGTCGAGAATCTTCTCTGCAGGAACCATGACGCCCAAATCGACGACCGCGTAGTTGTTGCAGCCCAAAACCACGCCGACGATGTTCTTACCGATGTCGTGCACGTCGCCCTTGACCGTGGCGAGCAAGACCTTGCCCTGCGCGGAGCGCTCGGCCTTCTCGTCTTCCATGAACGGCTCGAGATGCGCTACCGCCTTCTTCATGACGCGTGCGCTCTTTACGACCTGAGGCAAGAACATCTTACCGGAGCCAAAGAGATCTCCGACAACGGCCATCCCACTCATCAGCGGGCCTTCGATGACGTCGAGCGGCCGGGCATGCTTCAGCCGTGCTTCCTCGGCGTCCTCGACGACGAACTCGACGACGCCGTTGACGAGCGCGTACTCGAGGCGCTTTTCGACGGTCGTCTCACGCCAGCTCATGTCGTGCTTCTGCTGCCTTCCCTTTCCTTTTACCGTCTCGGCCAGCGTCACGAGCCGTTCGGTCGCGTCAGGGCGGCGGTTGAAGATCACGTCTTCGACGTGCTCCAGAAGGTCATCGGGGAGCTCCGCGTAGACTTCCAGCTGCCCCGCGTTGACGATGCCCATGTCCATCCCTGCGGCAATCGCATGGTAGAGAAACGCAGTGTGCATCGCTTCGCGAATACGGTTGTTGCCACGGAACGAAAAGCTGAGATTGCTCACCCCACCGCTGACCAGCGCGCCCGGGCACCGCTCCTTGATCTGGCGGGTCGCCTCGAGGAAGTCGATGGCGTACGCATTGTGCTCCTCGATTCCCGTGGCCACGGCAAAGATGTTGGGATCGAAGATGATGTCGGTAGGCGCAAATCCGGCTTCTTCGACCAGTAGCTCGTAGGCCCGCGCGCAGATCTCGACCTTCCGTTCGATCGTGTCGGCCTGACCCTCTTCGTCGAAGGCCATCACGACGGCCGCAGCACCGTAGCGTTGAACTTGGCGGGCCCTGCTGAGGAACTCCGCTTCGCCTTCCTTCATGCTGATGGAGTTGACGATCGATTTCCCTTGCACGCATTTGAGGCCAGCCTCGATCACAGTCCACTTGGAGCTGTCGATCATGATGGGCACGCGGCAGATTTCGGGTTCGGAGCCGATGAGTTTCAGGAACGTGGTCATCGCTTGCTCAGATTCGAGCATGCCCTCGTCCATGTTGATGTCGATGATGTTTGCGCCGTTTCGAACCTGCTGAAGCGCAACCGACACGGCCTCCGGGTAGTCGCCCTCGGTGATCAACTTACGGAACTTTGCCGAGCCGGTGACGTTGGTTCGCTCTCCGACCAGGATGAAGTTGGTCTCAGGACGGATCACCAGCGGCTCGAGTCCACTGAAACTCGGAAAGTGCACGTCCCTTTGGGGTTTCGGGCGCGGTGGCACCTTCCGAACCGCTTCTACGATGGCCCGAATGTGGTCCGGCGTCGTGCCGCAACATCCACCGATGATGTTGATCATGCCGTCGACTGCGAAGCCGCGCAAAAGCTCGCTCATCCGCTCCGGCGTTTGGTCGTAGCCGCCAAACGCATTGGGGAGGCCTGCGTTCGGGTAGCAATGCACGTAGCAGTCCGCGACTCCGGCCAGCTCTTTCAGGAAGGGTCGCATCTCTTCCGCACCGAGCGAGCAGTTGATCCCGACGGCCAGGGGCCGCGCGTGTTCGATCGACAAATAGAACGCCTCCACGGTCTGCCCCGAGAGCGTGCGCCCGCTTTTGTCCACGATGGTGACCGAAATCACGATGGGAAGCCGAACCCCCTTCTCTTGGAAAACGTCCTCGATGGCGCAGAGTGCGGCTTTGGCATTGAGGGTGTCGAAAATGGTTTCGACCAGCAGCAGGTCGACCCCACCGTCGAGGAGGCCATGCACCTGCTCTGCGTACGCTTCCCGCGCTTCGTCGAATGTGAGCGCTCTGTAGCCCGGATCATCGACGTCGGGACTCAGACTCAGGGTTTTGCTGAGTGGACCGATTGCGCCAGCGACGTAGCAATCCCTGTCCGAGCGGCTGGCGGTCGCCTCCTTGGCAAGGCGCGCGGCGGCGACGTTGAGCTCGTAGACGACCTCCTGCAAGTCGTAGTCGGCCTGCGAGAACGCGTTCGAGTTGAACGTGTTGGTCTCGATGATGTCAGCGCCGGCATCGAGATACTCTTCGTGGATCCCGCGAATCACGTCCGGCCGCGTGAGAACCAGCAGGTCGTTGTTGCCCTGCAAGCTGCTCGGGTGGTCGACGAAGCGGTCACCCCGGAAATCAGCCTCGCCGAGGCCCGCGCGCTGGATCATCGTGCCCATCGCACCGTCAAAAAAGACAATCCGCTGCTCAAGTAGCTTCTTCAGCCGCGCCGTGGTCGCGTCGTCATTCATCTGCTTCCAACCTCATCTCCGAGAACTCGCGTAATGACCTTAAAAGGTTGCATGCGCCCGTACTTCGGCGCACGCGTTCCAGCGTTGGCGCGTGGACTTCCCATCCTGATATGCTCCTGATGGGTTAAGCTAGTATGCTTAGACTGGTTCGCCTGCAATGAATTCCAATCGATTGGCTTTTGGTACGGCTTGGGTTCGCTTTCTGTTAGCGGCCTGCGGGATTTGGCTGGTCCCCCTCTTGTATCCGCCGATGGCTGCGCATCGTTGGGTGTTCATCGCCTACGCCGGCGTCGCAATCGTCGAGCAGTTTTTGATTTGGCGCGACATCGCCAAACGATGGCGGCCGGTTCTCGGCGGAATTTTAGACATGGCGCTGCTCACGTTCATCGTCCAGCGGGTCGGCTCTTCTCGGACCGTGATTGTGGCACTCTACTTCGTGGCCGCAATCGTGAACTCGCTCGTGGTTACACCGAGAATGGGTGTTCTGGTTTCGAGCATCGGGGCGGCGATGTACTCCGCGGTCGTCATGATGGAAGTTCGAGGCGTGCTGCCGTTCGCTCCGGATGGACCGTCCTGGATGCAATCCGGACGACCCAACCCGATCGACGGCTTCTTGCAGGCGGTCCTGGTCACCACACTCCTGATGTTTGGCACCGCGATCGTGGCGACGCTGGTCCGGAAGATCAACCAGCGCGAAACCGAGCTGGTGGTCGCCAACGAGCGCCTCGGGGAGCTCTCACGCCAGGACCCACTGACCAAGCTCTGGAATCGTCGACACATCTTGAGCCACATCGAGCAGGGGCTAGCCTGGTTGAATCGCGGAAGGCCGATGGCTGTCGTGATGATCGATCTCGACCAGTTCAAGCGGGTCAACGACACACGAGGCCACCTCGAAGGCGATCAAGTGCTCAAGAGTGTCGCCGAGGCGCTTCGACGGTCGACGCGTGAGGTCGATGTAGCCGGCCGTTATGGTGGCGACGAGTTCGTGATCGTGCTTCAGGACACGAATCAGGACGAGGGGCGCGTGGCGGGAAACCGTTTCGTGACGGCGATCCGGGAGGTTGGCATGAAGTTCGACCCTGCAAAGCCGGTCACCGCGAGCGCCGGCTTGAGCATTGCCCGTCCAGGAGACACGGTGGAAGCCGTGTTGAAACGGGCTGACGATTTCGCATATTCCGCCAAGGGCAAGGGCGGAAATCGCCTCTGTGGCTAATCCATGGCTGACAAAGTCTTGATCGCCGGTTGTGGCGACGTCGGAAACGCGCTTGCGGCACGGCTGCTCACCGAAGGCTGTGAGGTCTGGGGGGTACGCCGCCGAGTTGATGCATTGGGCGTAGGCATCCAACCTTGGCGCATCGATCTGACCGAGCCAGGAAGTTTCGGTACGCCACCCGCCGCGTTCGACTACCTCTTCTACACCGCGAGCGCCGACCGCCGCGACGAAGACCATTACCGCTCGATTTATGTCGACGGCCTTCGGGACCTCTTGGCGGCCTTGCGAAAGGCAGGCTGCCCCCTTCGCCGCGTCTTTTTCACGTCCAGCACCGCGGTCTACGGCCAAAGCGCGGGCGAATGGGTCGACGAGACTTCGCCCACCGAACCGCTGGGCTTCAATGGACGCGTTCTCTTGGACGCCGAGGCGATCGTTCGCGAGGCTCCCGAGACGGGCATCAACGTGCGGCTCTCGGGGATCTACGGCCCTGGAAGAACGAGGCTCGTTCGGAAGGTCTGGAGCGGGGAGGCCATCGCGACAAAAAGCTGGACCAACCGAATTCATGTCGAGGACTGCGCAGGCGCTTTGCACCACCTGATGCGCATCGAAAAACCAGAAGGGCTCTATTTGGCGTCGGACGACGAGCCTGCGACGACCGCAGAGGTCGTGACTTGGCTCAGCGTCGAGCTTGGCACCCCCGCACCTCCGGAGCCCACTGCGGAGAATCAGCCAAAGCGCTTGAACAAGCGGTGCCGCACCACGCGGCTACGGGATTCCGGGTACCGCTTCGAGCAGCCGACCTTCCGCGAGGGCTATCGGCCGATCGTGCGCGACTTCCTGCGCCAGCTCAGCTAGTCGGTAGGACCGAAAGGCGTCAGCCAGTTCGGTAAATGATGTGGAAACCGAACGGCGTCTCTACAGCTGCGCTCGTGTCACCTACGTCGAGCGCAAACGCAGCATCTTCGAAACCCTTGACCATCTGTCCGCGGCCGAAGCCACCGAGGTCACCCCCCGATTGGGCCGATCCGCAATCGGAGTGTTGGCGTGCGAGGGCGGCGAAGTCCGCACCGTCTTGAACCTGTTTCGCGATGTCGGCGATTTGGGTCTGCGCTTCGTCTTTGCTGCGCGTGGCGGAGGATCGCTCCGAACCTGCGTACATGAGAAGGATGTGCGATGCGTTGATCTGATCTGCCATGTTCATCTCCCCTGAGCGCGGAACCCTAGCAGACTTCAGCGACGCCTACAGAGTCGAAATTGGCGTCAGCTTGCCCGCGGAGAGTGCCGTGACGGCGATGCGGTCCACCTTCCCCGAGCGATTGAGCGGAAGCGCATCGAGCACGCAAATGCGCTTGGGATGTTTGTGCGGCGCGAGCCCTTCCTCGAGCCGCTCGCCAAGGCGTTGGGCGCCGTACCGGGCGGAGTCGATGACGAGAGCGGCCACGACTTCCTCGCCCCAGTCCGCGTGCGGCAGCGAGAAAACACAGGCGGATACAACCCCCGGAACGGTTTCGAGCCAGGCCTCGACCTCTCGAGGCGCGACGTTCTCGCCACCGGTAACGATGAGATCGTCGAGACGCCCCCCAACCCACAGCTGCCCGTCCGCGAGAAACGAGCCAAAGTCGCCGGTCCGGAACCAGCCGTCGGGCGTCCAACGCTCACCGCTACGCCCTGCCCCGAGATATCCGTCCATGAGCACGTCACCACGGATTTGGATCTCGTCATCCTCGATTCGAACTTCGACGCCGGACAAGACCTCGCCTGAACCCGGCCGTCCGCTCCGGTCGAGCCCCTGCGTCGTCACTTGAGAGCAGGCTTCAGTGCATCCGTACGTCGCGAGCGTCGGGACTCCTCGCTTCTTGGCCCTCTCCCGAAGCGCGAGCGAGAACGGCGCGCCGCCAACCAATACCGCACGAAGCGCGGGACTCGGTGTCCAGGCGGGGTCTTCCAAAAGCAGCAGGCGGCGGAGAATGGTGGGCACGACGCTTAGAAGCGTCACCCGATCCTCGGCCATCCGACGGGTCAGCTTGCGTGGGTCGAAGGGACCGGGCCCCAGCACGACGCAGCGCCTCGCAATGAGCGAGCGCGTGACGACGGACAGGCCGCCGACATGGGCAGGCGGCATGCACAAAAGCCAGCGATCATTGGGAAGCCAGCCGAGATTCGACGAATGTGCGGCTTCCGATGCGATGAACGCGCGCCGAGACAAGAGAGCTCCCCGAGACGTGCCGCTCGAGCCGGACGTGTAGGCGATGACCAGGGTTTGCTCGGCGGAGATCGAAACGGGCGGTGCCATCCGTTGGGCCGGCTCTTCATCGGGGACTCTGCCTTCGATTCGATGCGTGGGCTGCGCTTCCTCCAGAATGACGGCCCGTTCACGATCGCGCAGGCCGGGGTGGAGCAGCACCACAGGACAAGCGAGCTCGAAGAGCGCGTACAACCAGACGATCGAGTCGACGTCGATCTCGGGCGTGAGCGCAACCCGGTCGCCGCGCTTCACCCCGCGATCGGCAAGAGAGGTCATCGCCGTGCGAACGCGAGTTGCAACATCCGCGTACGACCAGACTCGGCCGCCGGCGATCAGGCAGTCGCGACCCGGTTCTTCAATCGCTGCCGCTAGCAGGCTCAGCTCATGCATCAGGTTCCTCGTCGAATCGAAGCCCCAATCCGGGCACCCCGTGGGGAACGACCTGGCGGCCTCGAATTGCCGCGATTCGGTGAGGAGGCCAGAGCCCGAGGGCCGGATGCTCGCCCAGGCCCGCCGCGAGCTCGGTTTGCAGCGCGAGGGCGAGCTCCGCGGTCGCCGCGCGCGCGATCGGACCGTCAAACGTATGCGAAACGAGATATCGAGCGCCATGTTCCGCCGCCTTCTCGGCGACCTCGAACGAAGCGCGCAGTCCGCCTAGGACCATCGGCTTGATGACCACCGCGACGATCCGGCCGCTTTCAAGCAGCCGCCGCGAAAGCGCCTCGTCGCGAAGCGTCTCATCGAGCGCGAAAGGCAAGGGCAAACCCAAGGCGATCGGCCAGTCCTCGGGCGCGACGGGTTCTTCGATCAGCTCCAGCTCCAGTGCCTCGAGCGCCGCCGCGTGCTGCCTCAGCAATGCGACCGGGATGCGGCGGTTCGCATCGAGACGCAAAGGCAGCGTTGGGTTCGCCCTGCGAATCGCTCGAAGGGCTTCGATCTCGCGGTCCAGGTTCGCTCCAATCTTGAGCTTCACGTGGGTCGCACCGTCCGCAAGTAGCGCTTCGGTCTGTGCGTGCCATGAAT
>CBESWY010000072.1:0-12910 GCA_965533395.1 uncultured Myxococcales bacterium
CGGCAAATCCCACGACAACGAAGGCTGGTAGTCCCGCTAGAACATATAGCCTATGCCGACGTTCCAGCGGTTCGCGGTTGCGCCGGTTGATGGGTGCTCGTACTGGTAGTCGAACTTGAAGACCACTTGCGGGATGGGTCGGCACGACGAAGGATGGCAGGTCGAAGTCAGGGTCCGACTCCTGGAACGTCGTGTCGTAGTAATCGACGCGCATGAACGGCACGAGGGCCATTTCTCGCGTGCTCAAGCTCGTCAAATCGTCGGTCATCGATGCCGAGCGCACGAAAACCGGACATTTGAAAATGGGAGCGGTTCATCAGGGTCTGCCTCGGAATCACCGGAACTCAAGTCGCGAGCGTCCGGAGCCCCTCCCAATCGCTCAAGAACCGCACAATGGAGTTCCAACTTCGCATCGTTGGGGTCACCCCGTAAGACAAGAAAGGGAGAGCAGATTTCTGCTCTCCCTTTCTTGTCACGGGGCTTCGCCCTTGGGCGGAGGTCCGTGGGGGGACGCGTAGCGGCCGCCTTTACGGGAGGCCCGTGGCCTGGCGCGTCAGCGCCGGTTTTACGGGCCCCCAGGTCGTGGGCAACCACGCCACCCTTTGTCCGATGCAAGGACGTGCATTACGTCTACATCCTCCGAAGCGCCAAGGACGATAACCTCTACACCGGCTACACCACCGATCTGCGACAACGCGTAGTCCACCACACAGCAGGCAAAGCTCCCGCCACACGCGACCGTCGCCCACTGCAACTCATCTACTACGAGGCTTACCTCCTGAGCAGCGACGCCAAGGCCCGCGAGGTCTTCCTAAAAAGCGGCTCCGGTAAGCGCTACATCCGGAAGCAGATGAGCCACTACTTCTCAGCCTCAAAGGCCTGAGATTGGTGGAGCTGCGACTTAGTCGTCGCTGGAAAAGAAGCCCTTCACGGCGCTCGCGAAGCGTTCGACCTTGTCGACGAGCTCCTTGGCAAAGTAGGACCGCGCTTATCGGTCGCCGAGGCCGACAAGTTGCGTGACAATCTTAATTTCTGCGCAACCTGGGTCAGGTCTTCTCGCCGCTCCAGCCCTGGGAGCGGACGCAAACTCTGCACTAGCCGCGCGCTCGCCGGATGCTAGGTGAACGCATGATGAAGAGGCAGGCGGTGTTCTTCTTTGCGCTCGTGCTCATCGTGAACGGGTGCGGTGAATCGGGCACAGGCGACGGTGGAGCCGCTGGTACGGCCGGTTCTGGCGGCGCGGGCGGAACGGCAGGGACCGGTGGCGTAGGTGGAGCTGCTGGAACCGGTGGAGCGGGTGGCGACGGCGTTGCCTGCGAGGGCACCGTGTGTCCGTGCAGCGAAGCGGGCATCCGAGCTGCAATAGCCGAGGGGGGCGGACCCTTCACGTTCGCGTGCGACGGTCCGACGACAGTTGTCACCAAGGCGACAATCTCCATCGACAACGATGTCATCCTCAACGGAGAGGGTATCCTCACCGTCGATGGAGATGAAGCCCACCGCGTGTTTTCGCTTCCAGCGGGTGTAGCCGCGGATCTGCACCAGCTCTCGATTCGCCGCGGGAGGGCGCCGGGTGTCCAGTTTTCCGTGGAAGGCTACGGGGGCGGCATCTTCAGCGGAGGAACGCTGACGCTGACCAACAGCACGGTGTCAGGGAATAGCGCGAACCATCTCGCCGGCGGCATCTACAACAACGGCGGCACGCTAAGGCTGACGAACAGTGCGGTGTCGGACAATACAGCGCAGTCGATTGGCGGCATCTACAACGACGGCACGCTGACGCTGACGGACAGCACCGTATCTGGCAACACGTCGGAATACGTTGGCGGGATCAACAACGCAGGCACACTGACGCTGACGGATAGCACCGTATCTCGCAACGCCTCCGAGTATGCCGGGGGCATCAACAACGTCGGTACGGTGACGATGTCCAACAGCACCATATCGGAGAACGAGCCAGGTGCCATCTACAACCACGGCACCGTGACGATGATCAACAGCACATTGTCCGGGAACGCGAAGGTCACTATCAACAATGCCGGTACGGTGACGATGTCCAACAGCACGCTATCGGGGAACGAGCGCCGCCACCAAGGTATCGCAAGCCACATCGGCGGCATGCTGACTCTGACGAACACCCTGATTGACAGCGAGTGCTTCATCAGCGACCGCGACGCCCAGGCCAACTCTGGGGGCCACAACGTCGAAAGCCCCGGCAACACCTGCGGCTTCGACCAAGGGACCGACCAGGTCAACGTCAGTGCCGAAGACCTGAAGCTCGAAGCACTACAGGACAACGGCGGGCCCACGATGACCCACGCGCTCCTGCTGGGCAGCGTCGCCATCGACGTGATTCCCACAGACATGTGCCTCGACGCAGACGGCGAACCCTTGGCGACCGACCAGCGCGACGAAGTCCGTCCCGGCGGCGCAATGTGCGACGTGGGGGTGTTTGAGGTGCAGCCGTAGACCGCCCACCCGCTACCCGCCATGGGCTGCGAGATCAAACAGTCACTGGAGTTCGAATGAACCCGAACTATCATCGAAGCTCATCATGCTGTCATCCGGAGCTCATCCCACTCTTCAATGAAAGCGGAAAATTGGTTCCAACTTCGCATCGTTGGGGTCACTCGGAAAGGCTCGGTCTTCGGACCGGGCCTTTCCCATCTTGGTTACACCGACCGACCGCCCCCTCAGCAGTCCTGCCTGCGCGCCCCTTCGCTCTGCTCGCCCGGCAGCACCGGCGTCTTTCGAGTACACTCGAGCTCTACCGAGGCTGAGTGCAAACAACACACTGATGACGGAACCCCGCAAGACCAGGAGCTACGCCTTGATCGGTGCCGCGGCCATGCTGGCCGGGCTTTGGCCGATGATGATCGCACTCGATATCGTGCATGCCCCGCCCGACAGCATTCGTGCCCCTCGGTGGGTGCTGGCGGCGGCAGGTGGCGTGTTCCTGTTGGGTGGCTGCATGGCGCTCCTGCAAGCGCACAAACGGCTATTGGATCTGCTCGCCGGCGTGCTGCTGTCGATATTCTGTGCGCTCGGTGTCTGGGCGGCCTTGCTTGCGCCGGCAGAGGGCTTCTCGGGCGGACTGTTCTTCCTGTCGCATGAGACAAGTGTGAAGATTGGTCGCGGCATGTTTGGTTTCGGCGCCATGCTGAGCTTTGCCTGCGCACTCTATGCGTTCCGTCTCGCCATCAGGGGTCGGCGCTGAGCTGCGGGAAACCGGTAAATCATGTTGGGGTCACCGCAAAATCAAGGGATTGCGTCGTAGGGCGCGGTCCCTCTTTTGGCTTGTTGCACTCTCGTGTCAGTAGATGCTCATGATGAGCATCGACTACCCCGCCGATCTCTACGCGTCCCTGCACAAGGGCAATGTGGGCGACGAAGATTTCTACCGCGCCGTTTGCGTTGACGCCGATCGCGTCCTGGAGCTCGGTTGCGGTTCGGGACGCATCCTCGCCGTGCTCGCCGATCAGGTCACGGATCTCCACGGCGTTGACTCCTCCGAAGAGACCCTTGCCCTCGCTCGAACGAACCTTCCCGCATCGGTCGAGCTCCAGCGAGGCGACATGGAGATTTTTGATGTCGGAGGCGGATTCGACCGTGTCTTGATCCCCTTCAATGGCATCTATTGCCTTCCGGATCTCGAGAGCGTCCGGCGCACTTTCGTGCAAGTCGAGAAGGCGCTTGCCGCAGACGGGCTTCTCGTGTTTGACGGATATGCAGGCGATCCCATCCACGAGGACGATTCCTTCGATGAGGGCTTCGACGAGGAAGATGAGATCGCGACGGTCGACGCGCGCGGAAAACGTTGGCGGGTCTTCGAGCGGAGTGAATACGAGCGGAGCGCTCAACGCTTCACGGTCCACTAT
Organism: uncultured Myxococcales bacterium; assembly: GCA_965533395.1. Classification (GTDB taxonomy): domain Bacteria; phylum Myxococcota_A; class Polyangia; order Polyangiales; family Houyiibacteriaceae; genus SG8-38. The sequence goes on from CBESWY010000072.1 coordinate 3,879, forward strand.
CGCTATCTGGCGGAAGACGATGGAGAAGAGATCCTGGCGTCGATCCGCCACCGCTATCTACGTCTCGAGGAAACCCTCGAAGCCCTCGAAGACGCGGGCCTCGAGCCCGTCGTTGCCCATGGCGATTTCGATCAACGCGTCTATGACCGCGACTCCGAACGCATGATCATCACCGCTCGGAAGAGGGGTTAGGAGATCTTCCCAGGTTGAGAGGCCGGGACGGCGTGTCTTACCGTTGGGGCCACAGCCAAGTCAAAGGATTCTGGCTTCGGTTGGAGTCCCTTCGTTCGTTTATGGGTTCGACCGATGGATCGCTTCGATGATCACCTGCGCGAACTCCTCGGCTCGGGTCTCTTGCAGGAAGTGGCCGCCGCCCTCGATCGTGGTGTGCGGTTGCCCCGCGGCCCCCGGTACTTTCTCCCGAAACGGCACGTCCCCACCCTTGGTGACCGGATCGTCGTCGGTGAACGCGCACAAGAACGGCTTCCGCCACTCGGAAAACACCTTCCACGCCGCCGACTGCGCGGGGATCGCGGGGTCGTCGGGGAGGGTGGGGACGAGGCTCGGCATCGCGCGCGGGCCCATCTTGTACGAAGCGTCGGGGAATGGCGCGTCGTAGGCCGCCAGCTCCCTTGGAGACAAGGGGGCGTCTCGCATGGTGCCGGCGATAATCATCGCGACTGGGATGTCCGGGGTCTCCCAGGTCCACTTCTGCCAATAGGCGAAGCGGAGCTCGTTGGGTACGGACAAACGACCGCTCAGGGCCTTGCCCATCTCGGACATCGTTGGTGTCGGTGCGTTGGCCCGAAACTCCTTTACCGCGTCGATGCGATCTTGGGGGAGGGCTCGCGGAAGAGGAAGCCCGGTATTCGAAATGACGACCCGATCGAAGCGTTCGGGGTTCTCGGACACCAGGCGCAGTCCGATCAACCCGCCCCAATCCTGTCCGACGAGCGTGACGCCTCGAAGGTCGTTGGCGATCAGCCAGGCGTTCATCCAAGCGACCTGTCGGCTGTAGCTGAAGTCCTCGCGTGCAGCGGGCTTGTCCGAGCGACCGAACCCGACGAGGTCCGGAGCGACGACACGGAGCCCGGCGTCCACCAGGATTGGGACCATGTGGCGATAGAGAAAGCTCCACGTCGGCTGGCCGTGCATGCACAGGACGATCGGACCGTCGGCTGGGCCTTCGTCGATGTGGTGGATGCGGAGCGCGCCACCGTCCCCGTCCGGAACTTCGGTGTACCGGGGCTCATGAGGAAAGTCTGGGACGTCGCCGAAGCGTTCGTCGGGGGTGCGCAGTACCTTCATCGCTAGGCAGTTACCTCATCTCACGGGGAGAAGCCATCAGTTGAAGCTGGCGCGTCAAAGCGCGCGCCGCGTCCTTTTTGACCTGTTTCGCGGAGGAAGCCGGTACGGGCTCGAGGACTGGACCGAGCTCAAGAGCGTGACCGTGGCGCTCGCGTGAACGACGAAGACCACCATATGCTTCGTGGCTCCGGGCGCGCTCGGCCGGATTTTCCGAGTTTGTCGAATGCGTCTTGCCCTGCGGCGCCCATCTGCTTAGATCGCCCCAGTTCCTGCCACGCCTTCCTAGCTTCCGAGGTCATCGATGCTCGACACTCTCGTCCGGCACACCAGCGTTTTGGACATCATTGGCGACGTCATCCGAGTCCGAGCTGAAGGCGTAGCTCTCGGGGAGCTTGCGGTGGTGGAGAACTTTGGTGGCGAGGTGTCCAGCGCCAGTGTCGTCGAGCTGAAGCATGACATCGCCAGCCTCCAGGTGTTCTCGGGTGGCAAGGGTATCTCGACCGATGCCCGAGTTCGTTTCCTCGGACATCCCCAGCAGGTCATCTACTCGAACCACATTCTAGGTCGAATCTTCCGGGGCTCGGGCGAGGTCATCGACGGGAAGCCGCCGCTCGATGCAGAGGAAACTATCCCGGTGGCGGGCCCCACCGTGAATCCCATGATGCGGGTGATGCCATCGAAGATGATCGAAACCGAAGTCCCTATGATCGATCTCTTCAACAGCTTGGTGGAGAGTCAAAAGATTCCGATCTTCTCGGTGGCCGGTGAGCCCTACAATGCCCTTCTGGCGCGAATCGGCTTCCAGGCAGACGCCGACATCGTGGTCTTTGCGGGCCTAGGACTGATCTTCGATGATTTCCACTTCTTCAAGACCGCCTTCGAGGAAAACGGGGTCTCCCATCGCACGGTCATGTACGTGAACTTGGCTTCCGATCCGATCATCGAACGGCTGTTGGTTCCGGACATGGCGCTGGCGGTCGCCGAGCGATTCGCCATGGAGCAGTCCAAACGCGTCCTGGTGCTGATGACGGATATGACGGCTTATGCCGATGCCATGAAGGAGATCGGCGTGTCCCAGGCCCGCATCCCGGCGACCAGGGGGTACTTGGGCGACCTTTATACACAGCTCGCTCGGCGGTATGAGAAAGCGTGCGACTTCAAAGGGGCAGGGTCGGTCACCATCCTCACGGTCACTACGATGCCAGGCAACGACGTGACGCACCCGGTGCCGGACAACACCGGTTACATCACCGAAGGCCAGCTCTATTTGCATGATCGGGTCATCGATCCGTTCGGCTCGCTGTCGCGCCTGAAACAGCATGTCGTGGGGAAAGCTACGCGCGAGGACCACGGTCAGATCATGAACACCATGGTCCGTTTCTACGCCGCTGCGCGGGAGGCGGAGCAAAAGCAGGCCATGGCATTCGAGCTGTCGGACTTCGACGTAAAGCTCCTCAAGTTCGGGGAGCTGTTTCGGCGCCGGTTCATGGACGTCAATGTCTCCTTGCCTCTGTTGCAGGCTCTGGATCTGAGTTGGCACACGCTGGCCGAGTGCTTCGAGGCGCACGAGCTTCTCATGAAGCAAGACCTCGTCGATCGTTACTTCCCGGACTTGGAAAACGAAGACTCGGGACGGGTCGGCTGAGCCATGGCCCGACTCAAGCTCAGCAAAGCCGCACTGCAGCAGGAGCTGACCAAGCTCAAGCTCTATGAGAAGCTTCTTCCTTCACTCGAGCTCAAGCGCAGGCAACTGACCATCGAACTGGAGAAGGCCCGCAGGGAGTACGCAGAGACACGGGCTGATGTGGAGCGTCTGGAGGCGCGCGTGGGCGCGGAGCTGCCTATGCTGGCGAACTCGGAGATCGATCTGAAGGGTCTGGTCAAGATGACGGCTTTCGACCTCGGACAAGAAAACGTGGTTGGGGTGAGGCTCCCCGTGCTGAAGGAGGTCGAGTGTCAGGTGGCCGAATATTCACCGCTTGCAAAACCCGCGTGGGTTGACGCGCTTGCCGACCGCCTTGGCGATGCAGCCGAGGCGCGGACGCGCATCCAGGTCGCCGCGCAGAGGGTCCGCGTACTCGCACGTGCGGAGCGGCGCATCACGCAGCGCGTGAACTTGTTCGAGAAGATTCTCATTCCGAGGACTCGCAACAACATCGAGCGCATCCAGATCTGGCTGGGCGACATGGCGAGGGCGGCCGTGGTTCAGGCAAAGCTGGCGAAGTCCCGGCAAGTGCCGGATTCGGATCCTGTAGAGCAAGAGGTGGCGGCGTGGCCATAGTCCCGCTCAGCAAGCTCACGTTCGTGGGGCACCAGGCTGAAAAGGAGCGGGTCCTCGAGGACTTGCAGGAGCTTGGGACTCTCGAGATCGTCTCCCTCGCGCAGGACCAGGCTCCGGTCGGGGACCCCTCGAAACGAAGTCGCGAAGCGTTGAGCTACCTCGAGAGCTGTCCTCAGAAGCAGCGCCCCGTGACCCACGCCGCAGAGTTCGATGCCGTTCGCGTCGAAGAGGACGTCCTCGAGCTCCGAGATCATACACACCAGCTAGAGCTCGAGCGGGACGGCCTCATGCACCACATCGAGGCACTGGCCCCCTGGGGCGACTTCGAGTTCCCGCCGGAGGAAGGCCTCGGGGGACAGCGGTTGTGGTTCTATGTGTTGCCGCGGAACCGCTTGCATGACCTGGAGGCATCTCACCTGACCTGGGAAGAGGTCAAGCGCGATGGGCGCGACGCCTACGTGATTGTGATCTCGGAGCGCGAGCCTCAGGGCGTACCGGCTCCGCGGGTTCGGACCGGCAGTGTATCTCGGCAAAAGCTCGAGCAAAGGCTCGAGGATGTGGAGTTGGCACTCGAGGATGCGTCGCTCGAGAGGATCCGCCTCACCCGCTGGCGCCGCTTGCTCTCACGCAGCATGGCGGCCCTCGAAGACCGAGCTGCTCGCGAGCTCGCCGCCGATCAATGTTACAATTCCGATCCGGTCTTCGCGCTGCGGGCATGGGCACCGACCGAGGCCTTGGATGCGCTTCGGACGTACGCCGCGGAGCACGGAATCGCAATGGAGGTTTCTGACCCCGGCCCCGGTGACGAGCCGCCCACGCTGCTTCACAACTCCGAGCGCACCGAAGGCGGTGAGAACCTCGTCAATTTCTACAAGACCCCCGGCTACAGCAGCTGGGACCCTTCGTCGGTGGTTCTGTACTCGTTCGCGATCTTCTTTGCGATGATCATTTCGGATGGCGGCTACGGGCTGCTCCTGGCGCTCGCCACCGCGTATTTCTGGAAGAGGCTGTCGGGCTCTGCCGCGACACGTCCGTGGCGTTGGGTCCTGGTGACCCTGGCGGTGACCACGGTTGTGTACGGCGTCTTGGTTGGCTCGTTCTTCGGCGTGGCGCCGGCGTCAGACACCTTCCTTTCACGTCTGGCGGTTCTAGACGTCACCGACGCGAGCGGCATGATGGCCTTGTCGATCACGATCGGAGCGATACATGTCATCCTGGGCAATCTCATGGACGCCCGCCGCTACGGATGGAGCCCCCATGCACTGCCATCGGTAGGATGGGCCCTGTTCGTGCTGGCTGGTTACGCGCTGTTCCTTGCGGCGCAGGCAGGAGCTGACATGGTGAAAGCGCCGGCCCTTTCCGTCGGTATCGTTGGACTGGTGTTGGTGTTCGCGTTTTCGGGATACGGGGCGCGGCCTCTGGCTCGCATGGGGAAAGGGCTCGTGGGATTGACTCGTGTCATCGCGGCGTTTGGAGATGTCTTGAGCTACCTGAGACTCTTTGCCTTGGGCCTCGCCTCCGCGTCACTGGCGGTGGCTTTCAACGACATGGCCGCCGGCGTTCGGGAGGCCATCCCGGGCGTGGGTCTCCTTGCGGCGCTCATCATCCTCGTCATCGGACACAGCCTGAACCTGCTACTCGCCGTTGCCAGCGGAGTAATCCACGGGCTTCGATTGAATGTCATCGAATTCTTCAACTGGGGACTTCCGGAAGAGGGCGCTCTCTTCCGGCCGTTCAAGAAGAAAGGAGCGTGATCCGTGGAACCATTGGTGTTGACCATGGGCTGGCTGGGGATCTTTGCCCCTCTGACCTTGGGTGCGATCGGCAGCATGATCGGTGTTGGCCGAGGCGGCCAGGCCGCCGCAGGGGCGATGCTCGAGGTAGAGGGCGGCTATGGTCGCTTCGTCGGTGTGGCGGCCATGCCTTCTTCTCAAACGATCTACGGCATCGTGGTGATGTTGACGCTCAACCGAACGGTGACGCTGGGAAGCTCGCCGGGCCTTTTCGTGTTGGGGACACTCACCGGCGTAGCGCTGCTCGTCAGCGCGATGGCTCAAGGAAGCGCATGTGGTGCCGCCATCAACACCTCGAAGTCGAAGCCTGAGGTGTTTGGGATCTCCATCGCTCCCGCGGCTGTGATCGAGGGCTTTGCGGTCTTCGTTTTCGTATTCGCTCTGGTGCTCGCAGACGCCATTCCGAAATGAGGTGACGCATGACCGAGCCAGATCTGAAGTCCTCGGGAGTCAAAGGCCTCATCGACCGGATTCGTGACGAGGGAGTCCATGCCGCGCGCGCAGAGGCAGATCGAATTCTCGCAGATGCCAAAGCGAAAGCGGCCCGAATCGTGGCAGACGCCAAAGCAAACGCTGCGGCGATCAAGAAGGAAGCGGAGGCTGCAACCGAGCGGGAGCAGACCGCGAGCATCGAGGCCTTGCGCATGGCGGCACGGGACACAGGCCTGGAGCTCCGCTCGGCCGTCATGTCCGCTTTCGAAGAGCACGTGCGCCGCCTCGTGACCGATGTTACCACCGACGCCTCCGTACTTCGGGACATGATTTTGGTCTTGGCGGGGAGGGCCGCCGAAGGCCTCATCAAAGACAAAAATGCCACCATTCTCGTACCAATCCGATTGGCTGATGAAGTTTCGGCGGAGCTCGACGAATTTCTCCGGCAGTCGGCCGTATCGTTTTCTGCCGATGTGCTCCGCAAGGGCATCGAGCTCATCCCGTCGAGCGAGTTCCAAGGCGGGGCGCGCATTCGTTTGGTCGGCGAGGACTTGGAGATCGACTTGAGCGACGAGGCTTTGTCCGAGATGATGCTCAAGCTGCTTCTGCCTCGCTATCGGAAGATTCTGCTCGAGGCAGGGCAGTGAAACGACGCTACTATCAGCTCGTTGCGAGTCTTCCGGCGCTTCCCGACTTTCGGCAGACCAAGCTGCTACCGATGAGCCGTCGGCGCCTCGAGGAGCGCTTGTCCCTTCTCCACACGGATGACTTGGACGAGCTCATGAGGACGGAGCGTCTGGTCAGCTGGCATCGCCAACCCGTGAGTCGGACGACGGACCAGATTGCGGCCATGTACGAGGACGTCGTAGTCAACAACCGCACCCCGGAACTTTTGAACATCGTGGATTTCCGAATGAACATACGGACTTTGATGGTGGCGCTCCGCCTGAGGCGCCAAGGGAAATCCGCGCCGGCGGGGCGATGGGGCACCGGTCCGTACACGCGCATCATCGCGTCTCGCTGGGCGGACGCGGAGTTTGGGCTGAGCGCCGTATTCCCGTGGCTCGGCGATGCGCAGATGTTCCTGGACCAGGGCGACGCCTTGGGGCTCGAGACCTTGATGATGGGTGAGTCTTGGAAGAAGCTGGGCCAGATCTCCGACGCGCATCCATTTGGATTCGAGCAGGTGTTCGCCTTCGTGTACAAGTGGGACATCCTTCACCGCTGGCTCTCGTACGATGCCGAGCAGGCGCGTAAGCGCTTTGAAGAACTGATACTGGAGGTGACTAGTGACCACCAAAACCTCTTCGCGTGATCGCGGCGACGCGCGCGGGCGCGAATCTCGACGCGCTCCCATCGTGGCCGTGCAGGAGAGTCTCGTCAGCATCAACGTCAGCGGCACTCGAGTGATGAAGAACGAGGTCGGGTATGTTCTTCTCGGAGAGCGGCGCCTGAAGTCGGAGGTGCTTCGCGTCCAGAATCAAGTCGCAGACATGCAGGTCTTCGAGGATACCTCCGGGGTGAAGGTCGGGGATCAGGTCGAGCTGACCGGTGAAATGCTGTCGGTGACTCTCGCTCCCGGTCTTCTTGGGAAGGTGTACGACGGGTTGCAGAACCCGTTGGCTTTGCTGGCAGAGGAACACGGGTTCCTGCTCCCCCGCGGCATCGAGTTAGAGTCCGTGGACACCGCGAGACGCTGGGACTTCACGCCTGCGGTCAGTACGGGCAAGACCGTGCTGCCGGGACAGATATTGGGGACGACGCCCGAGGGGATCTTCGAACACAAGATCATGGTGCCCTTCGACGAGCCCGGACCGATCAAAGTGACCTGGATCAACCGTGGCAACCTGACGATCAACGACCCGGTCGCCCGAATCGTCCGACCGAACGGTACGGAGCGGACGCTCACGATGGCTCAGCGTTGGCCCGTCCGCCGCCCGTTGCCCGAACGGATGCTCCGGCAACGCGCGGCCGAGCGCATCTACCCGACGGAACCTCTGACGACCACACAGCGCATCATCGACACGATGATCCCAATCGCGCGTGGGGGAACCGCCTGCATCCCGGGGCCCTTCGGTTCTGGAAAGACGGTGCTTCAGAGTCTCATCGCCCGACACTCTGCTGTGGACATCGTCATCGTCATCGCTTGCGGCGAACGAGCGGGCGAAGTCGTAGAAACGATCACGGAGTACCCTAAGACGACGGACCCCCGGACCGGGGGCTCGCTCATGGATCGCACGATCATCATCTGCAACACATCATCGATGCCCGTTGCCGCGCGGGAATCCTCCATCTACACGGGGATCACGCTGGGGGAGTACTACCGGCAGATGGGTTACGACGTGTTGTGCATCGCCGACTCGACCTCACGTTGGGCCCAGGCCATGCGCGAAACGTCGGGGCGTATGGAGGAGATCCCGGGGGAGGAAGCGTTCCCGGCCTATCTGGACTCCTCCATCAAGAGCCTCTACGAACGGGCCGGTCTCATCCAGGGGCCTGATGGCCAGACAGGTAGCGTCACGCTCATCGGCACCGTGTCGCCAGCGGGCGGCAACTTCGAAGAGCCGGTGACGCAAGCGACCCTCGCCACGGTCAAGACCTTCTTGGGCCTGTCGGCCGAACGCGCATACAAGCGCTTCTACCCGGCCATCGATCCGCTGATCTCGTGGTCACGCTACCTCGACCAGATGAGCGACTGGTACGCCAAGAACCTGTCCCCGACCTGGGTGGAGGACGTCAAGGCGGCCCACGCGCTCCTGCATCGAGGCGACGAAATCTACCAGATGATGCAAGTCACGGGCGAGGAAGGGACCACGATGGCCGACTTTCTGACCTGGCAGAAATCTGTCTTTTTGGACATGGTTTTCCTGCAGCAGGACGCGTACGACCCGGTGGACTCATCCATGCCTCTCGGTCGTCAAAAGAGGAGCTTCGACTTGGTGAAGGAGGTCATCGAGGCGGACTTCGCCATCGAGGATCGCGACGCGGCGCAGGACTTCTTCACACGCCTGATCAGTCTCTACAAGAACCTGAACTATAGCCCCGACGATTCCGCGGAATACGCGCGCTACCTCCGGGAAATCGAGGAACTCCTCGATTCGAAGCGAATGAAGGTCGCCGCCCCCGACCAAGAAGAGAACGTTCAATCAGAGCGAAACGACTTCGAGACCAAAAGATAGATCGCCGGAACGAAGAAGAGCGTGAAGACGGTGCCGATG
>CBESWY010000073.1:0-12839 GCA_965533395.1 uncultured Myxococcales bacterium
TCACGCTGAAAAAGGTTGCAGTGACCAAGCAGAACCTCCTCGTCGTCGATGCCGATCCCCGGAGTCTCCGTGTGCTCGAGGTGAGCTTGCGGAACGCCGGCTACAACGTGGCCGGCTGTCCCAGCGTTGGCAAAGCATTCGAAATCTTGCATGCCAACAAGCCGGACTTGATCCTCTCGGACACGACCTTTAATGACATGAACGGCTTCGAGTTCGTCGAGCAACTTCGGCAAAACTCGGATTGGGCGGAGATCCCGTTCATGTTCCTATCCAGCGACGGGTCTATCGAAAGCAAAATCCGAGGCCTGGAGCTGGGAATCGAAGACTATCTGACGAAGCCGATCTACATCCGTGAGGTGATCGCAAGAGTCGGTATCGAGCTTGCGCGTCAGGCACGCGCGGGGTTGGCGCACAGGAGCAGCGACTCGAGGACGCGATTCAGCGGTGCGCTTTCCGAGATGAGCGTCGTGGACTTGCTGCAAACGATTGATGTGAGTCGCAAGTCGGGCGTGCTCACGCTCGTGTCCGATGATGGTCAGGAAGGCATGATCTCTTTTGATTCCGGCGCAGTGATCAACGCGACCGTCGAAGATCTGGTCGGCGAGGACGCGGTCTACCGGCATCTGCTCTGGCGCGAGGGGACCTTCGACCTCGAGTTCAGACGCGTAAGTCTGAGTGAGCGGACCGTTCACCGAACGACGCAGGCTCTCTTGATGGAAGGGATGCGCAGGCTCGACGAGTGGAGCCGCTTGTCGGAGCTCTTGCCTCCATTCGACACCTTGCTCGAGGTGGACGCCGAAGTACTCCGCGAGGGGCTGCAGGAAATGCCCGACGAGCAAAATGAAATGCTCCGGCTCATCGACGGACAGCGAACTATCCACGAAAACTTGCTCGAACACGGAGGAGACCACGTCGAGGCACTCCGAAAGGTCGTAGACCTGTACTTCGAAGGTATGGTGCGGGAAGTCGGCCGAGATAAGGACAGCATTCCTATCCTGACCGAGGTGTCGGTTCGCTCGTCGGCCCCGGCCCCCAAACAAGAGATGCACACGATTCCCGGGCCCGCGGGATTGCCGCGTCCTCCGATTCCCGTGCCCGCTGCGCCCCGTTTGCCAGGCGATTCGGATACCGGGACCGTGCCAGCATCGATGGTAGAGCCAGCGTCGGGGCGCCGGTCCGATCGGATGTCCACACCCGTTTCCTTTCCGTCGCCCGTCTCCAAAGACGGGCTGGCATCCGTGGATGAAATCATCGCGCCGTCGGAACGGCCGACGACCCTTGCGCCACCGAGCGAGGTGCCTTTCGAGGTCAGGTCGGGCTGGCAGCCCACGCCGCCGCCGCTTCCACCCCGGTCTCGTCGAAATACGCTTGGAGGTTTCCAGGCGGTCCGACCGGAGAGCTCGATGTACAAGGGCGGAACGAACCTCAATTGGTCTGGTCGTGTTCCGGAGATCGACAAGATTGAAGAAATAGCGAGTCGCGAAACGGTTGAGGTCGGCCGTTGGGACCACTCGCTCGAAGAGCTGCGGGAAGACCCCGAAGTCGAAGACGCGATTTTCGCGATCGACTCCGATCCGCCGCCGGCGGCGTTTGTGCGCTCACGGCCGCCCGGCGCCGGCCCGATCGTCCAGGCGGCGGTGCCGGGCGAGGGCCAACACCGAGATGCCATCGTGGATTATCACGAGCCTGCCGAAGTCGATCCGCCACCGCTCACGTACGAGCAGGTCTTCGAGAAAGCAGCAGCGGGAGCGAACGTGCAGGGGCCCGGCGTGCCTCCACCAGGCGCGGTCGTGTCCGCGAATCCACGGCCATCAATGCTCCCCTGGGCGCTGTTGATCTTAGTGCTCGGCGGCGCGGTGGTCGCCCTTGCGTATTGGAAGTCGGTGGGGGAGCCCGCCCCGGTGGCGGTGACCGCGCCAGTGACCGCGCCAGTTTCCGTGTCAGTGCCAGCGCCAGTGCCAGTGCCAGTGCCGGTGACTGCGCCAGTGCCAGCGCCCGCGGCAGACCCAGTTCCGGCCCCGGAACCGTCGATCGCCGACCCACCCAGCACCATCTACCCTCCAACCGGGGCGATCGACACGTACGAAGCACAGCTCGAGTTGGCTCGTCGTCTCAAACGGGGCGCGCGAGCCCTGTCCGCGTATCGACGCGCCATCGAGCTCGAGCCGAAGTCGAGCCCAGCGCTGGCCGAGCTTGCTCGTTTGATGTTGGCGAGGAGCCACACGCGAGAGGCGTCCGAGCTTGCGGAACGCGCGACCGCCGTGGACCCTTCGAATGCGCTCGCCTGGGTCACGCTTGGCGCCGCACGGCAGATGCGGGGCGATCGGCAAGGTGCACGGCAGGCCTACCAAAACTGCGTGAAGCTTGGCGAGGGGCAATACGTGTCGGAATGCCGAGCGATGCTGCGCTGACGCTCCGCGGTTCCGGCACAAGTTTCGGAGTAGGGCGCTCGGCCTGCTAAGCTGACCCGATGAAGCGGGGGGTCGCGTGAGTCGATCAGAGGCAGTAGGGATCGCCGTCGTGGGGGCAGGCGGTTGGGGCAAGAACCACGTTCGCAACTACGCGGCCATTCCGGAAGCCGATCTGCGTTACATCTGCGACCGTCACGAAGGAATTCGGGAGTCGATGGCTGCGCTCTACCCGGGCGTTGACGTCGTCTCCGATCTTCCCATCATTCTCGAGGACCCTACGGTGACCGCGATTGTAGTCGCCACGCACGCGCCTTCTCACTTCGAGGTAGCGGAAGCCGCACTGCGCGCCGGGCGAGATGTGTTCGTCGAGAAGCCGCTATGCCTGTCCGGAGATCAGGCCGCCACGCTGTGCAGGCTCGCCGAAGAGAGCAGCCGGATTCTCATGGTCGGCCACCTGCTCCTCTATCATCCTGCCGTCGAGCGTCTCAAAGGCCTCATCGACGACGGCGAGCTTGGCGACGTGCTCTATATCTACGCACAGCGTGTGAATCTCGGCGTCGTTCGCCAAGATGAGAACGCTTGGTGGTCGCTGGCCCCTCATGACGTGTCCGTCGCCAACTACCTCCTCGGGTCCTCTCCCGAAGCCGTCAGCGCCACGGGTTCCTGCTACCTCCAATCCGAGCGCGGCGTCGAAGACGTCGTGTTTGCCACCCTCCACTATCCAGACGGCCGCATGGCGCATATCCACGTGAGCTGGCTCGATCCGCACAAGACGCGAAAGCTCACCGTCGTCGGCGACAAAAAAATGGCGGTGTTCGACGACACGTCCGCTGACCAGAAGCTGGCTGTGTTCGACAAGGGGGTAGAGCCGCCTGCGACACTAACCTACGAGGAAGGCGTTCGTATCCGCACTGGCGACATCTTGATTCCAGCACTGAAGATGGCGGAACCTCTGCGCCGAGAATGCCTTGCGTTCCTCGATTCGGTCCGGACACGAAGAGCTCCGATCGCCGACGGCGCCTCGGGTCTTCACGTCGTCCGGACGCTCGAGGGTGGCTCTGCGTCGCTCGCCCAGGGAGGCGCGCGCATAGAGCTCTCAGGGGGACGCTGATGAGCGCTCCGTTCATTCATGCGACGGCGATCGTCGACGACGGCGCACGCCTCGGCAACGGTACGCGCGTCTGGCATTTCACGCACGTGTCGGCCGGCTCTGTCGTCGGTGCGCGGTGCGTCTTAGGCCAGAATGTCTTCGTAGGGCCGGGCGTCGAGATCGGTGACGGCGTAAAAATTCAAAACAACGTATCGGTGTATGCCGGCGTCGTACTCGCAGATGACGTGTTCCTAGGGCCTAGCTGCGTATTCACGAATGTCCTGACGCCCCGTGCGCACGTCGAGCGCAAAGATGAGTTTGCGCCCACGCCGGTTGGCAAGGGCGTCACCGTGGGCGCCAACGCGACGATTGTATGTGGGCATTCGCTCGGCGAGTACGCACTCATCGGAGCGGGCAGTGTGGTTACAAAAGATGTCCCTGCGCATGCGGTCGTCGTGGGCAACCCGGCGCGCCGCACGGCCTGGGCATGCCGCTGTGGTGAAATTCTGCCCGGCGGTGGAGTTTGCGCCCGCTGTGGCGACCAGTACGACGTGACGGCCGAGGGCTGTCGATGGGTGAAAAGCCGTGAGTGAAGAAGCCATCCCAATGCTCGATGTCATCGGCCAGAACGAGCCGCTGATCCATCGATTGACCGAGAAGGCGGCCGAGGTGATTCGATCGGGCCGCTACATCCTTGGCCCGGAGGTTACCGCCTTCGAGCAGGAGGTCGCCGAGTATATCGGCGTCGAGCACGCAATCGGTGTTTCGAGCGGAACGGATGCCCTGATGGTGGCTTTGATGGCTCTCGGAATCAAAAAGGGCGACGAGGTCATCACCACTCCGTTCACGTTCTTCGCCACCGGCGGGTGCATCGCACGTGTCGGAGCGACGCCGGTTTTCGTCGATATCCGACCCGACACCTTCAACATCGACGTCGAGCAGACGGCGGCCGCCGTCACGGCGCAAACGCGCGCAATTCTTCCGGTCCATTTGTATGGTCAGGCCTGCGACATGGAGGGTCTCCTAGAGGTGGCCCGAAAGCACGACCTGCCAATCATCGAAGATGCGGCGCAGGCGATCGGTACGGAGAGCCCCCTGGGGCCCGTAGGCAGCCTAGGCGCTTACGGTTGTTTTTCGTTCTTCCCTTCGAAAAACCTGGGTGGCTTTGGGGACGCCGGCCTCGTCACCACTCGGGATTCGGGTCTGGCGGACAACGCTCGCGTCATGCGCGCGCATGGGAGCAAACCGAAGTACTACCACGCGGTCGTTGGCGGCAACTTTCGAATTGATGCCTTGCAGGCGGCGCTCTTGCGCGTGAAGCTTCCCGAGCTTCGCGGCTGGACTGCGGGACGTCAACAGAACGCCGCACGCTACGATGCCGCGTTTTCGGATTCCGGTTTGGATGAAAGCCTCCTCCGCACTCCGCGGAGGCGTTTTGCCGGTCACATCTACAATCAGTACGTGATCCGCAGCTCGAGGCGGGACGAGCTACTCGCGCATCTCCAGGAGCGAAAGATAGCCACGACGATCTACTATCCCGTGCCTCTTCATCGCCAGGAATGTTTCGCATCGCTCGGCTACAAGGAGGGCTCTCTCCCCGTCTCCGAGCACGCCAGTCGCGAAGTTCTAGCGCTTCCGATCTTTGCGGGGCTCGGCGAAGCGCGTCAGAGCCGTATCATCGATACCGTAATTGCCTTCCTGAAGGGATAGCAGTGGCCATCGGGGCGCCCGCGCCCTAAGGTGCCCAGCAGTCGATGATAGCTCGCTACCATGCACCCTTCGCCGAGCAAGGGTCACACCCAATCGATGCGGACATCGCCAATCGGTTGTTGAAGATAGCCATGGGCAAGGGCGGCGATTACGCCGACTTGTTTTTCGAGTACTCGGTCAGCGGAAGCTACATCTACGAGGAGCAGATCCTGAAATCGGCGAGGCGAGCCGTGTCGATGGGTCTCGGCGTTCGCGTGATGAAGGGCGATGCGACGGGGTATGCATACTGCGAGGACTTCTCGTTCGATGCGATGAAGCAGGCGGCTGAGACCGCGGCACAGATCGCTATCGGCGGCCAGCCCGTTGCGCCGCTCGGGGTGGCGATGCGTGACATTCCGAGCCGCTATCCCGTACCCGTCGAGTCACTCGACGTCGAAGGCGAGGCGAAGAAGGCCTTGCTCGAGCGAGCCGATCGGGCTGCGCGTGCGTCTGACCCCCGCGTAATTCGAGTCGATGCCTCGTTTGCCGAAAGCCTGCGCGAGATTCTGATCGCCAACAGCCTCGGGCACATGGCGCGGGACCGCCAGCCGCTCATCCGATTCGGCGTTCGTGTCATCGCAGAGGACGGCGGGAATCGTCAGTCGGGGTCCTCCGGTGGCGGTGGCCGGATGGGGCTCGATTATTTCGACGAGAAGACGCCCGAGGCGCACGCAGAGCAGGCTGTTCAGCAAGCGTTGGTGATGCTCGACGCGCGTGAGGCTCCGGCCGGGGAGATGGACGTAGTCCTGGGTCCCGGCGACAGCGGCATCCTCCTCCACGAGGCCGTCGGCCACGGGCTCGAAGCGGACTTCAATCGCAAGAAGACAAGCAACTACTCGGACCGCGTCGGTGAACACGTCGCCAGCGAGCTTTGTACGGTCGTCGATGACGCTTCGCTGCAGGGTTCGCGAGGTTCCATCAACGTCGACGACGAGGGACAGCTTCCCGCGCGCTCCGTTCTCATCGAGGAAGGCGTCCTCAAGGGGTACATGCAGGACCGCCACAGCGCCGAATTCTTCGGGACGAGTCCCGATGGTCACGGGCGCCGACAGAGCTTTCGTTCGCATCCCATGCCGCGAATGACCAACACGATGCTACTCGGCGGAACGGATGCGCCGGAGGATGTCATTCGCAGTGTGAACCGCGGGGTCTACGCGAAGAAATTCGGGGGTGGTCAGGTCGACATCTCGAACGGGGATTTCGTGTTCTCCCTGACCGAGGGCTACCTGATCGAAGACGGCAGGGTCACCGCGCCGCTCAAGGGGGTCAACTTGATTGGCAATGGCCCGGAAGCCATGCGCAAGGTGGTCATGCTGGGGCATGACTTCGAGGTGTCCGACGGAATTTGGACCTGTGGCAAGGACGGGCAATCCGTTCCCGTCGGCGTCGGATGCCCTACCATCAAGATCGCCGGGATGACGGTCGGCGGAACGCAGATGGCGAGCGAATGACCGGAGCCGAGGAAGACGCCAGAGCCCTTCTCGACCTCGGACACTCGGTGATCGAGCGTGCGACCGCGGCCGGCGCGGACGTGGCTGAAGCCAGCGTGCACAGCGGCTCTCATCTTTCTGTGAAGGTCCGCAGGGGCAAGCCAGAGCTAGTCGAAGAGGCCGGCTCGCGTGCGCTCGGACTGCGGGTGATGGTCGGACAACACGTCGCTTCAACCTACACGAGCGACTTGAGCGAAGCAGGGAAGCGCAGATTGATCGAAGACTCGATCGAGCTGGCGCGGCTCAGCGAGTCGGACGCGTTCGCAGGTCCGCCCGACCCGTCAGACCTGTCCTCACCGTCGCAATGGAAGGACTTGGACACGTTCGACGAGGGGGTCAGCCGGATTTCCGCCGACGAAGCCCTCGAGCGTGCGGTTCAAGGCGAGCGCGCCGCGTTTGATTTTGATCCTCGCATCAGCAACAGCGAGGGCGCCTCGTTCACACGTGCACGAGGCCTGAGCGCGCTCGTGACGAGTGGTGGTTTTACGGGAAGCGACTACGGGACGTACGCGTCGATGGTGGTCAATCCCGTCGCCGATGATGAAGGCGGCAAAAAGCGCAGCGGCTATCATTGGACTGCGGCTCGACACTATGCGGACCTCGAACAGAGCCAGGCCGTTGGAGAGGAAGCGGCCCGGCGCACGATTGCACAGCTCGGCGCGAAAAAACTTCCAACCCAAGAGCTCCCGGTCGTCTTCGACAAAGATGCCGCGCGTTCGATATTGGGGCTTTTCGCAAGCTGCATTCTCGGCGGCTCGGTCTGGCGCAAGAGCTCATATCTGGTCGATCGCATCGGCACCGTGGTCGCCAGCGACCTAGTCGACATCGTCGATGACCCGCTGCTTCCGCGGGCGCCGGGCTCACGCGCGTTCGACGGAGAGGGGCTGCTCTCGCGCCGCAACGTCGTCGTCGAGTCCGGGGTGCTCAAAAGCTATCTGATGGACAGCTATAGCGCACGTAAGCTCGGGCTTAAGAGCACCAGCAGCGCGTCTCGCTCGCCGTCCGGCGGCGTGTCACCGTCGAGCAGCAATCTGATGTTGAAAGCGAGCAGCCAGTCCCGCGATGAGCTCCTCGCGGCCACCAAACATGGCTTGTACGTCACGGGCATGATGGGCTTCGGCTTCAATGCCGTGACGGGCGACTTCAGCCGCGGAGCCTCGGGCTTCCTGATCGAAGACGGTGCACTGAGCCATCCCGTCTCCGAGATCACAATCTCTCTCAACCTCGACCAACTCCTGCAGCGAATTGACGCCGTTGCCAACGATCTCGATCACAGAACCGCCGTCGCCTCACCAACGTTCAGGGTCTCCTCCATGACCCTCGCCGGATCTTAACGAGCGCAGCGACGTTCAGGGGTCAGTCCCGCTGCGCCCTCGCGACCATTGCGTCGACGTAGCTCTCCAGCTCCGGGCATTGGATTCCGGTACCCGCGAGCAGCTCGCGGGCGTTCCGGTCGTCGTAGATCACGTCGGTCTTCAAGTGGTCGAGGAATGCGCGGGTCGTCTTTTGGAAACGCTGCAAGCCTGGCGCGCGCATCAGGGCGGTGGCGAGATTGAGCGGGTCGTGCTCGCGAGGACTGGGGCGTCCTGTGGCTTCGGCGAAGAGGCGCAGGGCGTGTTGCACGGTGACCGGCTTCGGGTCGACGATGTGGAACGTGCGCCCCACCGACTGCTCGTCGTCGGCGATGCGCAAACCGGCCCGGACCGCGTAGTCGACCGGGACCGCGCTGATTCGCACCCCGGTTCGACTCGGCGTCGGAATGCGATAGTCGTCGGGCGCGCTCAGCAGAAACCGAATCAAAAGATACAGGCCGTTGAGATCTTCCAGCTCGCCGGTCAGTGAATCACCGACGATGACCGCGGGCCGCAGAATGACGATCGGCAGCTCCTCTGCCGACTCGCGAAGCATCCGCTCCATGTTGTATAGGGACTCCTCGACGGGATTTCGAAAGCCCATCGTCTCGTCCAGCTCGGTCTCTTTGACGAAGCCTTCGCGATTGCCCGACACCGTGGCACTCGACCAACATACGAGACGTTTCAGGCTCGGAGCGGCCTCAGCAAGCTCGAGGATCTCCGCGGCGGCGCGCACGTTGCCGGCTGCTTCCTCCTTGGTTGCAGCCGGATCGGCGATCGACGCGCAGTGGTGAATGACTTCTAAGCGTTCGGCGAGCTCCGCGAACTCTTCGCCGCTCAACCCGAGGTCCATTGAGCGCGGGTCGCCGAGCCAAATCGACACGCGCTCTCGAGCAGACTCTGGAAGTGCGTCGATTAGCTCCATCGCGCGCTCTTGCCGCCCTTCGGTCACGAGGCAACACACCGAGCGCTCGCCGCGATTCGCGAGCTCTCGCACGAGGTGCACGGCAGGTTGCCGGCCCGGAAAGCCCGTCACGAGCACCGGACGAATCAGCTTGCCCCTCACGTCCGCTCCTTCGACGTGAACCTCGCGACGAGCTTCTCGTGAATCGCCGCCACCTGCTCTCGCGTCGAGTCGAGGTCGCCATTGTTGGTCACGACATAGTCCGCGACTGCGACTTTTTGCTCGAGCCGAAGCTGAGAGTCGATTCGAGCGTTGGCCTCGAGCGCCGTGAAGCCGTCGCGCGCGATCAGCCGCAGCCGCTGGAGCGATTCTTCGGCGCTAACCACGATAAGGGCAGAAAACGCCTCGTAAGCGCGCGTTTCTACGAGGAGTGCAGCTTCGTAGAGGAGGTACGGCGCCGGGCTGTCTTGACGGGCCATGATGTGTTTGGCGCCGGCTGCTCCAATTAGAGGATGCATGATCGCGTTGAGCGTTTCGCGCGCTTCGTCGTCGCCGAACACCATCTCGCCGACCTTCTTGCGATCGAGGCGGCCCGTTTCGTCGAGCACCCCTTTGCCGAGCCCTTCCACGATCATCTGCAAGCCGGGCGTCCCCGGCTCGACCACCTCGCGCGCCAAGTCGTCGGCGTCGATGACCGAAATACCGAGGTCAGCAAACATGTCTGCGACGGTTGACTTCCCGCACGCAATTCCCCCCGTAAGACCCACAACCGGTTTCATTGCTCCCCAGTATTGAGCATCGTCTGCTCCGGGCAAGAGGATTCGCTCTGTGCTAGGCAAGCACGCATGCGCGCCGTCGTTCAGCGGGTCAACGAAGCGAGTGTCACCGTCGAGGGGGAGCTTGTCGGGAGCATCGAGCGAGGTCTGCTGGTGTATCTCGGCGCGGCGCACGGAGACGAGCCGAAGGACGTACAGTACGTTGCCGAAAAGATTTCGGGGCTTCGCGTGTTCCCTAACGACGACGGACGCATGTCTTTGTCGGTAGGCGATGTCGGAGGCGCTGTGGTGGTCGTTTCTCAGTTCACGCTGTTTGGCGACGTGCGGCGCGGCAGGCGCCCTTCGTTCGATGGCGCAGCAGGCCCCGAAGAGGCCCAGCGGCTCTACCTGGAGCTGGTCGAACGTTTGCGTGCGAAGGGCTTGCCGGTCGAAACGGGCACTTTTCGGGCCATGATGCTCGTTCGATCCACCGTTGATGGCCCTGTCACGATCCAAATCGACAGCCGCAAGCTTTATTAGGCTTCGTGTTTTAGACGCGGCATAATGCCACCTCGATGCTGCGGTTTCTCAGCGAGCGACGCGTTTGGGTGGTCGTGGCCTTCGTCGCGTTCGCACTCGTGTTTGGCCTTTGGAGCTGGGCGATGCCCCGCGTTTCTGCACGTGCTGCGGACCTGATCGCCGGGCGCCTCGGCGTCGATGCCCAGATCGAAGAAACGAGTTTGTCCTTTGGCGGCGTCGAGCTCCGCGGCGTCGAGCTACGAGGTCGCCACGGCGGCTTCGTCGCGCGCATCGAACACGTCGAGGCGCGAATGAGCCTCGTCGGCGCTATCTTGTACGGTGCGCGGTCTGTTCGCGCAGTGTCTGCGCGCGGCCTCGAAGTGACCCTCGACCTCAGTGACGAAGGGTTTCGCGACTCCATCGCGCAGTTTCGACGAGAGGAGCCCAGTTCCAAGTCTCCGCAGGCATCCAGCGGCAGCAACCGCGGCAGAAGAACGTACGCTGTCGACGGATTGACCCTTCGTGTGCGCGACGCGAACGGGCAGCTTGTGTCGATGAGCGATGTGAGCCTCCGCAAGAACGGTGATGAGATGCTAGGGCGCCTCGGGGGTGCGCTGCTCGGCTCGCAAAGCGCGGACCACGCAAACATAGGACCCGCCAAGCTGGAGCTGAGGCGCAGTGACGGAGCGTGGAAACTTCGCGAGCTCGCGATAGAGGGCGCGACCGTACGTTCCCTCCGCAATGGCGACGAGCGGTCAACAGCTCTCGCAACTCGTTTGCGAGACGCTATGAGTCAGCTTCGCGGCCCGCCCAGCGGCACCGAGACCGAGACCGGGAACGAGACCGATACCGGGACCGAGATCCTCCCTTCCGTGTCCCCTCCGACGGGCGCCCGCCTGTTCGCGCGCCTGACCCCGGATGCCCGCGTCGCCGTTTCCGGCGTTCAAATCGAAAGCAGAACCCCGGCAGGCCACGTCGAGCGAATTCGGGACTTCGGCTGGGCGCTGAACGGAGGGGACAACGGCTGGTACCGCGTGGTGGTCGGCGGTCAGACCTCCAATGACGGGGCTTTGAGGGTCGACCTCAGCGTCATGCCCAGCGAGGCACGGGCCGAGGGAAGCATTGAGCTCCGCCGAATCTCACTCGCGGTTGTTGCACCCTTTGTTCCCGAGGTTCCCTTCTACGAAGACGAGGTAGGCACACTGAGCGCCGAGCTCGAGCTTGCCGCCAGCTCCCCTAAGGAGATCAGCATCGAAGGACGCCTACGGCTGCGAGAGCTCGCGCTCGATTCCGAGCGAATCGCAGCGGAGCCTGTGGACAACATCAACGTGGATATCAGAGGGAAGGGCAGCTGGTACCCCGGTGAGCGTCGTCTTCAAGTCCAGCGGGGCGAGGTCCGCATGGGCAAGGTAGGTGTGTTGATCGACGGCGAGCTCGAACGGACCCCGGAGCACTACCGAGTGGACCTCACCGCGAGGCTTCCGCCTACCCGTTGCAATGACGTGATAAGAGCGATCCCCGACGACATTCTCGGATCACTCGCTCGCTTCGAATGGTCTGGAAATTGGAGTGCGCTGGTGCATGCCTCTTTCGACTCGAGGGAGCTCGAAGCTGCTGAGCTCTCGATTCGCGTTCGAAACCTCTGTCAGTTCGAAAAAACGCCCCGTTGGGTACGCGTCGAGCGCTTTCAAGGGCCGTTCCGGCACCGCGCAATCGAGCCGGACGATACCGTGTTCGAAATGCGCACGGGTCCCGAGACTCCAAACTGGGTCGCGTTCGCCGACATCAGCCCGTTCATGACCGCGGCAGCGATCAGTCACGAGGACGGAGCGTTCTACGAGCACGGGGGGTTTGCACCCTGGGCGATTCGCGATGCGCTCGTACGGAACCTTCAAGAGGGCCGGTACGTCGTGGGCGCGAGTACGATTTCGATGCAACTGGCCAAGAACCTCTACTTGCAACGCGAAAAGACCATCGCGCGGAAAGTTCAAGAAGTGATTCTCACGTGGTGGCTCGAGAATGCTCTCAACAAGGACGAGATTCTCGAGCTCTATCTCAACGTGATCGAGTATGGACCGGCGGTTTACGGGATCCGGCATGCCGCGGCTTACTACTTCGGCCGGAATCCGATAGACCTCAGCCCTGCGGAGGCCGCCTTCCTTGCGTGCATGTTGCCATCACCGAAGCGCTACCATATTTCGTACGAGCGCGGCGCGCTCAGCCGCTCGATGAAGAGCAAAGTACGGCGGCTCCTCGAGCACATGGCGAAGCGGGAGCGGATCGGCCCCGAAGCGCTCGACTACGGGCTAGCGGAGCTCGAGAACTTCCGGTTTCGTCGGAAGGGAGACCCTCTGCCGCCCGTGCGGATACTCCCGCCGCTCGGCGCAGCAGAGTTTCCCGATTCCGAGGCTCTCGATCCGTTTGAAAGCCTATTCGTAGAGCCCTAGCGATTTCCGCATTTGAAAATTCTCGCCTCACCGGAGGCGCCGCCCGTCATTTATTGGGCTGACCCCAAGGCTGGGGGTAAACACGTTCGAGGCGCTTGGGTCGTCAATGAATCGACCCTATT
>CBESWY010000074.1:0-12824 GCA_965533395.1 uncultured Myxococcales bacterium
GGGCTTGCTGCTCGAATCGCCCTTGCTCGGCTTGGCGGTCGAGGACGACTCGCTGTCGCTCGAGCCCGAGTCACTGCTCTTTTTGGCGCTCGCCGCTCGGTTCGAAGGGCCGGAGTAGAGATCGGACTCCCAGCCCCCGCCCTTCAGAATGAAACCCCCGCCCGCGATCATGCGGCGGGCTTTGAGCTTGCCGCACTTGGGGCACTTCTTGACCGGATTTTCGGTGATGCGTTGCACCCGTTCAAACGCGTGCCCGCAGTTGTCACAGCTGTACTCGTAAGTCGGCATGGCTTGGGTTTCGGCCGGCAACTTAAGCGGCGGAGGCCTCCTGTCAAGCTCAGCGTTCCCTGCGCTTGAGCTCTTCGAGGGCTTCTTCGAGCTCGGCGAGCTCCTCTTCTTCGTGCTGCTCTTCCGGACTGGCCACCCTGGCGCCCACCGGCGGCTGCTCGGCGGGTACCAGCCCCATCTTGCGCTTGAGCGCCTCGAGCTCGAGGTCGGCGCCTGCGGTAGCCTCGAGCTCTGAAAAACGATGCTTCAGGATATCGCCGGTGTACTGCTCGGCGACCTCCGTGCCTGCCTCGGCCTCGGCTTCCATCTGGTCGATCTCCTCCGCCATTCGATCGAAGGTTTCGAACGCGCTCGCATCGGAGAGGCCGCTCATCGTTTCCTGGATGCTCTTCATCGCCTGGGCACGGCGCTTGCGCGCGATGAGGACATTCTTCTTGCGCTGCGCCTCGCCAATCTTGTGACTCAGCGCCTTGAGCGCAGTCTTCAGTTGGTCGGTCATCGCCTTTTGACGCGCCCATTGCTCTTGGTACTGCGCAGCGATCACATCGTGCTCCTTGCGCCGGAGCAGAGCCTCTTTCGCGAGCTCGTCGTCTCCTGACCGAACCGCCAGCATGGCCTTGTTTTCCCAATCTTTCGATTTCGCCACTTCGCTCCCGAACTGCTTGTTCAGGCGCTTCTCGTCGGCGATGGCAACCGCGACCTGCTTCTTCGCCTCGACCAGTTGCTGATTCATGTCGACGATGACTTGATTCAGCATCTTTTCCGGATCTTCCGACTTGTTGATGAGGTCGTTGATGTTGCTCTTGATCAGTTGTGCCAGACGGCTGAGGAACCCCATTGCTCGTGTCCTTTAGGTGGCGACCCGGAACTTGCTCAGTTTCCCGTAGTGATTGGCGAGCGCTAGCGAGAAGTCGTCGAGAACCCCCTGCAGCTCGTTGTAGTCGAGGTTCTCGAGTTGCAGAGTGCAAGTGAGCACCACTGCGGCGTCCGAGATTCCGTAGGCTCCGTGCACGAGATCGGAAGCGTTGAGGCGAAGAAGCTCTTCATAAAGCGCCTCCTTGTCGTTGACCTCATCAAGCTCGAGGACCTTCACTCGAAAGAGCAGAAGCGAGTCAGCAGTTTGGATGGCGATGTTCTCGCCTAGGCTGCTGTCACGGACGAGCCACATCCCGTCGGCGCCGACCTCTTCGTAGGGGACCTCGGCGCGAGCCAGATACGATTCGATGTCATCGCGTGAGCGCATGCGCCTCTCCTTGCTCGTTCACGAGCCTAGCGGCCTCGGACCGAGACGGTCAAGGCTCACTCGTATTCATCACCATTGGCGCTCACGAATTTGTGAGACCATAAGATGGCGTCTTTGCGGCCGCCTTCCGCGTCGAGAATCGCTTGCGCGAGCAAACCGGTTTTGCGGTAGCCGGCGGCAACAAATGCCGTGGAAATCTCCACGTTGTCGTTCGGTGCGAACGCGAACATGGCCACGATCCCTCGCTCCTGGAGGTTGTCGGCGAGCGTCCGAAGGGCGGCGATCACTGAAAGGGTCTCGTTCTCGCTGCTGGGTAGGCGCAAAACTTCGACGAGGGCGTGCCCAAAGCAGTCTTGGAACTCCGCGGAGATGTAGTTGGTCTTGCTGCGTCGGACGCTGGCATCGAAATAGATTCGCTTCGCATCGCGCCCGAACATGTCGAACGAGCCAAAGGCCGGGTTCTTTTTCCATGCAGCGTCTCGGGCCGAGAGGGCCTCTTTCTCGGTCGCGGGCCGAACCGAGGCGCCCTTGATCTTTTCGGGGATGTCATTGGCGGCCTTTTTTTTGGCCGCGTTGATGGTGCGCTCGGTGAGCTTTGCGGACGCATCGCTGACCTCGATCGAGGCTGTCTTGTCGCCGATGACGCATCCACATAGATGACCGTCGCTGCGCTTGTAGAAGCCGGGGATCGTCCCTTCGCGAACGAATCCTACGCGCGTCCACGAGGAAACTTCGTCTTTTTCGACGAGCGTGATCACCTTCTGGACGTTCTCCTGCGTTGCGACCGATTGAATGTAGAGCCGCTTCGCCGGAAGCGCGCCGGCTCGGAAGTCGATGACGCGAATGAATCGCGTTCGACGGTTGAGCAGGAGACAAAGGTAAGCGCTGTCGCTCCTGAAGTAGAGCTCTTCGACCGTCGGCTTCTTGGGAGGTCGTTTAGAGGCGGCAGCTTTCGCTCGGACCATGCGTCAACACCTTGAAAATACTTTAGTTTTCAGAACGAACCGGAATGTAGTGTGCGGACCCCTTCGTGTCAAAAGGAAGGGGCAAGCCCGACATGCGGTCCTGCCCCTTCCTGACTGTGTTTCGCTAGCTTAGTTCTTGAGCGCGTCGTCGATCGCGACCTTGAATGCCGCGAAGGGCTGCGCGCCTTGAATCAGCTTGCCGTTGATGAAGAACGACGGCGTGCCGATTCGCGCACCGGCTTTGGCGACGGCGGCCATGTCGGCTTCGACCGCAGCTTTGTGCTTGCCGGAATCGAGGGCGGCCTTGAAGGCCTTCATGTTGATTCCTCCAACCTGCTCCGCGAACTTTTCGAGATTTTCCCGCGAAAGCGTCTTCTGGTTGGCAAAAAGAAGATCGTGGTACGCCCAAAACGCCTTGTTGCCCTTCTGAGCAAAGACCTCTCGTGCCGCTTGAGCAGCCGGCTGCGCGTCCTTGTGGAAGGGAAGCGGGTAGTCGCGCCAAACGAACTGCACCTTGTCGCCGTACTCTTTGACGACCTGTGCGACGGTCGGGTTGACCCGGCTGCAGAAGGGGCACTGGAAGTCGCTGAACTCCTGGATGACCACCTTCGCTTTGGCCCCGCCCTTGGTCGGGGCGTTCTTCGGAACCGGGATGTCGTAGATCTTGTTGGCGTCCGGTGCTGGCTTGGCGGGTGCGGTCTTCGGGCCGGTTTCACCCTTGGCAATGGTCGTCTCGTAGACCTTGGCCCGGGGCGTGCCCTTCGCGACGAGGGCCTTTGCCTTCGTCATCTCTTCGTCGATCACCGTCGTGAAAGCCGCCAGAGGCTGGGCGCCCCGGAGGTTGCGGCCGTTGATGAAGAACGCCGGGGTGCCACGGGCCCCCAGGCTGCTGGCCAGCGCCTGCTGCTCCTGGATGGTCTTGCCGTACTTGTCGTCCGCAAGGGCCTTCTTGAACTTCGAGACGTTCAGACCCTGCTCCTTGGCCCACTTCGCGAGGTTGTCGGTCGTCAGGGCCTTCTGGTTCGCGAACATCTTGTTGTGCATCGCCCAGAAGCCTTTGTCGCCCTTCTGCGCGTGGGCCTCGAGAGCCGCGTTCGCTGCGCCCTTGGCGTTCTTGTGGAACGGAAGCGGATTGTTCATCCAAACGACGCGGACGTCCTTGCCGTACTTGTCCTGCACCTGCTTGATCGTCGGCTCCACTCGGCCGCAGAACGGACACTCGAAGTCGCTGATCTCGACGATCGTGACCAGCGCGTCATTCGGACCCTTTTGCGGCTCGTTACCCTTGAGCGGAACCTTGTAGACCGCTTTCGGATCGGGCTGACCGGCCTTCGGAGCCTGTGGCTTCGGAGCCGCCGCCTTGGTGAGTCCGCTCTTCGTCACCGTCGCGTAGATCTGTTCCTTCTTCACGCCCTGCTTGAGAAGGGTCTCGGCCGTCGCCAGCTCTTCATCGATGACTTTCTGAAAGGCCGCGAAGGGCTGCGCTCCTCGGAGCTGTCGTCCGTTCACGAAGAAGTACGGAGTGCCTCGCGCCCCGAGTTCTGTTGCCATGGCCTGATCCGCATCGATCGCTTTTTTGTGAGTTCCCTCGTCGAGAGCCTTCTTGACCTTCGCCGAGTCGAGACCGGCTTTCTCAGCGTAGCCTTCGAGCTCTGGACGGCCGAGCGCCTTCTGGTTTGCGAAGAGCGTGTCGTGCACCTCCCAGAATTTGTCGTTGCCACCCTGCGCATAGGCCTCCATGGCCACCGCTGCTGCAGGCGCCGCGTTGTTGTGGAAGCTCAGGGGGTTGTTGCGCCAAACGATGCGGACCTTATCGCCGTAGGTGTCGACGACCTGCTTCGTGGTCGGCAGAACCCGAGAGCAGAAGGGGCACTGGAACTCGCTGAACTCGACGATCGTGACGAGCGCGTCTTTCGGACCCTTTGAGGGCTGCGCGTCGCTGACCGGAACCTTGTACCGCTCGACGTCGCCCGCGACGATGACGTCCGCGGCCTGCGCCTCCTCCGCGCCATCGGCGACTCCAGTATCCGTAGCGGATCGTGAGCCAACGACGTGCCCGACCGCAAATCCAGCGATCGCCATGACGATGGCCAATAGAACTGATGAACCTTTACTCATAATCTTATCCTCGCGCCGCGACTGAGCGGCGAGCTTGAAACAAACTCAACGTTCAAATGAACGAACCAAATGCCGGGACGACCGCCCGCTGAGGGCGGCCGGCGCTAGCGCGGAGGTCGTTCGACTCTTCGTGAGTACTCGGTCCGCGAATCTCCGTCGGCACGGACGTCCAGTTGGATGCCTGTGCGGGGAGGCGCGTCCCATCGAATCGGTTGAGCCCAGCTCATGGCCACGGGGACCAGGGTGTGAACCGAGGTGCCGTGCGTGTTCGCAGGCATGCAGCGTGGGTCGTCGCTTCGTTCGCACCACAGCGGCGGCCCGGCGGGATCCTCGCGGAGCTGCGCGGTGTCGCTGCAACCCTCCGCAGACAAGCCCTCGCACGAGCAGTCCGCAGCACTGACCGATGCGGCGTCCAGCAAAAGCATCGCCGCGATAGCGAGCGCGTGGAGGGAGATTCTCATGAAAGCGAAATCAGAGTCTACCGCTCCTCCGGGAGCCCGCAACAAATCCCGACTCCGTTAGGGACGGCGAAGGGGGTGAAACCGGTGGTGTTGGATGTCGGATAGTGGGAGAGAAGAGCGTACAGTTTGGTGTGCGGTTTCACCCCCGTCGCTCAAGGGGTCAACGCCGTCTCTCGCGGGTCTATTCCAACACAGAGGCAGGTTTCGCGACGCTGTCCGGAAATCCGGGGATCGCCTCCTCTAAAAGGCGCCTGAGCCCGTCGAAGCCAGGGGATTGCTCCATGGCGCGACCCACGTAGAGGAGGCTTTGCGGATACCATTGGAGGAAATCAGGGTTGTTTCGGACGCGATCGATGAAGATGAAACGCCCCGCGTCTTTGAGCTTCCGATGAAGGGCGACGAGCCAGAATTCGCGCCGCAGCTCGCTTGGCTCGATACGACGCAGTGCGGCATAGCGATCGATCATGGATTCCTGAAGGCCGAGGTCCAGCGAGACGTACGAGTCGCAGAGAAGGGCGACGAGGTCGTAGACCCGGGGACCCCGGAGCGCGTCTTGGAAATCGATGAGCGTGAGCCGGCCATTGGGCCCCACCATCAGGTTCTTCGATTGGTAGTCCCGGTGGACGAAGCCTTTGGGCATGGCTTCGATCGCAGACCCGATCTTGGAGAAGGCGGCGCGAAGAGTCGCGCTCCGAGCCTCATCGAGCGCTCCAAATGGCGCCTCGAGTCCCCATTCACGAAAATGATCGAGCTCCCAGTCGATCAGCTCGCGGTCGAAGTGCCGTTGCGAGACGATCGACGGTTCAGACAGGCTGGCACAGCCTTCGTGCAGCTCGGCCAGAAGGTCGACAGCGGCCCCGTAGAGCCGCCGCCATTCGGCGCGTGGCGTGCCGCGCAGATGCTGCTCAAAGGTCGTGTCTCCGAGGTCCTCGAGCAGGACGATCCCATTGTCGAGGTCTTCCACGTAGACCGACGGTACCGGCAGGCCTTTCGCGTCGAGCAGCGCCGCGATTTCGAGAAACGGAAGGCGTTCGCCGTAGGCCGGCTTGCCTCCCTCGTCGCTAGCGAAGGCGTCCTCTGGCAGCTGCATCACGATGACGCTTCGCGGGCCGCGAGCGCTGGCTTCGGTGACACGAACTCGGAAATAGCTTCGCGTCGACGCGTCCCCGCGCAGCTTGATCAGCTCGATGGCGGGCAAGGGGAGGCCGTACAGCTCTGCGAGGGCGTCATCGAGGTTGGGCTCCGTCATCGGCGGGCGGAGCGTACGTCAGTTGGGCGTGTTTGCGAAGAGAGGTATCTTTCCACGGAGTCATGACGAACCCAACTTCCATTGGCGTCGGAACCATCCTGGCCGGCCGCTACGAACTGGTAGCGGAGCTTGCCAGGGGCGCGATGGGCGACGTGTTTGAAGCGCTGGACCAGCTGAGCGGATCCAAGGCGGCGGTGAAACTGCTTCGCGCCGAGTACCTTGCAGACGAGTCGATGCGGAGAAGGTTCCGTCGCGAAGGGGCGGTTCTCAAGGCCCTCGACCACCCGGCGCTCGTCCGCCTGCTCGAGCTCGGAATCGACGACGCAGGGCTCGTGTTCCTCGTGACGGAGTACGTCGAAGGCGAGACGCTGGCCCAACGCTTGTCGAAGGGCCCGGTCAGCATTGCCGAGGCGGACTCCTTGGTCGATGCCCTCAGCGGCGGCTTGGGCGCAGCGCATGAACATGGCGTGCTTCACGGAGACCTCAAGCCGGCCAATGTCATCTGGCCCGCCGAAGGGGCCCCGCGTGTCGTCGACTTTGGCGCCTCGAAGATTCTCGGCCTCGACCGGCTGACCGCGACGGGTGAAGTCAGCGGGACCCCCGCGTACATGGCGCCCGAGGTGCTAACGGGTAAGACCGATGTCGACCAACGCATCGACGTATACGGGCTCGGCGTTCTGCTCTACGAAGCGCTGAGCGCGAAGAAGCCGTTTCACGACAATCATCTGGGCCGCCTCATGATGAAGATCGACGCGGGGGATTGCCTTCCGATCGACGCCGTAGCGGAGGTGCCTGCGGCGCTCGCGCGTGTGATCGAACGAGCGATGCATCGCAACAAGGACGACCGGTACGCCCAGATGGCTGACCTCAAGGCGGCCTGGCATGGGGTTCGCGGCGAATGAGCGCGGCAGGTGCGATTGGGCAGCTCTGTATGGAGGCTGGGATCGTCGTGCCGGAAGGCTGGGTCGCCTACTTTGACATCGCACAGTCCTGGGACGCGCGGACGGACCTCACCTCGGCGCGATCGGACACCGAGCTTGCCGAGATCTTGTTTCTCGATGCAGCCCAGATGATTCGCGGGGATTGGATCGAAGGGTCTGCTTCGCTCGTCGACGTCGGTGCTGGCGTTGGAGCGCCGACCATCCCGATCTTGCTCGCCAACGCGACCCTGCACGCCACCCTCGTCGAGCCGAGGCGAAGACGAACTACATTCTTGAGGACGGCGGCCGGTGTGCTGGGCCTCTCGAACCGCACCACGATGCTCGAGCAGAAGGTGGATCCAGCGAACCCGCTCGTCGCCGGCGCCCCGTTCGGGATCGCGCTTTCGCGCGCTACCTTCGCACCGAAGGACTGGTTGCCGATCGGTGCGCGGTTGGCTGATGAGGTCTGGGTGCTGACTGCGGGGACGGATGTCGATCCACCGCCTGGCCTAGTTTTGGCTCGCCGGCTGGACTACAGCGTGCCCTCCAGCCGTGCACCAAGAAGCATCCTCGGTTACCGCCGGTAGCCCAAGCCGCTACCGGCGTTTGCGTGCCGGGATGATCTGGATGCGCCGACGCATTCCCTCTCCCTGCGACATCGTGCTGACGCCTTCGAACTTGGCGAGTGACATGTGAACGACGCGCCGGTCGCGGGCGTTCATGGGCTGAAGTGTGACCACTTTGCCTTCCGTGATGGCTCGGTCTGCCTGGCGTTTGGCCATCGAAACGAGACCGTCGTCATGACGTTCGCGGTAGTCGCCAGAGTCGCAGATGACGTGTCGGCGCGCTTCGGGAAAACGATTGACCATCTTGTTGATCAAGAATTGAAGCGCGTCGAGGGTGGCGCCCTTCTTGCCTATCACACGGCCGGAGTCTTCTCCCGTCACGTCGAGCTCGATGCGCTCGGCGTCAGTGCGGATCTCGACTCGAACGTCGAGGTCCATCAGGTTTACCAGCTCTTCGAGAATCTCTGCAGCCTCTTCCGCCTTGCCGTCCCCAGCGTATCGGCTGGGGTCTTCCTGCGCTTGCTGATCGAGAATCAGTGCTCCGTCACGGGGTTTACTTTTAAGCTCGTCCACGGCGAGTCCTCTTCTTTCTGCGGGGCTTTGCCTGCTTGGGGGCGGCGGCTTCGGTTTGTTCTGCCGCTTGATCGTTGTCGTCGTCGCTGTCGTCGGAGCTGGTCGCCAGGGCCGACGTTTCTTGGTCCATCTTCCAGTACATGTATCGCTGCTGCGTGATGCCGATGGCGGAGCTGGTCACCATGTACAAGCAAAGCCCTGTCGGAAGAAGCAGCATGAAGAACGTCATCATCAGCGGCATCGCGTAGAGCATGACCTTGGCCTGCGTCGCATCCATTTGAACTGGCGTGAGCTTCTGCTGAATGAACATCAGGCCGCCGAGGAGGATCGGCAACACGTAGAGCGGGTCAGGCGACGAGAGGTCGGTCCACCACAGGACGAAGGGTGCGTGATAGAGTTCAATGCTCGTCGAGAGCGTCTGGTACAGCGCGAAGAAGATCGGCATCTGCAGAAGCACTGGGAGACAGCCGCCGAGCGGGTTCACCTTGTGCTTGCGCCAGAGCTCCATCATGGCGGCGCCCTTCTTTTCGCGATCGTCTTTGTAGAGCTCGTTGATCTTGTCGATCTCGGGCTTGAGCGCGCGCTGCTTGGCCATGTTCCGGAACTGCGGGATGACAAACGGGAGCAGAAGGACTCGAACCAGAAGCGTCAGCAAGATGATCGCAACGCCCCAGTTTCCGATGAAGCCGTGAATCGTGCGGAGCAGCCAGCTCATCCCCCGGGCGATGAAGCTGAACCATCCTAGGTCGATGACCTCGGAGGCGCTGTGCCCAAACTCCTGAAGAGCGTCGTAGTCCTTCGGCCCGGCGTAGACCGCGGTCCGGAACGTCGCTGATTCCCCCGGGCCAATCTCCTGCGGGGCATAGGCGAGCTTCGCCTCGAACAGGCTTCCGTCCGGATCATCTTTGGTGCCTCCGCGATCGGACGACAGCATGTCGCATCGCTCGGCGGTCCCTCCTTCGGGCGCAGCGATGATGGCGAAATACACGCTACTGAGCGCTACGTATTCGATTCCCGGGCCGTAGCTGTGAGGCTGCAGCGGTCGCGTTTCGTCCTCGCTCAGAAGGCCTTCGCGATCCTCGCGAATCGTGTCGTCGCCGTGCTGGCAGATCCCGTGGCTGAGAACCGGGGACGGCCTGCCGATGATACCGCCCTTTTCGTCGGCACGGCGGACGTAGTGAGCGGAGGTGATCCCCAAGCCGACGGTTCTCGAACGCGGATCGTCGTTGCGAACCTCGATCGAGGAGTGAAGCTGATACGGCGGATCGGCGAGCTTCCAGGTTCGGGTGACCGACACGCCATCGCCCGCCCACGCGAAGCTGAGCTCCTCTTTCGAGGACTCCACCAGCCGCCAGCGCGCGTCTGCCGGTATCTTCACGCCCGAGAGGAAGGGCGCGAAGGGCAAGTACTGCTCTTTGTCAGTCGTCACCAGCTCGAACGGCTCTCCCTCTTCGTTCAGGTACCGCTCACCCTTGACGTGCAGGCTCACCATGGCGGTGTTCAGGTCCGTAAACGTGGCGACGAAGCGGTCGCTCTCCAGCTGGTAGAGATTCTGAGAGTCGGCACGTGACCGCGCATCGACCGGAGCGACTTTGGCCGGCACAGCGTCACCGGCGCTGCCTTCGACGTCTTCTTCGACGTCTTGGGGAGGCTGTATCGCAGCCTGGTCGGCGGCGGCCTCCTCAGTCTGTGCTTTGGGCGGAGCGAAATACTGCACTGCCAGCATCGCACCGAGTGCCAAGAGGGGCAGCAGCATGAGGGCAACCGGTGGTTGCTTTCGATCATCCATGCCGCGCCTCGTGTGAGTGATGCGGCGAGTGCTCGGGGTGCGGCGCCGGGTCGTATCCGCCAGGATTCAGGGGATGGCAGCGTCCGATGCGTTTGATGCCAAGCCACGAGCCTCGCAACGCGCCGAACCGCTCGATGCACGTTGCGGTGTAGTGCGAGCAAGATGGCTCGAACCGGCACGAGGGGCCCAACAGACGGGAGAGCGTCAATTGGTAGAGGCGAATTACGAATAGAAGGGCCGCCCGAATCATCGCGTCGCCTCGATTTGCAGCTTTCTCGCTGCGCGTTCGAGCTCATTCAGCAACGAGCCGTAGTCGATTTCAGTGGCGCCCCGCTTCGCGATGAACACCAAGTCGTGCGAAACGGGGAAGAGCTGCCGGTTGCGCCGAAACACCTCGCGAACCACCCGCTTGATACGATTTCTCTGAACGGCGATTCCCACTTTCTTCGTCACGGTGATCCCAAGTCGCGTGTTTTGTACTGCATTAGGTAGGACGACGATGAGAAAGTGGGGAGTGTGGATTCGTCGTCCGCTGAGCTGTGCTCGTTTGAATTCGTAACGCTTCTTAAGCCGATCAACGCGTCGAAACCGCTGCGGTCTTTCGCCGATTGACCCCGTCATTTTTGATGTGCGAGGCACGATCGCACGGTTTCGGGCTACTTCTTGTAGCAGGACACGGTGAGGCGCTTGCGCCCCTTGCGACGACGGGCGTTGATGATGCTCCGCCCGCCCTTGGTCTTCATTCGCGCGCGGAACCCGTGTGTCCGAAGACGGCGCTTGCGATGTGGTTGATAGGTCCGCTTCACTGCAATGCTCCCGAGAAATAAGAGTGCGGGAAGAAAGCACGGGGTCGAGGGGGTGTCAAGTCGCCCCAATCAGCCCAAGGCCCCAATGGAACCACCTGATTTCATAGCGTTAGTTGGCCAAAGGCCGGCGTCTCGGAGGCTGGTGTATCTCCCGCTCCCCACGATGACATGATCGAGGATACGGATATCCAACAAGGACCCCGCCGAGACGAGGCGCTCGGTGAGCTCGAGGTCCTGTCGGCTTGGATCGGGGTCCCCGCTGGGGTGGTTGTGAATGAAGATAGCCCCGGACGCCGATTCAGATACGAGGAGCCGAAAGACTTCGGCCGGATCGACCTGGCAGCTCGTGCGGCCACCGCGCGCAACTTCGCGCTCTGCCCGCGCGCGGTTCTTTGCGTCCACGCAAACGACCATGAATCGCTCGATTTGGCTCGCCATGAGCCGCTGTCCGTACCGTTGGAAGACCATTTCGCTGTTTGAAAGCGGAGCCGCGCCGAGATCAGGCCAAATCAGGCTGCGTGACCCGAGCTCGAACGCTGCCGCCAGGCGGGCCGCTTTGGCAGGGCCGATTCCCGTGATGCGAGCGAGCTCGGCGACGCCCAGTCGGGCAAGCGCCCAAAGCCCACCCGAGTCTCTCATGATGCGGATGGCCAGGGAGCCGACGTCCTCGCCGGTTCGCCCCGTGCCCAGGATCAATGCGAGGAGCTCCGCATCCGACAGCGCAGACGGGCCAAGACGGCGAAGTCGCTCACGGGGACGGTCCACGTCCGAGTGGGCGCTGCAGTGCGCGTGCCAAGAGCGGAGCGAAGGAATTCGCAGGTTTGGCATCGGGGGAACCGGCGCATTCGCACGGTCCGACGGCGCCCATCAGCGTGCGTGTCGGTGTTTGTCATGCCCAGCGGGACAGCAGAGCTGCTCGGGACTATCGTCGTCTCCGCATGAAGATTCGGATCGCCCTCCTGCTCGTCGTCATCCTGCTCGCCGCCTTGGCCTGGACCTTCGTCAAGAGGCCTTTGGCCGTCCCCAAGGCCATCGGGCCTGCCCTCCCGCCGCCGGTTGCGATCGAGGGCGTCTCATTTTCGGTGATTCGAGGTGCGGAGATGAAGAGCCAAGAGGGGTTCGCCGTACGCGGCGGCTCCCTGACGAAGCCCCTCGTCAATGGGGTCGTCGCCTTCGTGATCGAGCACCCTCGCGGACGCTTGCTGATCGACGCGGGCGCAGCGCGACAGGTGGCGGAACATCTGAAGACGACCCCGTTGCTCTTGCGGGCTCTAGCGGACCTGACGGTGAAGGCGCCGACCCTGGACGCGCTGGCGTCTCGGGGGCTGGGGCCGCAAGACCTTCGCGGCGTCGTACTGACGCACTCGCATTGGGACCATGTGAGCGGCCTCGAGGACCTGCGCGAAGTGCCGGTTTGGATCACCCCCGAGGAGCTCGCCCATGCCCGGTCCGATGACGAGGGCGGGAAGCTCTATCGCCAACTCGAGGCTCGCGGTCAGTTCCAGCTCAAAGAGCTGAGGTTCGCCAGCGAAAGCTACGGTCCATTCGTCGAGAGCCACGACTTTTTCGACGACGGCAGTGTCGTGCTCGTCCCGATGCCAGGGCACACCCCAGGCTCGATCGGGGTCTTCGTGACCTTGGCAAAGGGCAAACGGTTCCTCGTCATCGGCGACACCTCGTGGACCCGAGAAGGCGTCGACTGGCCCGCGGAAAAGCCATGGCTGGCCCGGCGCATGGTCGATTTCGATGCAGCGGGGGTCCGCGAGCAATTGGTGCTTTTGCATCAGCTTCAACGCGCGAACCCCGAGCTCATCATCGTCCCCGCCCACGACGCCCGCGTCCACGT